>CAZEZY010000033.1:0-15155 GCA_964516635.1 uncultured Tepidimonas sp. | reverse complement strand
GGGCAGAAAAGCTTCCGGCCCGGGAACGCGGCGGCCATGCTCATGCTCAACGCCACCAACCCCGAGACCATCAAGCTGGCCCGGGCCGCCATGGTGGGGGTGGGCTTCAAGGCCCAGCGCTTGGCGCACAACCTGCTCAAAGGCCTGGCCCGCAAACAGACCGGCGCGCCGCCGGCCACTGTCGGGACGGCGCCGATCAAGGAGCAGGTGATCCATTTCATCAACAAGAAGCTGCCCGGGGGGTTGCCCAAGAAAACCGCCAGAGCCTTGCTGGACATCGAGGACAAGAACTACGTCCCCATCATCCGCAACCCCAAGGCCACCACCAGCGACACCGAGGCGGTGTTCTACTTCCCTGGCTGCGGCTCCGAGCGCCTGTTCAGCCAGGTGGGCCTGGCCACGCAGGCCATGCTGTGGCACGCCGGCGTGCAAACCGTGCTTCCCCCGGGCTACCTTTGCTGCGGCTACCCTCAGCGCGGTTCAGGCCAGTTCGACAAGGCCGAGAAGATCATCACCGACAACCGGGTGCTGTTCCACCGCGTGGCCAACACGCTCAACTACCTCGACATCAAGACCGTGGTGGTGAGCTGTGGCACCTGTTACGACCAGTTGCAGGGTTACGAGTTTGACAAGATCTTCCCGGGTTGCCGCATCATCGACATCCACGAGTTCCTGCTGGAAAAAGGCATCACGCTGGAGTCCAAGGGTGCCTACCTGTACCACGACCCCTGCCACACGCCCATGAAGCTGCAGGACCCGATGAAGACCGTCAAGGCCCTCGTCGGAGACACCGTGGTCAAGGCCGACCGCTGCTGTGGCGAATCTGGCACGCTGGGTGTGACACGGCCCGATATTTCCACCCAGGTCCGTTTCCGCAAGGAAGAGGAGCTCCGGAAGAACGCCAGTCAGCTGGCCAAGCTGGCCGAAAAGCACGGGGTGGCTGCTCCCCAGGGCAAGACGAAAATCCTGACCAGCTGTCCCAGCTGCTATCAGGGCCTCAGCCGCTATGGTGACGACCTCCACAATGGTCTGCTTGAGGCCGACTACATCGTGGTGGAAATGGCCAACCAGATCCTGGGCGAGAACTGGATGCCCGACTACGTGGCCCAGGCCAACGCTGGCGGTATCGAACGGGTGCTGGTGTGAGCGCTTCGGCGCCATGCCCGCTGTGCGCCGGGGAGGGCGGGCAACTGCTGTGGCGCCAGACCGAATACCGAGTGGTCCGGGTTTCGGGGGCTGAAGCCGAGGATTTTCCGGGTTTTTACCGGGTGATCTGGAATGCCCACGTCGCCGAGTGGACCGATCTGACAGAAGCCGAGCAGAGGTTGTGCATGCGTGCCCTGAACGGAGTCGAACGCGCGGTTCGCTCCCATTTGCAGCCCACCAAGGTCAATCTGGCTTCACTGGGCAACGTGGTCCCCCATCTGCACTGGCACGTGGTGGCCCGTTATGACTGGGACAGCCGCTTTCCGGCGCCGCTCTGGGTGCCCGCTCATCAGCCAGTCCCGGCGCAGCGGCTGGCTGAAGTGCGTGAGCGCCTCGCGGGCTGTGATGCCGCCATTGCCAGTGGGGTGTTTTGACCCTCGCTAGCATTCCTTCATACATCAGGAGCAATCTCATGGCCGGACTCGACAGGCAGACCCCCACCCCGCAGGACATCACGGTGCATTCGCAGTCGCGCATCCTGGAAATCGTGTTCTCGGATGGTGCGCATTTCAAGCTGCCCTTCGAACTGATGCGCGTGTATTCGCCTTCGGCCGAGGTGCAGGGTCATGGGCCTGGCCAGGAGGTGCTGCAGACGGGCAAGCGCGAGGTGGGTATCGTGGCGCTGGAGCCCGTGGGCAACTACGCCGTGCAACCCACTTTTTCCGATGGCCACGACAGCGGCATTTTCAGCTGGGACTACCTGTACTTTCTCGGGGTCAAACAGGACGAACTGTGGGCCGATTACGACCGCCGTCTGCAGGCCGCCGGCATGAGTCGCGATGCACCCATGCCGGAAAAAGCCGCCTCCGCCTGCGGTCATCATCACTGACCGGCGGGCAGGAGCCGCTACCATAGCGACCATGAGCCAGACCCATTTCGGATTCGAGACCGTCGACGAAAGAGACAAGGCACGCCGGGTGCGTGGCGTGTTCGATTCGGTGGCATCCCATTACGACGTGATGAACGACCTCATGTCAGGTGGGCTGCACCGACTCTGGAAGCGGTACACCATCACGGTGGCCAACCCGCGCCCCGGCGACCGGGTGCTGGATATTGCCGGTGGCACGGGCGACCTCGGCCTGGCCTTTGCCCCGCTGGTGGCGCCCAACGGCACCGTGGTGCACACCGACATCAACGAATCCATGCTGCGTGAAGGCCGTGATCGCCTGCTCGACAAGGGCGTGGTGCTGCCCACGCTGGTGTGTGACGCCGAGCACCTGCCTTTCCCGGATGGCCACTTCGACATCGTCACGGTGGCTTTCGGGCTCAGAAACATGACGCACAAGGAACTTGCACTCCAGGAAATGAATCGGGTACTCAGGCCCGGTGGCAAGTTGCTGGTGCTGGAGTTCTCGAAGGTGGCGCCGCCCTTGCAGAAGGCGTATGACTGGTACAGTTTCAACATCATGCCCAAACTGGGGCAGTGGGTGGCCCGAGACGAAGCCAGTTACCGTTACCTCGCGGAGTCCATTCGCATGCACCCGGATCAGGAAACCCTGAGAGCCATGATGCGCGATGCCGGTTTTGGTCATGTGGATGTCCACAACCTGACGGCGGGTGTCACGGCGCTGCATGTCGGCTTGAAGTGTTGAGATGTGTCCTTTTTTGTGAAGTGAGATGGGAATGAAACTCTGGTCTGTTTTTCTGGCATTGGTCATGGTGCTGTCCTCCACGGAGGCCTGGGCGCAGAAGCGCCTGGGAGGTGGCTTGTCGTTCGGCAAGCAGTCCAGCAATGTGACTCAGCGCAACACGCCGCCGGCCCAGCCGACACAGTCGCCCTCCCAGAGCGCGACCCAGAATGCCAATCGCCCGGCCACCACACCCAACCAGGCCCCTGCCTCTCGTCCGTGGGGTGCCATGCTCGGTGGCCTGGCTGCTGGCCTGGGTCTGGCCTGGCTGGCGTCATCGCTGGGTTTCGGTGAGGGTTTTGGCCAGTTCCTGCTCTTGCTGCTGGTGGGCGTGGCCATCCTGGCGGTGATCGGCATGATCCGCCGCTCCCGCGCGGGGGCACCGTCTTCGCCGATGGCCTTTCAGGGGGCCGCAGGGGGTCAGGCGGCCGCTCGCAGCTACAGCCCTCAGAATGTGGGCAACGATGCATCAGCCCGTCCCTGGGAGCGTGGCAACAGCACATTGGGCCAGGCCGCGCCAGCCTCCCAGGGAGGCAGTCTGATCGGTTCTGCACTGAGTGGTTCGCAGACCTGGGGCGTTCCGGCCGGATTTGACACCGAAGGCTTCCTGCGTGCTTCCAAAGGCAACTTCATCAAGCTGCAGGACGCCTGGGACCGCGCCGACATTCCGGCCCTCCGAGCCATGATGACCGACGACATGATCGAGCAGATCCAGGCCCAGCTGGCCGAACGCGAAAAGCAGTCCGGTGGAGCGCCCAACAAGACCGAGGTGGTGATGCTCGAAGCCCAGTTGCTGGGTATCGAAGAACTGGACGACGAATACATGGCCAGCGTCGAGTTTTCGGGGATGATCCGTGAGGAGCCCTCGGCCGGACCGAATCCGTTCCGAGAGGTCTGGAACATCACCCGACCCAAAGCGGGCCAGGGCGGTTGGCTGGTTGCAGGGGTGCAGGCCCTGCAGTAACTCGGCTGTCGCTTTCTGCAGTGGGCGCACCCGACGGTGTGCCCATTTTTGTTTATCCGTCAAAATCGGGTGTATGACCAAGTCTCCTTTTCCGCTTCCTGGCCCGGAAGCCTTGCAGGACCTGCTCGGGGCGCTTCCAGAACCGCCCGAATGGCTCCGAAAAGAGCTGCAGAACCGTTGCGTGCTGCTCCTCAACCATGTGCTGATGCAGGAACCTCAGGCCATGGACCGGCTGCGCCGTCAGCAGGGCAAGGTCATCGCGATCCACTGGAGCCGGATGCTGCTGACCCTTCAAGCCACACCCGGGGGCCTGTTGGCTCTCGCCGAACCCGATCGCGCGCCCGACTTGCGCCTCGCGCTCCAGGAGACGTCACCCCTGACCCTCGCCAGAACCGTGCTGGAAGGGGGGCGTCCCCCGGTGGACATTCAGGGTGATGTTCAACTGGCGGCGGAGGTGGCATGGCTCGCTGACAACGTGCGCTGGGACGTGGAGGAAGACCTGTCTCGTTTGGTGGGCGATCCCATGGCCTATCGCATCGTGGCCGGTGCCCGGTCCTTGCGGCAAGGGCTGGAAGCCTTTGTCCGTCGTGCGGTTCGCCGGGAGACTCCGTGATCCATCGTTTTTTCCGGGGTGTTTTCATTGTCTGGGTCGTTCTGCGCTACGGGCTGGACGAACTGGTCCTTTCCGGGTTTCAGAATCCGCTGGTTCGGACCATCCGGCGGGTCATTTCGGTAGGTCGCAACCTGCAGGCACCCAGAGGGCAGCGCTTGCGAGAGGCGCTGGAGCGGCTGGGGCCGATCTTCGTCAAGTTCGGTCAGGTGCTGTCCACCCGACGCGACCTGCTGCCGCCGGATATTGCCGAAGAACTGGCCCGTCTGCAGGATCGGGTACCACCATTTCCGTCGGTGGTCGCGGTGGCCACCATCGAGCGCTCTTTTGGCAAGAAGCTGAATGAAGTCTTCGAGGTGTTCGACCAGAAGCCGGTGGCCAGTGCCTCCATCGCCCAGGTGCATTTCGCCGTGCTCAAGGATGGACGAGAAGTGGCGGTGAAGGTCTTGCGCCCCGGCATGCTGCCCGTGATCGAAAAAGACCTCGGCCTGATGCGCATGATGGCAGGCTGGGTGGAAACGCTGTCGGCCGATGGCAGGCGACTCAAGCCCCGTGAAGTGGTGGCCGAGTTCGACAAATACCTGCATGACGAGCTCGATCTGATCCGGGAGGCGTCGAACGCGGCGCAGTTGCGTCGCAACATGGATGATCTGCAACTGGTGATGATCCCGGAAATGTACTGGGACCATTGCCGCAACGATGTGCTGGTGATGCAGCGCATGAAGGGCTTGCCGATCAATCAGGTGGAGCGTCTGCGTGCGGCCGGTGTGGACATTCCCAAGCTGGCCCGAGACGGCGTGACGATTTTCTTCACGCAGGTGTTTCGGGATGGTTTCTTTCACGCCGACATGCACCCGGGCAACATTCAGGTCAGTGTGGAGCCCGACACGTTTGGGCGCTACATCTCGCTGGACTTCGGCATTGTCGGCACGCTCACCCAGTTCGACAAGGAATACCTGGCGCAGAACTTCACGGCCTTTTTCCGTCGCGACTACAAGCGCGTGGCCGAACTGCACATTGAAAGCGGCTGGGTCCCGGCCAGCACGCGGGTGGACGAACTGGAAGCCGCCATCCGTGCCGTGTGCGAGCCTTATTTTGACCGCCCCCTGCGTGAGATTTCGCTGGGTCTGGTCCTGATGCGGCTGTTCCAGACCTCTCGGCGCTTTCATGTGGAAATCCAGCCGCAGCTGGTCCTGCTGCAGAAAACCCTGCTCAACATCGAAGGGCTGGGGCGCGATCTCGACCCGGATCTGGATCTCTGGAGCACCGCCAAGCCCTTTCTGGAGAAGTGGATGCTCGAGCAGGTCGGGCCAAAGAAGTTCTGGAACCAGCTCAAGGCAGAAGCCCCTCTGTACGCCAAACTCCTGCCCGAGCTGCCTCGCCTGCTTCATGACTACCTGCGTCAGCGCCCCGCCGATATGCGACGGGACGTGCAGGATCTGGTTCGAGAGCAGCAACGCACCAACCGTCTGCTTCAGGGCATCATCTATGGAGGGGTGGGTTTTGTGCTGGGCCTGCTGGCCATGCAACTGTATGTCCGCGTGAGCCTCTGGTGACCAACGGGCTTGAAGTCGGTGTGAAGGCCCCCCAACTATAATGGCAGGTTGTCTCTGATTGACAGACCTTCCCGGTTTGCACAGGTAATCATCATGCCCATCTACGCGTACAAGTGTGAGTCCTGCGGCCATGCCAAGGACGTTCTGCAGAAAATGTCCGATGCACCCTTGTCCGAATGCCCGGCTTGCGGGGCTCCGTCTTTCCGCAAGCAGCTGACGGCAGCCGGCTTCCAGCTCAAGGGCTCGGGCTGGTATGTCACCGATTTCCGCAATGGTGCCGGTGCAGCGGCGGCCGGTGCGACGGCCGGTGCGACAGCCACGGCGGCCGAGCCGGCTGCCGCTGCTCCCAGCACCGACGCCGGCGCGGCCGCGTCCACGCCCTGTGGCAGCGCCTGTGCCTGTCACTGAGTGAAACCATTCCAGGCTGCCGCGTCAGGGTGGTGGCTGATTCAACACCCCCTGGCCGGCAAACGCACGCCGGCCTTCATCTGAGAGCGAAGTCTATGGCGATGCGTAGCGAATACTGTGGTCTGGTGACCGAGGTCCTGTTGGGTCAATCGGTGACCTTGTGCGGTTGGGTGAACCGCCGTCGGGATCACGGCGGCGTGATTTTTGTTGACCTGCGGGACCGGGAGGGCTACGTCCAGGTGGTCTGCGACCCCGACCGGCCCGACATGTTCAAGGTGGCCGAGAGCCTGCGCAACGAGTTCTGCGTGCAGGTCAAGGGGGTGGTTCGGGCCCGTCCCGAAGGCACCATCAACGACCACCTCAAGAGCGGGAAAATCGAGGTTCTGTGCCATGAGATCACGGTGCTGAACCCTTCGGTCACGCCCCCTTTCCTGCTGGACGACGACAACCTGAGCGAAACCACCCGTCTGACCCACCGGGTGCTCGACCTGCGTCGCCCGTACATGCAGCGCAACCTGATGCTGCGTTACAAGGTGGCCATGGCGGTCCGCCGCTTTCTCGATGCCCAGGGTTTCATCGACATCGAAACCCCGATGCTGACCAAGTCCACGCCCGAAGGCGCACGCGATTACCTGGTGCCCAGCCGCGTCCACGATGGTCAGTTCTTCGCGCTGCCCCAAAGCCCGCAGCTCTTCAAGCAGCTGCTCATGGTGGCAGGCTACGACCGCTATTACCAGATCACCAAGTGCTTCCGCGATGAAGACCTGCGTGCCGATCGTCAGCCTGAATTCACCCAGATCGACATCGAGACCTCTTTCCTGACAGAAGAGGACATTCGTGCCATGTTCCAGGGCATGATTGCCAGCGTGTTTCAGGAAACCATGGGCGTCGACCTGGGTGAGTTCCCGGTCATGGCCTATGCCGATGCCATGCATCGATATGGTTCCGACAAGCCCGATCTGCGCGTGAAGCTGCAGTTCACCGAGCTGACCGACGTCATGGCCGATGTGGATTTCAAGGTGTTCAGCGCGCCGGCCCAGATGAAGAATGGCCGCGTGGTGGCGTTGCGCATCCCGGGCGGCGCGGTCATGCCGCGCAGCGAGATCGACGCGTACACCGAGTTTGTCAAGATCTACGGCGCCAAGGGGCTGGCCTGGATCAAGGTCAATGACCTTGCCGCCGGCCGAGACGGGTTGCAGTCGCCGATCGTCAAGAACCTGCACGACGCGGCCATCGCCGCCATCCTGGAACGTTCGGGTGCGCAGAACGGCGACATCCTCTTCTTTGGTGCCGACAAGGCCAAAATCGTCAACGATGCCATCGGCGCTTTGCGCATCAAGATTGGCCATGGCGAACTGGCCAGGCAGAACGGTTTCTTCGAAGACCGCTGGGCGCCCCTCTGGGTGGTCGACTTCCCGATGTTCGAGTTCGATGACGAAGCCAACCGCTGGAATGCCGTGCACCATCCCTTCACCGCCCCGAAGGACGGTCACGAAGCCTTCATGGACACCGACCCCGGCCGCTGTATCGCCAAGGCTTATGACATGGTGCTCAATGGCTGGGAACTGGGTGGCGGTTCGGTGCGTATTCACCGCGCCGACGTGCAGAGTCAGGTCTTTTCTGCGTTGAACATCGGCCCCGAAGAGGCCCAGCTCAAGTTCGGTTTCCTGCTGGACGCCCTCCAGTACGGCGCGCCGCCTCATGGGGGTCTGGCCTTCGGTCTGGACCGGCTCATCACGCTGATGACCAAGGCGGAGTCCATCCGCGATGTGATTGCCTTCCCCAAGACCCAGCGCGCGCAGTGTCTTCTCACCCAGGCCCCCAGCCCGGTTGACGAAAAACAGTTGCGTGAATTGCACATCCGATTGCGGAACCCTGCCAGCGCATGATGGTCTGCTGATATAGTGTCTTTGTCATTTACCGGGAGAACATCATGACTGATCAAGCGCAACCCCCCAAGGACAAACTGGTGGCAGACCTCAAGCTCGTGATCGCCGATGCCGAGGAGTTGCTGGCGGAAACGGCTTCTCACACCGGTGAGCGGATCACTGAACTGCGTGAGCGCATGCAGGACAACCTCCGCAACGCCCGTCACAAGCTGGGTGATCTGGAGGACGCCCTGCTGGTGAAGACCCGTGAGGTGGCCAAAGCCACCGACCACTACGTTCACGAGAACCCCTGGAAATCCATCGGCATTGCGGCCGGTGCCGGTCTGATCGTCGGTCTGCTGATCAGCCGTCGCTGACCGGCCCGACGAGGTCGAGATGGACCGAGGCTCTACCAGTTCCGAGCCGCCCCCAAAGGCTGAACCCCTGGTTGCTGGGATCAAAGGCTGGTTTCATGATGGCCTTGAGCTTCTGCGCGTCCGTCTCGAATTGCTGGGTCTGGAAGTTGCCCACCATGCCCACCAATTGGCGCATATCATGGCGCTGGCACTGGCCGTTGCCTTTTTGGGGTGTCTCGGCTTGGCCTTTTTGTCGGTATTGCTGACCGTGCTCCTGTGGGATACGCACCGAATTCTTGCCCTGACGGTTTTCTCTGTGATCTTCATCACGCTCGCTGTGGTGGGGTTCTGGTGGTTGAAGCGAAAGATGCGAGAGTCCCTCAGGTGGTTTGAAGCGACGGTACACGAGTTGGGGCAGGATGTCGAACGATTGAAATCATGAACGCCACTCAGCAATTCTGGGTTCGCAGATCTCAACTTCAGCAGCGATCAACCCTCTTGCGAGACCGCCTGGCTGTTCATGCGCAGGCCGTTCAGCCCCTGATGGTGATGGCCGAAACGGCCTTGAGCACTGGTCGATGGGTGCGCCGCAATCCCTGGGTTTTTGCACTGATGGCCGCCACCGTGTTGCTGCGACGACCCCGGTCGGCTTTGCGTTGGGCGTGGACAGGCTGGCGGTTTTGGCGCTCCTTCTTGCGCTGGCGCAAGCTTTGGCGGAGTGAGCATCGATAATGCATCGACGGGTGCCCGACTATCCAGCCATTGGCCATCCTGCCGATAATGGAGTTACTGTTCTTCAAGGGGTCGAACATACATGCAGATGATCATTGGTTATGTCGTCGCGCTGGTTTGCGTTTTCGGCGGCTACATCATGGCGGGCGGCAACATGGGGATCATCCTCAAGGCATTGCCGATCGAGACCTTTATCATTCTGGGCGGTGCCATGGGAGCCTTTGCGGTCAATAACCAAGCCAAGGTGCTGAAAAAAGCCTTGGGTGGTTTTGGCAAGGCCATGAAAAGCAGCAAATACACCAAGGCCCGTTACATGGAACTCTTGGCGTTGCTGTACGAAATCCTGCAAAAAGCCCGAAAAGAAGGCTTGATGGCCATTGAGAGCGATGTCGAAAATCCGGAGGCTTCGCCCCTGTTTCAGAAGTATCCCGCTGTGGGCACCGACCACCATGTTGTCGAGTTCATCACCGATTACCTTCGCATGATGGTTTCCGGCAACCTGAATGCGCATGAAATCGAGGCTCTCATGGACAGCGAGATCGAAACCCATCATCAGGAAGAGCACCAGACCGTTGCGGCATTCACCCGTCTTGCAGGGGCTTTGCCTGCATTTGGAATCGTGGCCGCTGTGCTGGGTGTTATCAAGACGATGGCATCGGTGGGGGCGCCTCCCGAGGTGCTTGGTGGCAAGATTGGTGCTGCCTTGGTAGGGACTTTCCTGGGCATTTTTTTGGCTTATGCCATCGTTGAACCCCTGGCTGGGCTTCTAGAACAAAAGATGGACGAGGGAACCAAAGAATTGCAGTGCATCAAGACCACTTTGCTGGCCAGCATGCAGGGTTATGCGCCCATGACGGCGATCGAATTTGGCCGCAAAGTGCTGTATTCCACTGAACGTCCCACGTTTATCGAGCTTGAAGGTCACGTCAAGACCAAGAAATAAGTCGGATACCTTCGATCATGGCTGCTTCCGGAAAACCGCTGCAACCCATCATCATCAAGCGCGTGAAGAAAGGCGGGCATGGTGCGCATGGTGGCGCATGGAAAATTGCTTACGCCGATTTTGTGACGGCCATGATGGCCTTTTTTCTGCTCATGTGGCTGCTGGGTTCCACCACCGAGGCCGACCGCAAGGGCATTTCGGATTTTTTCAGCCAGCCATTGATGGTTTCCCTTCTGGGTGGGACCGGTAGCGGAGCCAGTACCAGCATCTTGCCCGGTGGCGGCGATGACCTGTCCCGTACCACCGGTGAAGTGGCGCGCGGCGATGTGGAAATCGCCACCCGAGAACTGGCTGCGCAGGTGATCCGTCAGGAAGCCATGCGGCTTGACCGCGAAAAGATTCAGCGATTGCGTGAAAAGGTGGAGACCGCCATCAACGCCAACCTGCTGTTGACGGAGTTCCGCGACCAGATTCGCATAGAGATGGTGCAGGATGGTCTGAATATCCAGATCGTTGACGATCAGAATCGGGCCATGTTCGATGTGGGCAGTGCGCTGGTCCGCCCGTACATGCAGGCCATTCTCCGGGAGATCGGCGCCACCCTGGCCGAGGTTGAGAACCGAATTTCGCTTTCAGGACACACCGATGCGACCCCCTACGGCAGCGGTGCACGGGGCTACAGCAACTGGGAGCTGTCATCAGACAGGGCCAATGCGACCCGTCGTGAACTGGTGGCAGCCGGTCTGCCAGATGGGAAGATGGCCCGAGTGGTTGGCATGGGTTCCAGCCAGCCTCTTCTGGCAGACCGTCCATTTGACCCTGTCAACCGGCGCATCAGCATCCTGGTGATGACCCGTGAGGCTGAAGAGCGGATGTCCGAAGGTTACCGGATGTCCACCACAACGACCGATGGACAGTTGCCTGCATCCATCTTGCCGGGACAAACCCAGTCAGGTCTGCCCTCAGGGAATCAGGGCTCCACCCCATGATCAAGCCGGTTACAACCCTTACACTTGTTCATTATTTTTCGAGTTCCCTTCCATGCCCGATTTACGCTTCCTGATCGTTGACGACTTCTCAACCATGCGCCGCATTGTGCGCAATCTGCTGAAGGAAATAGGTCATCCCGACGCTGATGAAGCGGAGGACGGCGTGGCAGCGTTGCACAAGCTTCGCAACGGAAAATTCGACTTTGTCGTCAGCGATATCAACATGCCCAACATGAATGGCTTTGAACTGCTGAACCAGATCAAGGCCGACGACAAGCTGAAGCACATTCCGGTACTCATGGTGACTGCAGAGGCCCGCAAGGAAGACATCATCGCCGCCGCACAGGGCGGGGCTGCCGGTTACATCGTCAAGCCATTCACCAAAGCCACACTGGAAGAGAAACTCGCCAACATTTTCAAGAAAATGGGCTGGTGATCCCGAGGTTGGCATGAGCAGCGACCATCCCCCCTCACAGCCCCCTGCCGACGTCTACAACCGCCTGGGCTCCATCACCCGGCAGTTGCATGATGCGCTTCAGGAACTCGGTTATGCCCCGGTTCTCCACGATACGGTACAGGAACTGCCCGATGCCCGATCCCGTCTGGAATACATTGCTCGCCTGACGGGTGAGGCCGCAGAAAAGGTGCTGAACCGCGTGGACGAGGCCAAGGCCGAGCAGGACGCCGTTCGAGTCAACAGCCAGCAACTCGTGGATACCATTCGGGGAGTACCCGGGCTGAAGTGGGCCATGCCCGAACTGGTGGAGTGGACCGAAAAGATCCAGCAGAGCACCGAGCGGACCGACGCCCACCTGACCGAGATCATGATGGCCCAGGATTTTCATGACCTGACGGGTCAGGTGATCCGCAAAGTCGTGATTCTGGCTGCCACCATCGAGGAACAACTGCTGCAACTGTTGCTGGAGGCCGCGCCTCATGCCTTGCAGCCTGACACCCGAGGCAATGCTGCCGAGGCCAGCCCCTCATCCGATGCGCCAGGCCGGGAACCCCTTTTAGGGCCGGTGGTCAATCCCGAGGGCCGGAACGATGTCGTCAAGAGCCAGCAGGACGTCGACGATCTGCTGTCCAGCCTGGGTTTCTGATCGTTGTGAACTGGCGGGCATCCCCCGCCTTTATCGGGCTTTAGAAATCCTGCCCGAGCCAGACAATGCGGTCAACGAGTCGTTGCGCCGCCCATGGAATCCTCCACCCAAGAAAAGAACCTGCCCGCCACACCCCGGCGCTTGCAAAAGGCCCGGCAAGACGGTCAGGTGCCGCGTGCCAAAGACCTGTCGAACCTGGCGGTACTGGGGGGCGGCATGGTGCTTTTGTTTGTACTGGTTCCCTGGGGATACGAGCGCCTGCGCCATGCCATGCGCCTCACTTTGTCGTTTGATCAGGATCTCATTCGCCATCCCGGGTTGATTCTCGAGGTGCTGGTGCTGGCCTCCACCGAGGCATTGATGTTCTTTCTGCCCCTGGGCATTGTGCTGGCCCTTGTGGTCAGCCTGTCGCAGATCGCCGTCGGCTCTTTTGCCTGGAGTGCCAAACCGCTGGTCCCGGATATCTCGAAGATCGGTGTGATCAGCGGTTTCAAACGCCTGTTTTCCAAGCAGCAGCTGGTCGAAATCCTGAAGCTTCTGGTGATCACGGTGCTGCTGGCGATCGTGGCGTCGGTGTTTGTCAGCGCGCACATGGTCGAGTTTGGCACCTTGTTGCTGCGACCGTTGGAGAGTTCGCTCAGTCAGCTGGGGCGTTGGTTTGTGGTCGGGGTGGGTGGCCTGCTGACGGTTGTGCTGTTGGTGGCGCTGATCGATGTGCCCCTTCAGCAATACCTTCACCAGAACCAGCTGAAGATGTCTCTCAAGGAGGTGAGGGACGAGCACAAGGAAACCGAGGGCAATCCGCAACTCAAGGGCAAGCTGCGTCAGCGCCAGCGTGAGATTGCCCAGGGCAACAGTGTGAGCCGCGTACCTGCTGCCGATCTGGTGGTGATGAACCCGACCCACTACGCCGTGGCCCTCAAGTACGACGAAAAATCCATGGCCGCCCCGCATGTGATTGCAAAAGGCGCGGACCTGATAGCCCTGCGTATCCGAGATGTGGCGAATAAAAACCAGGTCCCCGTGCTGCAATCACCGATGCTGGCACGAGCCCTGTATGCCCATACCGACATCGATCAGCAGGTACCGGCGGCGCTGTTCACGGCCGTGGCCCAGGTGCTGGCCTATGTGTATCGCCTGCGTGCCGCCCTGAAAGGGCAGGGGCCGATGCCTGGGCAGCCGCCTGAACCGGACGTGCCCGTCGAACTCGATCCGCATCGTGGCCGCACCGCGACGCCGCAACCGACCTGAATCCCGGAGCCGTACCCATGAACGTGTTCATGCAGACCGCCCAGAAATGGCTAGGCAATCGAAGCGGCCAGGGGGCCGCCATGGCAGCCCCCATTCTGGTGATGCTGGTGCTCGCCATGCTGGTGCTCCCATTGCCGCCCTGGCTGCTGGACATCTTGTTCACCCTGAACATTGCCCTGGCCCTCACCGTGATGATGGTGGCGGCGTACATGAAGCGGGCCCTGGATTTCGCCGCCTTTCCGGCCGTGCTGCTGTTGACCACGCTGATGCGACTCTCGCTCAACGTGGCGTCCACCCGTGTGGTGTTGATGGACGGCCATGCCGGCCCGGGCGCCGCCGGCTCGGTGATCGAAGCCTTTGGCACCTTCCTGGTGGGTGGCAACTTTGCCGTGGGCGTGATCGTGTTCCTGATTCTGGTGGTGATCAACTTCATTGTGATCACCAAAGGTGCGGAACGTATCGCCGAAGTCGGTGCGCGTTTCACACTGGATGCGATGCCTGGCAAGCAGATGGCCATCGATGCCGATCTGAATGCCGGCATCATCGATGACAAGGAAGCCAGACGTCGACGTGCGGAAGTGGCTGAAGAAGCCGACTTTTTCGGCAACATGGATGGTGCATCGAAGTTCGTTCGCGGCGATGCGATTGCCGGCATCCTCATCCTGCTGATCAACATCATTGGTGGTTTTGCCATCGGCATGTTGCAGCACGGCCTGTCTGCCGGCGCAGCCGCCGACAGCTACATCACCCTGGCGGTGGGTGATGCACTGGTGGCTCAGGTTCCGGGCCTCCTGATTTCGGTGGCCGCTGCCATGGTGGTGTCACGCGTGGGCAAAGAAGAGGAACTCGGCGATCAGATCGTGTCCCAGATGTTCGATTCGCCCAAGGTGCTGGGTGTGACCGCGTCGGTGCTGTTCCTGCTCGGTGTGGTGCCAGGCATGCCGCACGTGGTGTTCCTGACGTTTGCCCTCCTCATCGGGTCGGTGGCATTCTGGATCTGGCGCAATCAGCAGAAGCCTTCACCAGCCGAGGTTGAGGCGCAGCAGGCCGCTGCGGCTGCCGCCCAGCCCGCGCCCGATGCAGAAGCCTCATGGGACGACCTGCAGCCGGTGGACTTGCTGGGGCTGGAACTGGGTTACCGACTGATTCCCATGGTGGACAAGAGCCGCCAGGGTGACCTGCTGACCCGCATCAAGGGGGTCCGTAAAAAGTTTGCGCAGGATGTGGGATTCCTGCCACCGGCTGTGCACGTGCGTGACAACCTGGAACTTCGCCCCAGCGCCTACCGCATCACGCTGCGTGGGGTGGTGGTGGGTGAGGGCGAGGTGTTCCCGGGCCAGCACCTGGCCATCAACCCCGGCCACATCAAGACCCCGCTGATCGGCACGGCCACCACCGACCCGGCTTTTGGACTGCCCGCCCACTGGATTGACGAGCGGCAGAAGGAAAACGCCCAAATGGCGGGCTATACCGTGGTTGATTCCGAGACCGTGCTGGCGACGCATTTGTCACACTTGATGCAAGTCCATGCCGCCAAGCTG
>CAZEZY010000032.1:0-19890 GCA_964516635.1 uncultured Tepidimonas sp. | reverse complement strand
GCCGCTTCTGTTCCACCGGTCACCAGGGTTTCAGCCGCAACCTCACCACGGGCGAAATCGTGGCTCAGCTCTGGTTTGCCGAACATTTCCTGCGTCAGCGACTGGGTGTGCAGGAGCGGGTCATTTCGAATGTGGTCATGATGGGCATGGGAGAGCCCCTGCAGAATTACCATGCACTCGTCCCCGCGCTCAAGGTGATGCTGGATGACCACGGGTATGGTCTGTCACGCCGTCGCCTGACGGTGTCCACATCGGGAGTCGTTCCCCTGATGGACCGGCTGGCCCAGGACTGTCCGGTGGCGTTGGCGGTGTCGCTCCACGCCCCCAATGACGCGTTGCGTGACGATCTGGTGCCACTGAACCGCAAGTATCCGATTGCCGAGTTGCTCGATGCCTGCCTGCGCTACCTGCCAGCAGCCCCGCGGGACTTCATCACATTCGAATACTGCATGCTCGCCGGGGTCAATGACCAGACCGAGCACGCCGATCAACTGATTCATCTGCTTCGGAACCATGGCGGCCGGGGTGTCCCTTCCAAGGTCAACCTGATTCCATTCAACCCGTTTCCCGGCTCCGGTTTGCATTGCTCTGGGCGCGATACCGTCAAGGCATTTGCGGATCGACTGAATGCGGCCGGTATCATCACCACCGTGCGCAAAACCCGCGGTGATGACATCGACGCCGCTTGCGGCCAGTTGGCTGGCGATGTCCAGGACCGGACCCGCGTCACCCAGCGCATGGCCCGGCTTCGGCAGGGCGAACAGGTCATCACCTGGGCGCAAACCCACAAGGAGACTCCCGCATGATGTCACGCTGGCGATGGTCGATCGGACTGTCTTTCGCTGTGTTGGTCTTCCTGACGGCTTGTGGCAGCAGCCCGGTGACTTCAGAGTCGGAAAGGGCCTGGATGACCCAGTCCGATGAGCCGGAGGCAAGACGCCGAGCCCGCGTCAGACTGGAACTGGCTGCCGGCTACTTCGAGCAGGGGCAGACGACGGTTGCACTCGATGAGGTCAAGCAGGCCCTGAATGCCGACCCGGGCTTCCCGGCAGCCTACAACCTGCGGGGCCTGATCTTCATGCAGCTCAATGAGCCCCGGCTGGCCGAGGACAGTTTTCAGCAGGCCTTGCGTCTGTCGCCCCGAGATGGCGACGCCTGGCACAACCTGGGCTGGATGCACTGTCAGCAAGAGCGCTACAGCGATGCCGTTCAGGCTTTTGGAAGGGCCTTGCAGGCACCGGCTTATGCGTCTGCGGCTCGAACCTGGATGGTCCAGGGTATCTGTCAGGCCCGTGCCGGTCAGAAGGCCGAAGCGGAGCAGAGTCTGGCGAGGGCGTTCGAGCTGGATGCCTTGAATCCGATCACCCTGTACAACCTGTCCTTGCTGTTGCACCAGCGTGGTGAAACCGAGCGCGCCCGGTTTTACCTCAGGCGCCTCAACAATTCCGAACTGGCCAATGCGGAATCGCTCTGGCTGGGCGTGAAAATCGAAAACCGGCTGCAGAACCGCGAGGCCTCACGCCAACTGGGGACCCAGTTGTTGCGCCGTTTCCCCGAATCCCGTGAAGCCAATGCCTATGAGCGAGGGGCTTTCCATGAGTGAACCCACCACTGGCACCAACGGCGCTCCCGTCGAGGCAGAGACATCCCTGGAAGAAGGCGGTGCCAAGCCTGCCCTGACCCTGAAACAGGCCCGTGAGCGAGCGGGTCTTCATCCTGTGGCAATGGCCGCAATGCTCAAAGTGCCCGTCAAACGGCTTGAAGCCCTGGAGGCGGGGCGTTTCGATGAATTGCCCGACATGACATTCGCCAGAGCGCTGGCTCTGAGTGTCTGTCGGGTACTGAAGGTCGATCCCGCTCCCATCCTCGCCACGTTTCCGGCGGGCGGAGAAGTGCGCCTGAGCGATATCGACCGTTCGCTGAACCAGCCCCTGCCGTCACGCAAGGCGACCGTCTCCGGTCCATCTGCTGCTTCCATCAATCCCCGGCTGTCATGGCCAGTCGGTCTGGCCGTGTTGCTGGCCGTGGTCGCGCTGGTCATGTGGTTTTATCTGCCTGCTGAACATTCACCGGCCCTTGTCGAACCCGTGTCCGGTGCACCTGAAAACCCGGTGCCCGCGCCCGAGCCTGTCTTGGCCGTTCCGGATGAATCAACGACGACTCAGTCATCGGCCTCGCTGGTCGACGTCACACCGGCCACGTTGCCACCCTCGTCCGACGAGAGGGCCCGTGGTTTCGTTCTACGGGCTGTCGAAGCGTCTTGGGTACAGGTGACCGGGTCATCGGGGCGGGTGCTGGTTCAACGCAGTCTCCAGCCGGGTGAGTCGGTGGCGCTGTCTGCCGACTTTCCCCTGACTGTGGTGGTCGGTCGTGCCGATATGGTGGAGGTCTCGTTGCGGGGTCAGGCATTCGACATGACACCCCACACACGAAACAACGTGGCCCGCTTCGAGGTCAACTGATCATCATGGCTGTCGATTTTTCCAATCCAGAGCCTGGCCAGCCGGTTTCCAGTCCGTTTGGCCAACGCAAGTCTCGCATGGGTACCGTCTCATGGGGATCGCATCAGGTCACCGTGGGTGGCCACGCACCCGTCCGGGTTCAGTCCATGACCAACACGGACACCGCCGATGCCGTGGCCACAGCCATTCAGGTCAGGGAACTGGCGATGGCGGGTTCCGAGCTGGTGCGCATCACCGTCAACAACGACGAGGCAGCCAAGGCGGTGCCCTACATCCGCGAGCAGCTTGACCGCATGGAGATTCCGGTTCCCCTGATCGGTGATTTCCACTACAACGGCCACCGCCTGCTGACCGATCACCCTGACATGGCACAGGCTCTTTCCAAGTACCGGATCAACCCGGGCAACGTGGGGCGGGGCGAGAAGAAGGACCGGCAGTTTGGCCAGATGGTCGAAGCGGCGTTGCGCTGGAACAAACACATCCGCATCGGGGTGAACTGGGGCAGTCTGGATCAGGATCTGCTTGCTTCGATGATGGACGAGAACGCGCGCCGGGTGAAGCCATGGGATGCCAGGCAGGTCATGTACGAGGCACTGATCACCTCGGCCTTGCAGTCGGCTGCCCAGGCCGAGCAGATCGGCATGAAGCCTGAGGACATCGTGCTGTCGTGCAAGGTCAGTGGGGTGCAGGACCTCATCGCCGTTTATCAGGAATTGCATCGGCGTTGCGACTACCCGCTTCACCTGGGCCTGACCGAGGCGGGCATGGGTACCAAAGGCACGGTGGCCTCAGCGGCGGCCTTGTCGGTGCTGTTGCAGCAGGGGATCGGTGACACCATTCGCGTGTCGCTCACCCCCCAGCCTGGCGAGTCGCGCACTCAGGAAGTCGTGGTGGCCATGGAGATCCTGCAGGCGCTGGGTCTGCGCAGTTTTGTGCCCAGCGTCACGGCCTGCCCCGGTTGTGGCCGCACCACCAGCACCACCTTTCAGGAACTGGCCAAGCAGATCGACGATTTTCTGCGGGCTTCCATGCCTCAGTGGCGCGAGCGCTACCCTGGTGTGGAAAACCTCAAGGTCGCCGTGATGGGTTGCATCGTCAACGGGCCGGGCGAAAGCAAGCACGCCGACATCGGCATCAGCCTGCCTGGCACGGGCGAAGCGCCCGCTGCCCCGGTGTTCATCGATGGCGAGAAGCGTCTCACCCTGCGGGGCGAGGCCATTGCCACCGAGTTCCAGCAGATCGTTCAAGAATATATTCACAACAAGTTTGGTCACCCGGTTTAAGGGCATCCAGAACGCATTCATACGAAGCTCATGGCAGAGAAACTGAGTGCCGTCAAAGGCATGAACGACATTTTTGCGCCGGAATCGGTGCACTGGGAGTGGCTGGAGAGCAAGGTCCGCGACCTGATGGCGCGATACGCCTACCGAAATGTGCGCACGCCCATCGTCGAGCCCACCGGCCTGTTCATTCGTGGTCTCGGCGAGGTGACCGACATCGTCGAGAAGGAGATGTACTCTTTCGAAGACCGCCTGAACGGCGAACAGCTCACCTTGCGCCCCGAGGCCACCGCCGGCGTGGTGCGCGCGGTGATCGAGCACAACCAGCTTTACGATGGCCCCAAGCGCCTCTACTACATGGGGCCGATGTTCCGCCACGAGCGTCCACAGCGTGGCCGCTACCGTCAGTTCCATCAGGTCGGTGCCGAGGCGCTGGGCTTTGCCGGCCCGGATGTGGATGCCGAGCTCATCGTGATGGCCGCCGACCTGTGGGCCGAACTGGGCCTGACCGACGTCACGCTGGAAATCAACAGTCTGGGTCAACCGGCTGAGCGGTTGTCCCATCGGCAGGCGCTCATTGCCTATCTGGAGCAGCATGCAGAGCAACTGGATGAAGACGCCAGACGCCGTCTGCACAGCAACCCGCTGCGCATCCTCGACACCAAGAATCCGGCCATGCAAGCCCTGGTGGAGGCTGCGCCCCAACTGATGGACCACCTCGGCGCTGAGTCGCTGGCGCATTTCAACGGCCTGCGTGGCCTGCTGGATGCCCAGGGCATTGCCTATCGCATCAACCCCCGCCTGGTGCGGGGTATGGACTATTACAACCTCAGCGTGTTCGAATTCGTCACCACGTCGCTGGGCGCGCAAGGCACGGTCTGCGCCGGTGGGCGTTACGATGGCCTGATTGCGCAGATCGGTGGCAAGCCCGCTCCGGCGGTGGGCTGGGCGCTGGGGGTGGAGCGGATTCTGGAACTGCTCAAGGCCCAGTCGCTACTGCCTGCCAACCTGGCGCCAGACTGTTATGCCATCGTGCCTCAGATGCAAGGGCAGGCTGTCGTGATGCAGGTGTTGCGTGCGTTGCGCCAGACCGGCGTGGCGGTACAGATGCACGCCGGTGGTCCGGACGGGCAGGGGAGCATGAAGTCCCAGTTCAAGAAGGCCGATGCCAGCGGGGCACGCTATGCATTGATTTTTGGTGAAAGTGAACTCGCCGCCGGCCAGGTGGCCGTCAAACCCCTGCGTGCCGATGCGCAGGGCGCGATCACCGAACAGACCCTGTTGCCGCTGACAGAAGTATCGGCCTGGGCAGCTCGCCTGCGCTGAGCCGCCCCACCGGCGTGATTCAGCCTAACCCCTACAATCCCTGCACACGCAGCATTCATTCCCCTACCTAGTCCATGGCCTCACCTTACGACCTGCAAGAACAGGAACAACTGGCCCAGATGAAGCACTTCTGGTCCCGTTACGGCAATCTCATCACCTGGCTGCTCATTGCCGTTCTGGGTTTTTTTGCTGCATGGAACGGCTGGCAGTACTGGCAGCGCAAATCGGCCCTGGAGGCCGCTGTGCTGTATGAGGAACTGGAACGTGCCTCTCGTGCCAACGATGTCGACCGGGTCAAGCGCGTCTGGGCCGACATCCAGAAGCAGGCAGGTTCGTCTGCTCAGGCTCAGCAAGCCGGTCTGATGGCCGCCAGGGTGCTGCAGGACACGGGTGCCGCTGAGGATGCGATCCTGGCCCTTCGAGTGGTGGTGGACAAAGCCCGCGATCCTGGCGTGGTGGCGGTCGCTCGCCTCAGGCTTTCGTCACTCGAGCTCGAGGCCGGCAATGCCTCTGGTGCCCTTCAGACCCTAGGGGCAGCGGCGCCTGCCGAATTTGCCGGTCTTTTTGCCGATCGTCGAGGCGATGTTCTGCTGTCTCAAGGGCAGACGGATGCAGCCCGGCAGGCTTACCGCGAAGCATGGTCTGCCCTGTCAGACGATGTGGATTACCGTCGCATGGTCGAGTCCAAACTGAACGCGCTGGGTGTGGATCCGGCCATCACGACCCCGTGACCGTGGAGGTCTATTCATGACTAGCTTTGCTCCAGCTCTCTTGTCCTCGGCTCGACGCCTGTTGGTGCTGTCAGTGGTGGCGGGTCTGCTGACCGCCTGCTCATCCGGCAGCAAGCGGCCTGAACCCACACCGCTGGCACCGGTCACCCCTCTGGTGCCAGCCTCGCTGGCCTGGAATGCTTCCATCGGGCCCGTTGATGCATGGATGACGCCCGCCATTCAGGGTTCAACCCTGTTTCTGGCCAATGCCGCCGGGGCGGTCACGGCACTGAATGCCGCCACTGGCCAGACCCTGTGGCGTTTGGAAGTGGGCGAGCCACTGTCTGCGGCCGTGGGATCAGACGGACAGATCGCTGCCGTGGTGACCCGCTCCAACGAGCTGGTGGCCTTGCAGTCAGGTGGCGTTGTGTGGCGGGTTCGGATGCCTGCCCGTGTTTTCACGGCCCCACTGGTGGCTGGTCAGCGGGTCTTCGTCCTGTCTGGTGATCGCAGCGTTGCCGCCTTTGACGCCCAGACGGGCACCCGTTTGTGGACACAGTCCGCCCGCGGAACCGATCCCCTGGTCTTGCAACAGTCCGGGGTGATCACGGCCGTCGGCGATACCTTGCTGGTGGGTATTGCCGGACGGATGGTCGGCCTGGACCCCATGAACGGACGCACCCGTTGGGATGCAGCCATTGCCACGCCCCGTGGGGCGAACGAGATCGAGCGCCTGGTCGACCTGGTGGGTCGTGTTGGCCGGGTGGGTGATCAGGTTTGTGCCAGGGCATTTCAGGCCGCGGTGGGCTGTGTGAACGCGACACGTGGTGCGCTGGAATGGACGCAGCCGTCAGACGGGGCGGTGGGTGTGCACGCCGATCAGGACCGGGTGTATGGCGTCGAGCGCAACAGTCGGGTGGTGGCTTGGCGCCGCACGGGTGGTGAGCGGGCCTGGTCCAGTGATGCGCTCCTGCATCGCGGTTTGACCGCGCCGCTGGCTGCCGGTCGCTCCATTGCGGTGGGGGATGCGCAGGGATTCATCCACCTGATGTCCCGAGACAACGGCGCCATGCTCAACCGGCTGTCGACCGATGGGTCTGCGGTGGTGGGCGGCCCCATGCTGGTGGGCAACACCCTGGTCGCGGTCACCCGCAATGGTGGCGTGTTCGGCTGGCGTCCTGAATGAAACCGGTCATCGCTCTGGTCGGGCGCCCGAATGTGGGCAAATCCACCCTTTACAACCGGCTGACCAAGACGCGGGATGCGATTGTGGCCGATTTCCCTGGCCTGACGCGCGATCGCCACTACGGCAGTGCCCGCCTCGGCAAGCGGGAATTCATTGTCATTGACACAGGCGGTTTCGAGCCCGATGCCAGCAGCGGCATCTACAAGGAAATGGCCCGGCAGACCCGTCAGGCGGTCGCCGAGTCGGATGTCGTGATCTTCGTCCTGGATGCCCGGGCTGGACTCAGCGCGCAGGATCATGACATTGCCAATTACCTGCGCAAGCTGGACAAACCCTGTCTGCTGGTGGCCAACAAGGCAGAAGGCATGAAGGCAGGCAGTCAGCTTGCCGAGTTCTACGAGCTGGGTCTTGGGGAGGTGGTCCCTGTTTCGGCTGCCCATGGCCAAGGCGTTCGTTCCATGATCGAAGCCGCGCTGGACCAGTTGCACTGGCCAGACGAGGAAGACGAATCGCCTGCGCCAGTGGAGGCCGTGATTCGGCTCGCGGTGGCGGGGCGTCCGAATGCCGGCAAGTCCACGCTCATCAATGCCTGGCTGGGCGAGGAGCGTCTGGTGGCGTTCGACCTCCCTGGCACCACCCGTGATGCGATTTCGGTGCCATTTGAACGCAACGGCCAGAAATTTGAACTGATCGATACGGCAGGACTTCGCCGCAAGGGTCAGGTTTTCGAAGCGGTCGAGAAGTTCTCGGTGGTCAAGACACTCCAGGCGATCGAAAACGCGAACGTCGTGCTCTTGCTCATCGATGCGACGCAAGGGGTGACCGAGCAGGATGCCCACATCGCCGGGTTCATCCTGGACAGTGGTCGTGCCGTGGTGATCGCGATCAACAAGTGGGATGCGATCGACAGCTACCAGCGCGAACAGTTGCAACGGTCGATAGAAAGCCGTCTGGCTTTCCTGAAGTTTGCCCCCATGCACACGATTTCAGCCATCAAGCGACAAGGGATTGCCCCTTTGTGGAAATCGATCGCACAGGCCTATGCTTCAGCCAACAAGAAGATGCCCACCCCGGTTCTCACGAGACTCCTCCAGGAGTCGGTGGCTTTTCAGGCACCCAAGCGCAGTGGCATGTACCGACCCAAAATGCGCTACGCCCACCAAGGCGGGATGAATCCCCCCGTGATTGTCATTCATGGCAATTCGCTGGAGGGTGTCACGGATGCGTATCGCCGGTTTCTGGAAGGCCGATTCCGCAAGGCTTTTGATCTGGTGGGCACGCCCTTGCGCATCGAGTTCAAGACGGCCTCGAATCCGTACGACGAATAGGACAAGGACATCGGTCCCGGCACGACACCGGTGACTGTGTTATGGTTGTCATTCCAAAACTTCATTGAACACGGAAGATATCGTGAGCAACAACAAAGGCCAACTTTTGCAGGATCCTTTTCTGAACCAGCTCCGTCGTGAGCACGTTCCGGTGTCCATCTACCTCGTCAACGGGATCAAGCTTCAGGGTCAGATCGAGTCGTTTGACCAGTATGTCGTGTTGCTTCGCAACACGGTGACCCAGATGGTCTACAAACACGCCATTTCTACCATTGTCCCGGGTCGACCCGTCCAGTTTGCTGCCGCACCGGGCGCAGACGGGGCCTGAGCGTCACATTGGGTTCCTCTCTTACGCCAGCACCCACATCACCTGGCGTCATTCTTGTCGGTGTCGACCTGGGTCTGCCCCATTTCGATGCCGCGCTCGAAGAGCTGTCTCAGCTCGCGGCCTCTGCCGGCTTCCGTGTGCTCGATCGTGTGGCGTGCAAGCGCCGGGCACCCGATGCCGCACTGTATGTGGGCAGCGGAAAAGCTGACGAAATCAAGGCACTGGCGCTTTCCCATGGTGCCAGCGAGATCCTGTTCGACCAGGCATTGAGTCCGGCGCAGCAGCGCAACCTCGAACGTCACATGGCGATGCCCGTCAACGACCGGATTCTGCTCATCCTCGACATTTTTGCGCAGCGGGCTCGCAGTCATGAAGGCAAGCTGCAGGTTGAGCTGGCCCGACTGCAGTACCTGTCCACCCGTCTGGTTCGCCGTTGGTCCCATCTGGAGCGACAGAGTGGGGGCATCGGCATGCGGGGTGGTCCGGGTGAGACCCAGATCGAACTCGATCGCCGGATGATCGGAGAAGCCATCAAGCGCACCCGGGAACGGCTGGATAAAGTCAAGAAACAGCGCATGACGCAAAGGCGCCAGCGAGAGCGTCGGGGCGCATTCAACATTTCGCTGGTGGGATACACCAACGCCGGCAAGTCTTCGCTCTTCAATGCCCTCGTGAAGGCGCGCGCCTACGCGGCTGATCAGCTGTTTGCCACCCTCGACACCACCACCCGGCAGATGTTTCTGGGTGACGTCGGACGCAGCGCATCCCTGTCCGATACCGTGGGTTTCATACGGGATCTCCCACATACCCTGGTGGATGCGTTTGCCGCGACCTTGCAGGAGGCCAGAGACGCCGATCTGCTGCTCCACGTGGTTGATGCCTCGAACCCTTCGTACCTCGAACAGATCGGTCACGTGATGACGGTGTTGACGGAAATCGGCGCGCATGACATCCCGCAGATCCTGGTTTTCAACAAGCTGGATGCGTTGCCCGAGGATCGCCGGCCTTCACACCGTTCCGATACGATGGAACTCGATGGCCTTGAGGTGGCTCGTATCTTTCTGAGTGCGCACACCGGTGAGGGCTTGAATGCCTTGCGCAGCATGCTGGCAGAGCGTCTGATCGAGGCTTTGCCCGGTGAAAGACCGTTTGCAGAAAACGCCCCCGCCTGATTCGGCACAATATGCCATCGTCTTCAAGAAAAAATCCGCTCATGAATCTGCATTCACTGCCTAACCGCCTCCCCTGGTGGTCACGTATCAAAGGCATGTTCAATCTGAACGACCCCCGTTGGGGCCGCGACGACGATGGTTCCTCGCGCGAAGAGGGGCGTGAACGCGGTCGCGATGGAGCGCCCGACGATCAGGATAGGCGTGACGATCGCGACAGCCGCGACAACCGCCCTTATTCCAACCGTCCACAAGGCGCGAACCAGGGGCCGCCTGACCTGGACGAGTTGTGGCGTGACTTCAATCGCAAGCTCAATGGCCTCTTTGGAAAGGGTGGCCGTGGAGGCCGGGGGGGCATGGGCAACGGATCCGGTGGGGGTTTCAAGCCTGATCCGAAAAGCACCGGCATCGGTGCCGGTCTCATTGGCGCCGTAGCGGTGCTGATCTGGCTGGGCACGGGTTTCTTCATCGTGCAGGAAGGCCAGCAAGCGGTGATCACGCAGTTTGGCAAGTACCACAGCACGGTCGGTGCGGGTTTCAACTGGCGTCTGCCGTATCCCATCCAGCGGCATGAATCGGTGTTTGTGACCCAGATCCGGTCCGTGGATGTGGGCAGTGATGCCGTGATCCGGGCCACTGGTCTGCGGAACTCTGCCATGCTCACGGAAGATGAGAACATCGTCGAGATCAAGTTTGCGGTCCAGTACCGCCTGAGCAGCGCCCGCGATTACCTGTTCAACAGCCGTGACCCCGATGCGGCCGTGCTGAGGGCCGCCGAGACCGCGGTTCGTGAAGTGGTCGGTAGCATGCGCATGGACGCCGCTCTGGTGGACGAGCGCGATCAGATTGCGCCGAGAGTGCGTGCCCTGATGCAGAACATTCTGGATCGTTATCAGGTGGGCATCGAGGTGGTGGGTATCAACCTCCAGCAAGGGGGTGTGCGTCCACCGGAGCAGGTCCAAGCGGCTTTTGACGACGTCTTGAAGGCCGGGCAGGAACGCGAGCGGGCCAAGAACGAAGCCGAAGCGTATGCGAATGACGTGATCCCAAGGGCTCGCGGTACGGCCTCTCGTCTGATCGAGGAGGCGGAAGGTTACAAAGCCCGGGTGGTCGCCCAGGCAGAGGGTGATGCGCAGCGGTTCCGTCTGGTCCAGGCCGAACATGCCAAGGCTCCTCAGGTCATGCGCGAGCGACTGTACCTCGAAGCCATGCAGGAGGTCTACAGCAACGTGACCAAGGTGCTGATCGATACCCGGCAGAATTCCAACCTGCTGTATCTCCCGCTAGACAAGATCATGCAGTCGGCGGGAGCGCCGACGCCAGCCCCCGCCGCAAGCGGTGGAAGCACTCTGGGCACTGGCTCGCCGGCGGCGCCCTTGCTGCCCAGCGATCCCCGAGCCCGTGACGACCGCTCACGCACGCGTGACACCCGCTGATCACAGGGAGGCTTACCCATCATGAACAAGATCGGACTTATTTTTTCTTCGCTGCTGTTGTTGCTTGCCATCGGCAGTTCCATGCTATTCGTGGTGGATCAGCGCCAGTTTGGTGTGGTCTACCAGCTCGGACAGATCCAGCGTGTGGTCACCGAACCGGGGCTCAATTTCAAGATGCCCCCTCCGTTCCAGAATGTGAACTACGTGGACAAGCGTCTGCTGACTCTGGAGAGTTCCGACACCGAACCCATGATCACAGCCGAACGGCAGCGCGTGGTGATCGACTGGTTTGTTCGCTGGCGTATCTCGGATCCCTCGGCCTACATCCGTAACGTGGGCCTCGACGAGCGTGCGGGTGCCATCCAGCTCAACCGGGTGGTCCGCAACTCCTTCCAGCAGGAGGTCAACAAACGCACCGTTCGCGAATTGCTGTCGACCCGCCGTGAGCAACTGATGGCCGATGTCAAGCGTGAGGTGCTGGCTGCGGTTCGCGGCGCCGAACAGCCCTGGGGGATGGACGTGGTGGATGTGCGGATCACACGGATCGACTATGCTGAAACGATCACGCGATCGGTGTTCGAGCGGATGGAAGCCGAACGCAAGCGTGTGGCCAACGAACTGCGATCGACCGGCTTTGCCGAAGGCGAAAAAATCCGCGCAGACGCCGATCGCCAACGTGAGATCATCGTGTCGGAAGCCTTCCGCAATGCCCAGAAGGTCAAGGGCCAAGGCGATGCCGAAGCTGCCCGGGCCTATAACGAGGCCTTTGGCCGGGACCCGGCATTTGCCCAGTTCTACCGCAGCCTGGAGGCTTATCGCGTGAGCTTCAGCAGCAAGAATGATGTGCTGGTCATGGACCCGTCGTCGGAATTCTTCCGGGGAATCCGTGGCAGTTCGCCTGGCGGCCGCTGAGGACTCTTGTTGATCGCGACCCGCCCGTTGGCGGGTCGCTTTTTTTATGCCGGTAAAATCCCTTTTTTAACAGCACAGCTTTTCCCATGTCCGCCTGGGTCCTACCGGATCAATTTGCCGATGTTCTGCCCTCCGAGGCCCGGCACATAGAAGATTTGCGACGCGCCTTGCTCGACACGGCACGCGCTCACGGTTACGAGCTGGTCATCCCCCCGTTGCTGGAACATCTCGATTCACTGCTGACCGGTACGGGTGAAGCGCTCGATCTGCAGACCTTCAAGCTGGTCGATCAGCTGTCCGGGCGCTCATTGGGACTTCGGGCCGACACCACGCCTCAAGTGGCTCGCATCGATGCCCATCTGTTGAACCGTTCGGGTGTCACTCGCCTGTGTTATTGCGGCCCGGTGGTCCATACCCGGATCGACCGACCGCATGGCACCCGTGAGCCCCTGCAGCTGGGTGCCGAAATCTATGGTCATGCCGGCCGCGAAGCCGACCTGGAAGTCATCGAGCTATCGGTGGCGGCTTTGCGTGCAGCGGGTATCCAGCAGCAGGTGCTGGATCTCGGCGATGTCCGGATTGTCGATGCCCTGCTGGCCAAGATGCCCCTCGATGCCTCACAGGTGGCGAGGCTTCATTCGGCGCTGGCCGCCAAGGATGTTGCGACCTTGCGCATGGAGGGCGCATCGCTACCTGCCGATGTGCAGCAGGGGCTGTTCAACCTGACGCGTCTTCATGGAGGCTGGGATGTGCTTGAAGAAGCCCATCGGGTGCTTCCATCATCGGATTCGATGCGTCAGGCCCTGGATGACCTTCGCTGGCTCGCCGAACAGGTCGACGGGGTGGAGGTTTCCTTCGATCTGGCCGATCTGCGCGGTTACGCCTACTACACCGGTATGCGATATGCCCTGTTCGGTTCGGCAGACGCGTCCCGTACGCCCGTTGAACTCGTTCGGGGTGGACGGTACGATGAGGTGGGCGCGGTTTTCGGTCGGCGCCGACCTGCCGCCGGCTTCAGCCTGGACCTGAAGGAACTGGTGGCAACCTTGCCACGACCGATCCTGCAGACCGCCATTCGTGCCCCCTGGGGCAGTGCCCCGTCCTTGCGGGCGGCCATTGCCGCGTTGCGAGCCCAGGGTGAAACCGTCGTGTGCGTGTTGCCCGGGCATGAGCATGAGGTGGAAGAATTCGAATGCGACCGCGTGCTCACGGAGCGCGACGGCCATTGGATCCTGCACCCGCTGGCTACCTGATTTTCCTGTTGGAATCGAATAAATGAGCGTAAACACATTCAAGGCCCATCCTGGGCGCAACGTTGTCGTCGTGGGTACCCAGTGGGGTGACGAAGGCAAGGGCAAACTGGTGGACTGGCTGACCGAAACCGCCCGTGGCGTGGTCCGCTTTCAGGGTGGTCACAATGCGGGTCATACGCTCGTGATCAACGGGGTCAAGACCGCGCTGCACCTCATCCCCAGCGGGATCATGCGGGCCGGGGTGAAGTGTTTCATCGGCAACGGTGTCGTGCTTTCTGCTGGCAAGCTCCTTGAAGAAATCATGGGGCTGGAAAAAGCCGGCGTGGAGGTGCGATCACGGCTGCGAGTCAGTGAGGGTTGTCCTCTCATTTTGCCTTTTCATGCCGCTCTGGATGTGGCCCGAGAAGTGGCCAAGGAAAAGGCCGGTGCTGCCAAGATCGGTACCACCGGCAGGGGGATCGGTCCTGCTTACGAAGACAAGGTGGCCCGTCGGGCGTTGCGCGTCCAGGATCTCAAGCATCCCGACCGTTTTGCCGCCAAGTTGCATGAACTGGTTGACTACTACAACCAGCAACTGGCCCTGCTGGGAGCGGCCCAGGTGGATTGGTCTGCCGTTGTCTGGCTGAAAGATCAGCCCTTGTCGGCTTTCATCGTGAATGGCAAGGTGGTGGCCGAGGCTGTGCAGGCCCAAGCGCTGCAACACGCCGCACTGATCAAGCCCATGATTGCCGATGTGTCGCGTGAACTCAACGAAGCCCACAGGGCAGGTGTCAACCTGTTGTTTGAAGGGGCGCAAGGGACGCTGCTCGACATTGATCATGGCACCTATCCTTTCGTGACTTCCAGCAACTGTGTCGCGGGCAATGCAGCCGCAGGGGCTGGCGTGGGTCCACAACTGCTGCATTACGTGCTGGGCATCACCAAGGCCTATTGCACGCGGGTGGGTGGCGGTCCGTTCCCCACCGAACTCGACTGGGAAACCGAAGGCACCCCAGGCTGGCACATGGCCACCGTGGGCGCGGAAAAAGGCACCACCACCGGACGGGCGCGCCGCTGCGGCTGGTTTGATGCCGCGCTGCTCAAGCGCTCAGCCCAGGTCAATGGACTCAGTGGGCTCTGCATCACCAAGCTTGATGTGCTGGACGGTCTGTCCGAACTCCAGTTGTGTGTGGGCTATCGGCTGGATGGTGAGATCATCGACATCCTGCCACTGGGCGCCGACGACATTGCTCGCTGTGAGCCTATCTATGAAACATTGCCTGGCTGGACCGAATCCTCGGTGGGCGTGACGTCTTACGACGATCTGCCCGCGAACGCCCAGAACTACCTCAGCCGCATTCAGGCGGTCACGGGCGTTCCCATTCACGTCGTGTCGACCAGCCCGGATCGCGATCACACCATCCTGCTCCACCATCCTTACGCGGCCTGATGGCCGACCCGTTGACCGATCGCTAACCAGGAGACCTTGATGCTGACCGAAGATGGCAAACACCTGTACGTGTCTTACGACGAGTACCACAACCTCATCGAGAAACTGGCGATCAAGGTTCACCAGTCGGGGTGGGAGTTCGATACCATTCTGTGCCTGGCACGGGGTGGCATGCGTCCGGGCGACATCCTCAGCCGCATTTTCGACAAGCCGCTGGCCATCATGTCCACCAGCTCCTACCGGGCCGAAGCGGGCACGGTGCAGGGCAAGCTGGACATCGCCCGGTACATCACCACACCCAAGGGAGAAATTGCCGGACGGGTCCTGCTGGTGGATGATCTGGCCGATTCCGGTCACACCCTCAATGCGGTCATCCACATGCTGAGAAACAACTACGAACCCATTTCGGAGTTGCGCAGTGCCGTCATCTGGACCAAGGCGGTCTCGGTGTTCACCCCCGACTATTCGGTGGAGTTCCTGCCCACCAATCCGTGGATTCATCAGCCGTTCGAGGCCTACGACAACCTGCGTCCTGCCCAGTTGCTGGCCAAGTGGAAAGTCTGATTTCGCAGCCGCCATTTCATGAGCCTGCCAACCGACCTCATCCACCACCCCTACCGTCCGCCGACCGATTTTGATGCCGTGGCGCCTGGTGTTCACAAGGCGTCGACCGTGATCTTCCCGAGCGTGGCAGCCATGCGGCAGCGCGACTGGAAAGACAAATCGGCCTACACCTACGGGCTGCATGGCACCCCCACGACCTTCACCCTGGAAGAGCGCATTGCCACCCTTGAGGGGGGCAGGTACTGTTTGCTGGCGCCCAGCGGCCTGTCTGCCATTGCACTGGTGGACATGTCGCTGTTGCGCACGGGCGATGAAGTGCTCATTCCCGACAACGCCTATGGCCCTGGCAAGGCCTTTGCCGAGGGTGAACTGGCCGCCTGGGGGGTTCGACACACGTTTTACGATCCCATGAACCCCGCCGATCTCGCTTCGCGCATCGGACCTTCCACGCGTCTGGTGTGGCTGGAGGTTCCTGGCTCGGTGACGCTGGAGTACCCCGACCTGCCGGGTCTGGTGCAGGTGGTGCGCGAAGCCAATCAACGGCTGGGGCATGGCGATGGCGCAGGGCGTATCTTCACCGCACTCGACAACACCTGGGGTGCCGGTATCGCGTTTTCGGCGTTTGATGCGGGTGTGGACGTGTCCATGCAAGCGCTCACCAAATACCCCAGCGGGGGCGCTGATGTGCTCATGGGCTCTGTGGTCACCCGGGATGAAGGCCTGCATCGGCGTCTGCTGCTGACGCACATGCGGCTCGGTCTGGGCGTGGGAGCCAATGACGCTGAACTCGTCTTGCGGGGTCTGTCCAGTGTGGCCTTGCGCTACCACGCCCAGGACGCCGCCACCCGCGCAATGGCGCAGTGGATGCAGTTGCAGCCGGCGGTGGCCAGGGTCTTTCACCCGGCTTTGCCCGGTTCACCCGGTCATGCGCATTGGCAAGCGCACGCCCAAGCGGCCGCCTGCCTCTTCAGCGTGGTGTTTCAGCCCGGGTTGACGCCCGAGCGGGTGGATGCCTTTTGCGACAGGCTGAGGCGGTTCCGGCTGGGTTACAGCTGGGCTGGCCCGATCAGCTTGTGTGTGCCGTACGATATTCCCGCCATGCGCACCACCCCCTGGCCGCACTCGCCACGGCTGGTGCGTTTTGCTGTCGGGCTGGAATCCGTTGAAGACCTCCAGGCCGATCTGTCTCAGGCGCTGACGGTGCTGGTCTGACGCGCCACGATGTCTCGGGCCAGCGCATCCAGCGCGGCCCATGAGCGGTTGGCCAGCGGGCAAGGCAGGGCGCTTCCGTATTGCACGAAGTTGCGCCGGATGGAGGCGGCATACACAGGGTCGTAGTGCACCTGCAGCAGCGCCCGCACCACGGCAGCCGACTGACCTGCCTTGACCTGTGATTTCCAGGCATCGATGGTCTCATGACCACGCAGCGTGACCAGGGTATCCAGCCGTTCGCAGAAAAACGAAGCATCTTTCAGGAAGTGGTCGTAGTCTTCCATGAGCAATGCCACACGCTCGTCGTCGTTCAGTTGCAGGTCTAGGCAAGGGCTGGTGCGCATGGCGTCCATCAGGCCATCGGGGACACGCAGATTCCCCACCTTCTTGCTTTCGCTTTCCACGAACACCACCCGATCCGGATCGAACTGGCGCAGGGCCTGCCAGATCATGCTGTCAAACTGCTTCTGGCTGGGCTGGGGTTGTCCAGGCACCAGCCCCAGGACCGAACTGCGATGGCAGGCCAGCGCTTCCAGGTCCAGCACCTGTGCGCCTCGCCGGGCCAGCGCCTGCAGCAGGCGTGTCTTGCCCGACCCCGTTGGGCCGCATACCACCCGGTAATGCAATCGCTTCGACAACACGGGCAACTGGGCCAGCAAGGCATTGCGCCACGCCTTGTAGCCGCCTTCGATCAAGGTCACCTGAAACCCGATGGCGCCCAGAATGGTGGCCAATGCGCCACTGCGGTTGCCGCCTCGCCAGCAGTACACCAGCGGTTTCCAGCCCTTGGGTTTGTCGATCACCTCTCGTTCGATGTGTGTCGCGATGTTGCGTGCGGAGAGGGCCGCCCCACGCTTTTTGGCCTCGAAGGCGTTCACCTGTTTGTACAGGGTGCCAATCAGGATGCGCTCTTCGTTGTTGAGGGTTGGCCAGTTCCATGCCCCTGGAACGTGATCTTCCGCAAACTCGGCTTCGCTACGGGCGTCAATGACCGCATCAAAATCGTCCAGGCGATCGATGGTGGCAGGGGCTGGCAGGGTGGCAACGGGCATGGAATCGGGTCAGCCTTTGGGTAAAAGATCGCGCAGGCGGGGCCATACATTGTCCAGCATGATGGGTTGAGCCGTTTCATTGGGGTGGATGCGGTCCGGCTGAAACAGGGCCACCGGGTCGGGGCCATCGGCCACCCCTTTGAGGAAAAAGGGCACCAGCGGGACTTTTTCAGAACGGGACACATCGACAAACAACTGCCGAAAATCTTCCGCGTAGCGGATACCGTAATTCGGTGGCATTTCCATGCCCACCAGCAGCACGCGTGCGCCTGCCTGCTGGCTGGCACGTACCATGGCACGCAGGTTGTCGCGTGTCATGTCCAGCGGCAGGCCGCGCAGGGCATCGTTTCCTCCCAGTTCAATCACCACCACATCGGGTTGATGGGTGCGGAGCAGGGCAGGCAGGCGCGACCGGCCGCCCGAAGTCGTGTCGCCACTGATGCTGGCGTTGACCACCCGGGCGGGCATTTTCTGGTCGGTGAGTCGTTGCTCCAGCAGGGCCACCCAGCCACTGCCTCGACGCAGTCCATATTCGGCGCTGAGCGAGTCACCCACGATCAACACCACCGGCTGTCGGGCCATGGCTTGCAACGGCCATAACCCTCCCAGCCCGGCTCCCAGTGCGATGGCGTTAAAGTGTCGTCTGTTCAATGGATTGGGCGTATTCATGTCAGATGTGATGATTGCAGTGCGGCAGGTATCCAAATCGGTGACCGATGCCACGGGGACGCTGGACATCCTGCGCGACATCGATTTCGAGTTGCGCCGGGGTGAAACGGTGGCGATCGTCGGGGCATCGGGCTCGGGAAAGAGCACGCTGCTGTCGATTGTTGCCGGATTGGATACACCCAGTCGCGGAACGGTTCACATCGATGGGGTCGACATTTTCGCATTGGACGAAGACCAGCGGGCGGCCGTCCGTGCCCAGAAGGTGGGTTTTGTGTTTCAGAGCTTCCAGCTGCTGGGCAACCTGACTGCCCTGGAAAACGTGATGCTGCCCCTGGAACTGGCCGGGCGTCGAGATGCCCGCGAGGCCGCCACCCTGATGCTGCAGCGAGTCGGGCTGGGTGAGCGACTGGGTCATTACCCCCGTGTGCTGTCGGGTGGCGAACAGCAGCGGGTGGCGCTGGCGCGGGCATTTGTGGTGCATCCGGCGGTGCTGCTGGCCGATGAGCCCACCGGAAGCCTGGACTTTGCCACCGGCGAAAAGGTCATGGCACTGATGTTTGACCTCAACCGCGAGCAGGGGACCACCCTGGTGCTGGTGACCCACGACCGCTCGATTGCCCAGCGTTGCGAGCGTCGCATCACCATCGAGGCCGGCCAGGCCCGCGAAACCGCAGAGGCCGAGGCCTGATAATCCGGGGATGTCTTCCCCCAAAGTCCTGTTCGGTTTTCATGCCGTTGGCGTGCGCCTGAAAACGGCGCCCGACTCCATCATCGAGATTTACGTCGACCCGTCGCGCCGCGACGCCCGGATGAAGCAGTTCGTGGAACGCGCCAAGGAAGCGGGTGCCCGGCTGATCGAGGCCGACAGTCTGCGCATTGCCAAGCTGGCGGGCAGCCACGGCCACCAGGGGGTGGGCGCATTGGTGAAGCCCGTGGCGCAGGCCCGTTCGCTTGATGATCTGCTGGATCAGCTGGAGCAGGGCGGTGGCGAAGCCCCCTTGCTTCTGGTGCTGGATGGCGTGACCGATCCTCACAACCTGGGCGCCTGCCTGCGCGTGGCCGACGGCGCAGGTGCCCAGGCCGTCATCGCTCCCAAAGACCATGCGGCGGGCATCAATGCCACCGTGGCCAAGGTGGCCAGTGGAGCCGCCGAAACCGTGCCCTATTTCATGGTCACCAATCTGGCTCGTACCCTGAACGAACTCAAAGAGCGCCACATCTGGATCATCGGTGCCAGCGACGATGCGCCCAAGACCATTTATGAGGTCGACCTCAAAGGCCCGGTGGCACTGGTGCTGGGCGCCGAGGGACCAGGCATGCGTCAACTCACGCGCAAGACCTGTGACGAACTGGTGAGCATCCCGATGCGCGGGGCGGTGGAAAGCCTGAACGTTTCGGTGGCCAGCGCGGTGTGCCTCTACGAGGCCATGCGCCAGCGCACCTGAGCTGCAACGCGCCGTTCAGACCGTCATGCCGCCGCACACCTCGATCACGGCACCATTGACGTAGCTGGCATCGTCGCTGGCGAGGAAGGCGTACACGTTGGCGATTTCCTCAGGGGTGCCCAGTCGCTT
>CAZEZY010000031.1:0-20149 GCA_964516635.1 uncultured Tepidimonas sp. | reverse complement strand
GAATTCGGCCAGAAGGCCAAGGACGGCAAGCTGGGCATCGAAGAGATGACCGGCGGTACCTTCTCCATCTCCAACGGCGGCACCTTCGGCTCCATGCTGTCCACCCCCATCATCAACCCGCCGCAGTCGGCCATTCTGGGCGTGCACGCCACGAAAGACCGCGCTGTGGTGGAAAACGGACAGGTCGTGGTGCGCCCGATGAACTACTTCGCCATGTCCTACGATCACCGCATCATCGACGGCCGTGAAGCCGTGCTGGGTCTGGTGGCCATGAAAGAGGCGCTGGAAGACCCGGCCCGTCTGCTGTTCAACATCTGATCCGCCGGTTCAGTTTCCTAACGCCCCTTCGGGGGCGTTTTGCCAACCCCATCAGGAAAAATCATGTCCCAACAATTTGATGTCATCGTCATCGGTGGTGGCCCCGGTGGCTACATCGCGGCCATCCGCGCCGCCCAACTGGGCTTCAAAGTCGCCTGTATCGACGAATGGAAAAACGCCGCTGGTGGCCCAGCCCCGGGTGGCACCTGCACCAACGTGGGTTGCATCCCGTCCAAAGCGCTGCTGCAGTCGAGCGAACACTTTGAACACGCCAACCACCACTTTGCCGATCACGGCATCAGCACCGGCAAGGTGACCATGGACGTGGCCAAAATGATCGGTCGCAAGGACACCGTGGTCAAGCAGAACAACGATGGCATCCTCTACCTGTTCAAGAAGAACAAGGTCAGCTTTTTCCATGGCCGGGGCTCGTTCGTCAAGGCGGTGGATGGTGGTTACGAGATCGCCGTGGCCGGCGACAAGCCCGAGACCCTCACCGGCAAGCAGGTGATTGTGGCCACGGGCTCCAACGCACGCGCGCTGCCAGGCGTGGCATTCGATGAGGTCAATGTGCTGTCCAATGACGGTGCGCTGCGTCTGGGTGCGGTGCCCAAGAAACTGGCCGTGATCGGCTCTGGCGTGATCGGCCTGGAAATGGGTTCGGTCTGGCGCCGACTCGGTGCCGATGTCACCATTCTTGAAGGGCTGCCCACTTTCCTGGGTGCCGTTGACGAGCAGATCGCCAAGGAAGCCAGGAAGGCCTTTGACAAGCAGGGCCTGAAGATCGAACTGGGTGTCAAGGTGGGTGAGATCAAGAGCGCCAAGAAGGGCGTGAGCATTGCCTACACCAACGCCAAGGGCGAGGCGGTGACGCTGGATGCCGACAAGCTGATCGTGTCGATCGGCCGGGTGCCCAACACCATCGGCCTGAATGCCGAAGCCGTGGGCTTGGCCCTGGACGAGCGCGGTGCCATCGTGGTGGATGGTGACTGCAAGACCAATCTGCCTGGCGTCTGGGCCGTGGGTGATGTGGTGCGTGGCCCCATGCTGGCCCACAAGGCCGAGGAAGAGGGCGTGGCGGTGGCCGAGCGCATCGCTGGCCAGCACGGACATGTCAACTTCAACACCATCCCCTGGGTCATTTACACCAGTCCCGAAATTGCCTGGGTGGGTCGTACCGAGCAGCAACTGAAGGCCGATGGCGTCGCTTACAAGGCCGGGACCTTCCCGTTCCTGGCCAACGGACGCGCCCGAGCGCTGGGTGACACCACAGGCATGGTCAAGTTCCTGGCTGATGCCACGACCGACGAAATCCTGGGTGTCCACATCGTCGGCCCGATGGCTTCCGAGCTGATCAGCGAAGCCGTGGTGGCCATGGAGTTCAAGGCCAGCGCGGAGGACATCGCGCGCATCTGCCACGCTCACCCCAGCCTGAGCGAAGCCACCAAGGAAGCCGCACTCGCAGTGGACAAGCGAACCCTGAATTTCTGATCCTTCGAGTCCTTAGCGGATCATGCAGGCATCGACAGCGGGGGCCAATGTTCCGGTTCACGGACCGGTGCGCGTGGCTTATGAAGCGGAGTTGAAAGCGCGCGGTTTCCAGAGCGATCCGGCACAACTGCGCGCGGTCGAGGCGCTTGAGCGCTGTGCCGCCGAATGGTCGCACTTCAAGCAGCAACGCTCGAATGCGCTCAAGAAGCTGATCAATCGCCTGCCCATTCCGCACGGGGTCTATATGTTTGGCGGGGTGGGGCGTGGCAAGAGCTTCCTCATGGACTGCTTTTACAACGCCGTGCCGCTTCGCCGCAAGACGCGGCTGCATTTTCATGAGTTCATGCGTGAAGTGCACCGTGAACTGGCCGAACTTCAGGGGACCGTTAACCCGCTGGACGAACTGGGAAAGCGCATGTCCCGCCGTTATCGGCTGGTGTGTTTCGACGAGTTTCATGTGGCCGACGTGACCGATGCGATGATGCTGCACCGGGTGCTGGACGCCATGCGCAAGTACGGCATCGGCATGGTCACCACGAGCAACTTCCATCCGGACGGTCTGTATCCGGATGGGCTCCATCGCGACCGCATCCTGCCCGCGATCGAACTGTTGAAACAGACCATGGAGGTGGTGAACGTGGACAACGGGACCGACTACCGGCGACGCACGCTGGAGCAGGTCAGGCTGTATCACACGCCGCTCGGCCCGGATGCCGAAGCGGAAATGGAATCCACCTTCGAACGCCTGGCCGAAGCCCATGACGAAGAGCCGACGCTGCACATCGAAGCCCGCGAGATCCGTGCCATCCGTCGGGCGGGTGGCGTGGTGTGGTTTGATTTCCGGACGCTGTGTGGTGGACCCCGCTCCCAGAACGATTACCTGGAAATTGCCACCCAGTTTCACACCGTCCTGCTCAGCAACGTGCCTCACATGCCCGTGAACATGGCGTCGCAGGCGCGCCGATTCACCTGGCTGGTCGATGTGCTGTACGACCGCCGTGTGAAGTTCATCCTGTCGGCTGCGGTGCCAGCCGAATCCCTCTATACCGAAGGACCCTTGTCGCACGAGTTTCCCCGGACGGTCTCACGACTCAATGAAATGCAGTCGAAGAGGTACCTGGCCCAGGAGCGACGCGAGGTGGACACTTCGCTCACCTGAGTCGGTTCAGTGGGCAAGTTATCGGGGGAATCGGGTGGAGGCTCGGGTGGGACGAACAGTGGTTCCAGCTTGACGATGATCAGGGACAGGTTGTCACCACGGCCTTCGGCCCGTTGACGCGCCTTGTGTGTCAGAAACTCGCAGGCTTGCCGGGGGCTCAGTTGGGAAACCACACGACCCAGTTCATCCGGGCTGAAGTAATGCCAGAGTCCATCGCTGCAGGCCAGAATCGTATCTCCGGGCTGTAGCTGACCGATCGGATGTCGGGTGACCACCGGTTCGCTTTCCGCACCCAGGCAATGCATCAGCAGGTTGCTGCGGGTATCGTAAAGGGCCTGTTCTTCGGTGAGCTCGCCACGTTCAACCAGCGTCTGGACGAACGAGTGGTCCTTGCTGCAATGCAGGAGCTCATCTGCCCGGTAGTGGTACAGGCGGGAATCCCCCGAATGGGCAAAGGCACAGGTGCCATCCGGGTTGATCAGGAAAGCGGCCATGGTGCTGTGGGGTTCCTGCTCCGAAGACACCGCCGTGAGTCTGATCACGATATGGGCCTCCCGAGCAATCCGCTCCAGGAAGTCGCAAGGGTCATCCGAATCCGGATCGTAGCGGTCGAGCAGCTGTTGAGCCGTGAGCAGGACCTGATCGGAAGCATTGCGGCCACCACTGCGACCCCCCATGCCGTCGGCCACCACGCCCAGGACACACGATTTCACCCGAGGGTGGGAGGTGAGCAAGAGCTGGTCCTGTTGGTAATCCCGGTCTCCCTGGTCGATGCCAGTGGCTGCGACGATGCGAAAGCCTGAAATCATGAGTGAAGTCTGTCTGATGGAAGTGCCCTGATCACTCTATCACAAGGCAGCGATCAGCCCTCTGAACCCTGGTAGGCGATTGCGAAACGCGCCGAGCACGCCCTTTCTATGGCGAACGGATTTCGTGCAAGAGCCCGAATCGTCCACAATCAAGGAAACGATCCGCTGTACCTTTCCCGAAGTCGAGATGCTTCCTGCCGACACCACGCTGGCCCGATACCTGGCCCAGGCCTTGCCCCATCTGCCCGACTTGCTGACCATCCATGACCCGGACGGCACGTATCGGCTGGTGTCCCCCCAGATCAAACGGGTGACGGGTCGGCGTCCGGTCGATCTGATCGGTCGAAGTCCCTACGAGTGGATCCATCCTGACGACCTGATCCGGGTCCGCAAACGCTACCACGAGGCCATCCTGGGTGGCGCGTCCGTTCAGGGCCGGTTTCGGATTCGCCATGAGCAAGGGCATTACGTCTGGATGGAATTTGTGGGTGTGCCCCTGTTTCAGGATCCGGGCAACGCGCGTCGGGTTTCTTCGATCCTCACCCTGAGCCGTGAGGTCTCCCGGATGGTCGAAGCCGAGCAGGCGGCCGAGTTTCGCCTGAATCACCTGAGCCTGATGGAGGAATTGGCGCATCTGGCCTGGTTCACATTCGATTTCGAATCGGGGGCGGTTCAGCACAACGAGGCCTTCGTGGAACTCACAGGCAAGGCCGCCAGTGCCTTCCACCACCGACGCGATTGGCAGCAACTGGTGGATCTGGCAGATCGGCCGGTGTTGCGCCAGGCCCTGTCGGACCTGTGGCGCCGACCAGCGGGCGACAGCCGTACGGTTGAACTGCGCATGATCATGCCTTTGAACCGGGTGCGCTGGGTGAGAGTGTCTCTGTCTCTTGTGGATCTGGGATCGGAAGGCCGACGTCAGCTGTTTGGCGTGGTGCTCGACATCGATGAACTGATTCGCAGCCGAGAACAGATCCAGCGCTGGATACGCCAGCGAGAGCGGGTCGGTTTGCGGGAACGGCAGGACCTCGCGCACGAACTGCATGATGAGGTGGGGCAGATACTGACGGGCATGCGCTGGCAGATCGAAGCCACGCAGCGGCGCATTCAGACCGGGAAATGGCCAGATTCCCCTGAGGATCTGCCCCTTTCGCACTGGATCGACTCACTGGATCAGGCGCATACCACCCTGCGTGCCATTGCTCACCGATTGCGGCCACCCCTCGCAGCCCTGGGCCTGAAGGCGGCGATTCAGAAACTGGCCGAGGAATTTGCTGGCCTCTGGCTGGGTGCCACACGCATGGATCTGGAGATCGACGAGGTACTGCCCGATGGTGACGAGTGGCGGGTGAATGTGTTGCTGGGTATCTTGCGCGAAAGCCTGAACAATGTGTCCCGGCATGCCGGGGCCTCGGTCGTCAAGGTTCGGGCGACCGTGCCTTTTGACGGTCTGCTGCGACTGTCTGTGCACGACGACGGGGTGGGCATGGACGTGCAGACCGCCCAGTCGGGCGACACGCTGGGCCTGACCAGCCTGCGCGAGCGCGCCCGCCTGATTGATGCCCACCTCAGCATCGATTCGGCGGCGGGCGCCGGTACCCGTGTTACGCTGGAACTCTGGATGAATCGGACGTCTGATGAAAACCCCTGAACGCGAATCGCATCCTGTGGCCTCCATCAAGATCATCCTGGCCGATGATCACCGGATGGTGCTGTCGGCACTGCGCCATCTGCTCGGGGTCAGAGGGGATTGCCAGATCCTGGCTGAGGCACAGGACATCGGGGTACTGCTGTCGCTGCCCGAACTGCCGCTGGCCGATGTGGTGCTGCTTGACCTGAACCTCCCGGTCCCGGTGGGCGAGTCCCATTCAGCCGAATTGCCCGGCCTGAAGGCGTTGCCCCGATTGCGAAAACTCACCACGGCCCACATCGTGATCCTGAGCATGCACGATGAAAGCGCGGTGGTGCTGCGCGCCCTTCACCTGGGCGCCAGCGCATTCGTGACGAAGAGCAGCCCGGGAGACCGGCTCTTCGATGCACTCGATGCCGTGATGCAGGGCAAAACCTATGTCGACCCGGCCATCCTGGGCATGGACGGCCCGGTGCCATCCGCGGCCGTCCATGTGCCTTATCTGGAGCTTCGCAAGGAGGGCGCCCGGACCGGTCTGTCGCGACAGGAGCGCGAGGTGGCGCATCTGCTGCTGGCGGGCATGAGCCAGAAGGCCATCAGCCACCGCCTGGGCATCAGCCCCCAGACCACCCACACCTACAAGCGCCGGCTCAAGGAAAAGCTTGATGCCACGACCGATGTCGATCTGCTGCGCAAACTCCCTGCGGTGCTTTGCGCATCCTAGGTGTTGCCTGGGTACCAGGTGGTGATGTTGATGTGGCTGACCACCGCACCGTGGTACTGGCCGTGGATGGGCGCGACGTTCATCACGAACCAGCGTTGTTCGGTGGGTGAGTGGCAGGGGTACTGCATGGAGAACGATGAAGAGGTGCCTTCCAGCACCGATTTGATGCCCAGCCGGGCCTTGGCCGCCTGCAGGCCTTCCTCGCTGACGGTCGAGGTGGCACACGCGTCCAGGTAATTCGCGCCGACGCCCGACCAGCGGAGATCGGTGTCGCCATTGGCTCGGGCAAACCGTATCCAGGCGGCGTTCACCATGGCGATGGTGCCATCGGCTTCCAGAACCGCCACGTGCTCGGGCAGTGCATCGATCACGCTCTGCAGTCGCTGCCGATCGTGGAAGGCCGTGATATCCACAAACGTGGCCACCACTCCCCGGGATTGAGAAGACGCGATGCCATAGGGCAGGACACGAACCAGATACGCCTTGCCATCCGGCCCGCGGGCCTCCTTTTCGAGCATGCGGGTGGTGGTGAGCGTGAGCCGCATGTCGTCGATCAGACCGGGGTATCTGAGGACATGGGCAATCTCGTCGAGGGGACGGCCCACATCGGTGTCGCGCAGCTTGAAGATGTTCGCCGCATCGGGGCTGAACCGGGTCAGCCGGATGGCCTCGTCCACGAACACCGTGGCCACACCGACGGCCTTGGTCATGGTGTCGAGGTCGGCATTCACCCGGTTGAGGATGCTCATCTTTTCCTGGAACTCGGCGTTGACGGTGTTGAGTTCCTCGTTCACCGACTGGAGCTCTTCATTGGAGCTTTGCAGCTCTTCGTTCGAGGCCATCAGCTCTTCATTGGTGGCCTGGAGTTCCTCGTTCGAGGTTTCGAGTTCTTCAATGGTGGCCTGCAGGCTTTCGCGCGTGGCGCCGAGTTCGCGTTCGAGGATGTCCACACGGGCCATGGTTTCGGCATCCACATTCACCACCGCGGGCAGCGAAGCGGGCAAGTTGCGCTGCCGTTCGAAGCACAGCAGCATCAGTCGCTCGTCGTTTCGGGTGCGGATGGGTCGGGCGGCCAGGCGAACCGCGAGTTCGCCTTGTTCATCTGATGGCAGGCGCAAGAGGTCGGACACCATGCGCGCGTTTTCCTTGTCCGATTTGAAGAGCAGGGCAGAGGCCACGGGCACGATGTTGTCTGGCAGGATGCGATTCAGTTCCAGACTGGCCACCCCGGCCCTGGCGCGGAAGAAGGCCGAGACATCACCAAACATGTGGACGACTTCGTGCCGGTCGTTGATCAGCATGGAGGGCGGGCCGTAATCCTGCAGCAGGGCATGCATGGCTTCGTCGACGTGGTTGCCCTCGTCCAGCGTGGGTCGGGTGCCGGCCACGCTTCGCCGCCCCATGATCGGCGGCAGGTGGCTGCTGCGCATGGCCTCGTCGGGCGTGAAGGCTGGTGAAGACAGCTTGCCGGTGCGCTGAAACAGCTTGTGTTTGGCATGCAGCACCGTGAATCCGGTGCTGTTGCCGGCAATGGATTCGCTGGAGCCCAGAAACAGGTAACCATCGGGCCGGATGGCGTACTGGAGTCGATTCTGGGCCCGACGCTGGGCATCGGCCGTGAAATAGATCAGTGTGTTGCGACAGCTGACCAGCGACATCCGCGTGAAGGGGGGGTCGACCAGCAGGTTATGCCGGGCAAACACAATGCATTGCCGCAAGTCGGCCTTGACGGTGTAGGCATTGCCGGTGCGCTGAAAGAACCGCTCCAGGCGCTCGGGCGTGAGTTCGGCAGCGGCCGAGTCGGGGTAGAGCCCTGCGGCAGCGATGTCGATGTTCTGCTGATTCACGTCGGTGGCAAAGACTTTCAGGCTGGGCCATCGTTTCTTGGTGTCGAACGCTTCCAGGAAGAGCATGGCGATCGAGTAAGCCTCCTCGCCCGTGGAGCAGCCCGCCACCCAGACCCGGATCGGATCGCCCGGCCCGGTCTGCTCGACCAGGGGCTCCACCACATCGGTCTTGAGGGCCGCAAACGCCTCCGTGTCCCGGAAAAAGCTGGTCACCGGGATGAGCAGCTCACGGCGCAAGGTGGTCAGTTCCATGCGGTCCTGCTCCAGCACGGCAAGGTAGTCGTCCATGGTGCGCAGATGGCGTACCTGCATGCGGCGCTCGATCCGGCGCAGCAGCGTGGCCTGCTTGTAGTCGTGAAAGTCGATGCCGCCCGATTGCAGCAGCAGTTGCAGGATCCCTTCCTGGGCTTCTTCGGGCGTTCGGCTTTCCCGGACCAGGGGAGAGGGAATGTCGGCGGGCTCGATCGGGATGTTGTTGATGTAGGACACCACTCGCGAGGCCAAGTGATCGGCGGGCAGCACGGCATCGACCAGACCGGTGGCGATCACGCTGCTGGGCATGCCGTCGAACCGGGCATCGGAAGGGTCCTGCGCCAGCAGGAAGCCCCCTGCGGCGTTGATGGCCGTTGCGCCCCGGGTGCCGTCAGAACCAGTGCCGGAGAGGATGACGCCGATGGCCCGGTCAGCCTGTTCTTCGGCCAGTGAACTGAGGTAGATGTCGATAGGGAGGCTGAGCTGATGCGGGTTTTTCGGGGTGAGCTCGAACCGGCCGTCCTGCACCCGCATGATGGTGCCAGGAGGAATCAGGTAGACATGGTCGGCTTCCACCGCCATGCCATCGGCCACCACGTTGACGGCCATCCGCGTGTAGCGACCCAGCAGGTCGTGCATCATGCTTTTGTGGTCTGGCGACAGGTGCTGGATGACCACAAAGGCGCCACCCGTGTCGGGCGGGCAGTGACTGAAAAAGCGCTCCAGGGCTTCGAGGCCACCCGCAGAAGCCCCGATGGCCACCACATAACCGGGAAAGGCCCCAGGCCGCCTTCTCGATTTCTGATGCTTCTCGCTCAATTGAAGACCCTAATTCGCGAACCGACGAAGCCCAGATAATAACCCTGCTATAGTAAGGATGCTGGTTGATCCCAGCCCCTGTTTAACTCCCTGAGCAGGGAGCACCGTTTGAGTGCTTTCAACCCGGCCGCGTGTATGGTTGTGCCGGGTTTCTTTTTGTTCAAGTGGGCAGGTCGAAGCTGCGGATCATCCGGCCGCGCAGTTCGGCCCAGCCGGCCAGCGCCTCTTCCCAGGGCGCCTGGTGGCCGGCTCGTTCCACCGCCTGAGCACAGATGGCGTGATCGGCGAAACCCAGCGTCTGCAACACGCTTTTGAGGCTGTGGGCCACACGGCTCAGGGCGGCCTGGTCGCCGCGGGCGCAGGCGTCATCGCCTGCGCGGATGTCCTGCGTGAACTGCCGGATGCAGGTGGCCCTGAAGGTGACGTAAAAATCCCGGTCGCCATCAAAACAGTCCTCGATGGCCGCCAGCTCAAAGGGTTGCAGGCTGGAGCGATCTTCAATGAGGGAGGGCCGAGGCGCTTCGGGCCAGTCGGCAAACCCCAGGGCATCGCGGATGACCTGTACCAGTTCGGCAATCGACGAGGGTTTGGAGAGGCACTGATGGACCCCGATCGAGAGCAGATGATTGCGCATGGCCTGATAGATGCCCGCGCTGAAGACCACCACCCGAGGGGTACCCTGAAGTTTCGGATTGAGGCCCTGGATCAGGTCCAGGCCGGACCCATCGGGAAACATGAGATCGGTGATGACGAGCGCGTAGCGCTGCTTTGTCGCGGCCTCCGCAGCCGCTTTCACCGTCGGGAAACAATCGGCCTCGAGTTCCAGGCGGCTCAGGGCTTCAAGAATGAACCGGGTGACGGCCGCATCATCCTCGGCCACCAGAATGGGAAGGGCATGGTCGACGTCTGGCATGGGCGGGCTGGGCTCAGGTCTCGGTCGGGTGGGCGGCGCTGGATTTGCCAAGCAGATGCTTCAACGCCGACCCGATCAGGCCGGGGAGTTCCTTGACCATCTGCGGCTTGTGCACCACCGTCACGCCCTGCAAGGCGTAGGCGTAGGGCGCCAGTTCTTCTTGGCTCAGGGCGGTCAGCACGATCAGCTGGCACTGGCCGAAGAGGGCGTGCTGGCGCAAGCCCATCACCAGGGTGGCGCCATCGATGCCGGGCAGCAGGATGTCAACCATGAAGAGATCGGGTTGCAGGTGGCCAAACGACACCAGCCCGGAAACGCCGTCATCGGCGATATGGAGGTCCACTTTGGGGAAATGCTTCTCGACCACCATGCGCACCAGGTTCTGGTGGTGGGTGGAGTCTTCGATGAGCAGGATGCGGGGAATGTGCGAGCGCACGCGCTTGCGCCCCACGCGGGGTTTTTCGGTGGGATGCAGGGCAGCCACGCCGGTGACGTTGGCCCGGCTGTTTTCGATCCAGCGCTCGACCGATTCACGCGTGATGCGGCGATGACCCCCTGGGGTTTTCCAGGCTTGCAGATCGCCTCGGTCGACCATGAGCTGAACCGAGCGAACGGCGAGTCCGAGCATCTTGGCGACCTCCAGCGTGGTGACGTAATCGCTGAGCGTTTCAAAGTGATCCGGATCAGAGCTCATAGTTTAAATTTTTTAATTTTGTGATATTTTGACATCATTTCTTGACAGCTTTGAACATCGGCTCATGCGCTGTTGCAAAAAGTGGACTTTGATGGGCAGATTTGGCGTTCAATCCGGTCTGGTCTGGTCGTTCGGGTTTACCATCTTGAACATGGCTCATTCCAGGCATGCATCCACCTACGTCAGATTCCTGAATCTGGTGAATGCCCTGCGCCAGATGCCAGCCGTGCCTCTGCTGGATGCTGTCGAGGAACGTCTGCTGGGGCGCTTGTTGGCGGCCCGTGAAGCGGGGCAACTGGTCCAGGTGACTGAAGCCGCACGCATGGAGCAGGGCACACCCGAGCGAACCGCTTTTCGGCGCATCAAGACCCTCCACAGCAAAGGCATGCTCGCGTTCGAGCCCTGTGTCCAGGACCAAAGGGTGCGATACATTGTTCCCACCCGGGCGGCCGAAGCGTATTTCGAGAAACTGGGCAAGTGTCTGGAACTGGCCAGGGAGAGCGCGTGGTCTCCATCCGAGACGGAAACGTCCAAAGCGTCGCAGTAGACATTTCGATTGTCGCGCTGCTCTGGGTATTGCTGTACCAGGCCAATGCCTGGGTTTTTACGCTGTTCGAAGCCACTCCTTTTGCCAACTGGGTGTTCTTGCCCGCTGCCTTGCGGGTGGTGGCCGTCCTGTTGCTGGGCTGGCGCGGGGTGGCCGGCCTGTTTGTGGGGGCGCTTTTCACCAACGATCCGGTCTGGGGGGTGAACGGCGCCGATGCCCTGGTTCTTTCTGCCATCTCGGCACTTGCACCCTGGCTGGGGGTGTGGGTGTCCATGCGACTGCTGCAGATCCGGCTTGACCTTGCCGGGCTCAGCTTCGGCCAGTTGTTGCAGCTGTCGGTGATCTGCGCCTTGACCAGCGTGGTGGCCCATCACGCTTACTTTGTCGCGCGCGATTTGCTCCGACCCTGGAGCGAGGGTTTCGTACCGATGCTGGCGGGTGACCTGATCGGGACCGTGCTCGTGCTCTACCTGAGTGCGGTGCTGGCCAGGCGACTCGCTTAAAACCTTTCGGTGGTCGCCAGATAGCGCCACTGACCAGGAGGCATGCCAGCCATGGCCACGCGCCCGATGCGGATGCGCCGCAGAGCCACCAGAGGCAAGCCCGCCTGTTCGCACCATTGCCCGATCAACGCTGGGTCGGGGTTTTTCAGTGCCAATCGAAGCCGGTTCTCGCTTTGCCAGCTCGCTCCGGCCGGGGGTGGCGGCCTTCCAGCGCCCTCCGGACAGCGAACTTCCGCAATGAATTCGTGCTCCAGCAAGGCCGCATCTTCCGTGAGCCTGCGTATCACCCGGCCATCCTGACTGAGCACGACCAGCCCGCTGGCTGGCAAGGGCAAGCCAGCCCATGTCTGAAGCCGGTGATGGTGGGCAACCGTCGGGCGTATGCCTGTATGGTCGCCAGACCAGCGCTCGGCTTCGGTCAGGCACATGGCCACTTCGGCGGGGTTCATGCCGGCCGGTTTGTGCACGAGAAAGGTGGCCGGCGTGATCGGCTGCAGTTTCGCCTTGGGGTCGAGTTCGACACGCTGACCAGGGCCCACGCGGGTTTGTGGCGTGGTGACGCACACGCCATCGACCTGAACCCAGCCGTCGGTGATGTACTGCTCGGCTTCCCTTCGGGAACAGGGCACCCGTGCCGCAATGACTTTGGCCAGACGAAGGGTTTCAGAGGGCGCTGGCGCTGATTCAGGTTGATTCATGGGGAGATCTTACTGGCAGGTTCACAGGGTCGGACGCGGTACCATTCAGACATGAAAAACGCTTATGTGATCGGACAGATCACCATCAAAATCCCGGAGCGCTGGGCCGAGTACCGCAGCCTGGTTCCTGCAACACTGACTCCCTGGGGCGGTGAACTCGTTTTCCGGGGCACGAAGGTGGCCGAATGGGCCGGCCAGAACCGGCACCCGGAAACGGTCGTGATCCGGTTCCCGAACCTGGAGGCCGCGCATGGCTGGTTTGCTTCCCCTGCCTACCAGTTGCTGGTTCCGCTTCGACAGCAAGCGGCCGATGTGGATCTGATGGCCTACGAAACGTGAACCGATCGCATGACTTGGTTCGAAGACACTTTGCGTGCCACTGCTGGCTACCCTGGCCGGGCATGGGCGATGACACTCACCACTCTTGAAGGTTGACATGCTCACCCTTTCAACCGACTGGATCGGCTCGCTGGCAGCCGTACTGACCACCGCGAGCTTCGTGCCACAGGCCTGGCGAACCTGGCGCACCCGTGATGTCAGCGGTATCTCGCTGGCCATGTATGCCGTTTTCACCGTTGGCGTTGGGCTATGGCTGGTCTACGGTCTGCTGCTGGGAGAGATGCCGCTCATTGCGGCCAATGCCATCACCTTCACCCTGGCGCTGCTCATTTTGGGCATGCGCATCCGATTCGGGCGCCGTTCCGAGGATCCGATTCAACCCAATCAAGGATGAGTCCCGATCCTGAAGCCTTTGTGATGGTGAACCTGTACTTGCAGTCCATGGATATCCTGCATCTGGGACCGAACCACCGCCGAGCGGTTTACACCCGCCAAGAGCAGTGGAAGGGAGAGTGGGTTTCGCCTTGAGATTCACACCATCTGGTTGATGTGGGTACGCCATGAACAACCCCGACACGCCCTAGGCCCTATGGAATCCATCGACTTCGTTCGTTTTGCCTCGCTGTGCCTGCTGCTGGCAGGTACCGAAACGCTCCACGGGATCGCTCGTGCCGTTTGGCTTGCCCCGAAAGTGGGCAAGGTGTTGGCCATCAAATGGAGCGTGGTGTCTGGAACGCTGCTCGCGTTCGGGGTTTGCTATGTCTTCGTGCCTGGTGTAGGTGCCACCGGCATGGGCGGGCACCTGTGGCTGGGTTTGGGCCTGTCCGGGTTCATGACGGCGTTTGATGTGGCCATCGGCAGGCTGATCATGCGATTCACATGGTCGCGCATCTGGCAAGACTTCAACCCCAGAACGGGCAACTACCTGTCGATTGGTTTGGTCGGGCTCGCACTCATTCCCAGCATGGTCTGGTGGCTTCGTGGCGGCTCAGCGGCGTAGCCCCTGCCTGCAGGCGCCTCGCCACCCCATTGGGGGGGGCGCTGGACGGCAGCAGCCCTGGACAGCAGGGTTGATGTTGTCAATCATGGCTGAAGCGATGAAATCGCCGAGAACTCAAGAATTCATGCCCCAAAGGATGTGGCCATTTCGGCGTGGCTGGGTGGCGGGGTGCTGAAAGCGGGTCATCCGCGAGTTGCCGTCCAAGAAGATCGTCAGCTATGCGCTGATCTTCAGCGGTGACAGCGTCTGCGTGCCATTCACGGCTTCTACCCGCCCATCTGCGTCTACCAGACCCTGTTGAAAAAGATCAGTCAACCCAATTCCTCAATTCAATAAACCCGGTGTTGCACTTGGTTCTTGACCATGCCAAGTTTCATGTTGGGCAAAGGATCACTCCTGTGATACCCGGCCGATACCGATTGTCATGTTGGGATTTTTCAAATCAGGTTCGGGCAGGTAAACCAGTCGGAGAAATTGTCCAGATTTTTCGGGATAGGGTACAGTCTTTTTGTTTTTTGATTTCCATTCAGTGTGGTTGCTGATAAAGTAGCAAGTATGAAGACAACCATCGCACGCCGTATCGGCGCCACCATTTTGCTGGTTCTGACATCCGTGGTGTCGGTTTGGGCGCAGGGCGTCGGTCCAGCGCCCGGCAACCCGGTGCCAGCGCAAGCACCGCGGGTCAACAACGTGGCCCAGGCGGCTGTGCAGCAGGGGGTCCTTGCCTGCGCGGGGCGCATCAACCAGGTATCCAATTTTCTGGGCTTCGGGCCCGATGCCGGGGCCCTGCTGATGGTCCCACCCAATGGCCAGGATCAACGGCTTGTTCCCCTGGCTATGGAATTACGCACCCCCGCCGGTCCTGCCTACGCCAGCGCATCTTTTGCGCCAAATCAAGTCAATGGCTGTGGTGCCACCTACGATGCGGTGGTCTATTGGCCCAACGCCTGTGACGCCGTGGCAGCCAGCCAGTTTGGCACCCTGCAGAAGGTGGGCATGCTCAAGCAGGCCATTACCGTGCTGGATGGTGGTCCGGCCACCAAAGTGTTCCTGATGCCGGCCGGCAACGGTTGTGTGTCGATCAAAAAAGAAGTTGTTTTGTAATGATCAATTCGAGTTCAACCCATCAAAGGTTCAATGATGAAATTTCCTCTTAAAACTGCTGTCGCTGCCTGTTCCCTCGCGATGGTCCCACTGTCGGTAATGGCCGATACGGAAGTCGGTGGTACTGGAAATTACAGAATCGAGGGGAATAGGGACAGCCAGCATGTTTCAGACATTACCGAAGGTGTTGTCATCACCTCAAACGGGAATGCTTCCGGTCTTGCGGTGACTGGTGCGGTTTCCTATATTCAAGTTTTAGGTTCTGATTTGTCGTCTGGTGGGGCAACAGAAACCGGCGAGATCAATATTCATTCAAATCAAGTGAATATTACCGCGGTTCCCAATGCGTATGAAGATGGTCACGTCAACATCACGGGAGCCCAAATCAATCTCTCTGGACCGGTTGTGACCAGTGGGGATGTATCGATTGGTGGTCATCTGGATATGACGTCGGGCACCATTTCTAATGCCACCCTGAGCTCGGGTACATTGTCTGGTACCACAACCAACACGGGCACCATCAGCGGCGGAACGATCAGTGATGCAACCTTCACCAATGGCGCTATCACTGGAACGACCAATTTCAACACCACTGGATCCGTTCAAACCACAAGTACCTTATCGGTCGGCGGTGCGACTGTATTGTCAGGGGCAACCACAATCAACAACACGCTGACCGTGAACTCGGGCGGTGGCAATGCAGAATTGACTGTTGGTACGAATTCTATTGCCACAGTTGGTACTTTCGGCCAAACAGGTACCACAAACATTGTAGGTACCACCAACATCAACGCTACCGGTACTGCTGGTACGTCGATCGGGAATAGCACAGGCACCGTTGGCATCAACGGTTCCACGGTTGGCATCACTGGCGCCACCAGTGTTGCGGGTAGTCTGAGTTCTACTGGCGATACCACGCTGGCCACGGGCGCAAACACCACCAATACGTTTGGCGGTGGGGCCAACTCTTTGAACACCGTGGGCGCAGCGGGGACTTCCACCAATACCATTACCGGTGCGACCAACACCCTCACGGCCACCACAGCCAACAATATCGTTGGTGTCACCAACATCAACACCGGGACCAGTACCGGTGCGGTCACCATCGGCAATTCCGCCAACACAACCCATCTGAACAGCGCCACCAACAACATTGGCGTGAATGCTTTTGCCACCACCAACAACGTGGGTACTGGCTCTGGTTCATCGACCAATCTTATTGGCAATTCCCAAACAGGCACCACTGTGACGGCAACTGCGGGCAACAGTGTTTTATCTGTGGCCAACGGTACGGCAAGCCTGCGTTCTGGTACAGGCCCTACCGCCAGCGGCTTTTCTACCTTCAGCGCGTCGCAAACCCTGAGTACCGACAGCGCGACACTCGCTACACAATTGAACAATGTGGGCGATACCGCCAGCCGTCAAAACATTGCCGGGGCAACCTTCGTTAACCGTCTGGAGGGCAACACGCTCATCAACGGCAACACCTTCATCAATGGAACATTGGTGTACACGTCCAACACCTCGGCCACCACCACCGTGACTTCAGGTTCTTCGGTGCTTGCGGGTGCCACACAGGCGACGACCGGTCAGACCAACATTGCCAACCAGGGGGGAAGTGGTGCGGTGTTGGATGAGAACGGCAAAATCACCCATGGGACTGTGGGCCAAACCACGGGTTCTATGGTGGTTACCAATGGTCTTGGTAACACGCACGGCTTTGTGGTTACCGAAACGCAAGCGGTCATGTCTGGTGGGGTGAACTCCACCAGTCTGACCCTGGATGACCGTGGTGCAACGTTCAGCAACTCTGCGACCGGTGCGCCGGTCACCGTGACCGGCGTGGCCGATGGCCGTGCCGATTTTGATGCGGTGAACGTTCGCCAGTACGCCCATGCGATTGCGGCCGTTTCGGCCAGTGCACACATCCCGGCCCCGCAACCGGGCAAGGACAAGTCGGTGGGCGTGGGCGTCGGCAGCTTCATGGGCAAGACCGCGCTGGCCTTTGGTGGCAATTTCCGAGTGTCGGCCAACGCCATGATCAAGGCCAGCATTTCCTCAGGCCTGAACCGTGGCAGCAAGCCGGTGGTGGGCGTGGGTGCCGGCTGGTCCTGGTAACCTGGGGCCATCTGTCTGGTCATGGTGTAAAAGGCCGCCGTCAGGGCGGCCTTTTCTTTCGGCCAGAAGCACGGGATTGCTCCAATGATGACTTCCCGGATAAGCTCATTGAAATTGCCTACAGATGGTCAGTAAACAAAAAAGCCAACCCTCACGAGTTGGCTTAAGTCCTTGATTTAATTGGTGCCGGAAAGAGGAATCGAACCCCCGACCTTCTCATTACGAATGAGCTGCTCTACCGACTGAGCTATTCCGGCCACCACTTACCGGCTTCCCGGTAAGTCAGCCTTAAATTATAGCTTGGCCTCAGGCCTCCATGTGGTAGGAGGTGACGCGTTCCACCTCGTGCCGGGAGCCCAGAATCACGCTGACGCGTTCGTGCAATGCCTGTGGCTGGATGTCGAGGATGCGCCGGCGGCCGTTGGTGGCTGCGCCGCCAGCCTGCTCCACCAGCCAGCCCATGGGGTTGGCCTCGTACATGAGGCGCAGCTTGCCGGGCTTGTTCGGCTCCCGCTTGTCCCAGGGGTACATGAAAATGCCCCCGCGAGTCAGAATGCGATGCACGTCCGCCACCATGGAGGCGATCCAACGCATGTTGAAATCTTTGCCGCGCGGGCCTTCCTTGCCGGCCAGGCATTCGTCGACATAGCGTTTCACCGGGGTATCCCAGTGGCGCATGTTGCTCATGTTGATGGCGAATTCCTGGGTGTCCGGCGGAATCTGCACGTTTTCCTGGGTCAGCACCCAGGAGCCCTGTTCACGGTCAAGGGTGAACATCACCACGCCGTTGCCCACGGTCAGCACCAGTGTGGTCTGCGGGCCATACAGGCAATAGCCAGCGGCCACCTGCTGATGACCAGCCTGCAGGAAGTCGGTTTCGCACACCGGGTCGACGCGGGTCGGGTCCTCGTTGCGGCGGCGCAGCACCGAGAAGATGGTGCCGATGCTCACGTTCACATCGATGTTGCTGGAACCATCGAGCGGATCGAACAGCAGCAGGTATTCGCCTTGCGGGTAACGGTTGGGCACCACGTAGATGCCTTCCATTTCCTCGGAAGCCATGGCGGCCAGGTGCCCGCCCCATTCGTTGGCGTCGATCAGCACCTCGTTGGCGATGATGTCGAGTTTTTTCTGGACTTCGCCCTGGACGTTTTCGCTCCCGGCACTGCCCAGCACTTCGCCCAGCGCGCCTTTGTTGACGCTGATGGCAATGCGCTTGCAGGCGCGTGCCACCACTTCGATGAGCAGGCGCAATTCAGGCGGGATGAGACCGTGGACGCGCTGTTGTTCGACCAGGTAGCGGGTGAGTGAGGGGCGTGAGGTCATGCCGTTTCCTGTGGGGTGGAGTTCAATCTGCCAGGGCGCGCGTGACCACCTCGCGCACATCGTTGCTCAGGGCGTCGTGGGCGGCCACGCGGGCAATGGCTTCGCGAGCCGCACTGCGGTAAGGCTCGGCGAGTTTCTTCCAGCGGTCGAGTGCGCGGGCCAGCCGGGCGGCCACCTGCGGGTTGAAGCCGTTGATCTCGATGACCCGCTCGCTCCAGAACACGTAGCCGGCGGCATCGACCCGATGGAAGGCGCCCGGGTTGGCGTGGCAATAGGTGCTGATGACGCTGCGTGCCCGGTTGGGGTTGCGCAGGTGGAAGTCGGGGTGCTGCATCAGCTGCCTGACCTGGGGCAGGATGTTGCCGCCGCGGTCGGGCGCACCGACCTGGAGCGCAAACCACTTGTCGAGCACCAGGTCATCATGCTGGAACAAGGCATGGAAGCGCTTGAGGGCGTCCTGCGCCAGCGCATGGCCGCTCACCACCAGCGCCTGCAGGGCGTTGAAGCGGTCGGTCATGTTGCTCGCGTCCTTGAAGCGCTGGTAGGCCTTGCCGGGCCATACCGGGTTGCCGTTGTCGTGGGCGGCGATGCACAGCATCTGCAGCGCCAGGCCGGCCAGGGCACGGCGCCCGCTGGAGGTGGCGTCGGGCCGGTAGGCGCCGTTGTCCTTGTGGGCGTCGTGGGCGTGCATCCAGTCGTCATGCAGGGCATGGGCCAGCTGGTTGCGCATGGCTTCGCGAACGGTGTGGATGCGCTGGGGGTCCACCACGTCGAGTTGCTCGGCCAGATAGGTTTCGGCGGGCAGGGTGAGCACCAGTTCCTTGAACGCCGCATCGAGCTCGGGGTGGCGCAGCACGGCGCGCATCGCATCCAGATAAGCGTGGTCAAGGATGTTTGCATGCACCGGACCCTCGGCGCGGATGGCCGCCAGCGCGAGGCGCATCGCCAGGCGCTGACCCGCTTCCCAGCGGTTGAAGGGGTCGGTGTCATGGGCCAGCAACGTGAGCAACTGGGCGTCGGTGATTTCCTGCTCGAGAATCACCGGGGCGCTGAAGCCGCGCAGCAGCGAGGGCACCGGTTCGCTGTCGAGGTTGACAAAGGTGAAGGTTTCGCTGGTTTGCGTGAGCACCAGGGTGCGACTGCCGGTTTCGGCATGGCTCCAGTGCGCCAGTTGCAGGGGCAATGCCTGACCCTGGGCATTCAGCAGGCCCAGCGACACCGGTATCACAAAGGGCTCCTTGACCGGCTGCCCAGGCGTGGCGGGGCAGGTCTGAGACAGGGTGAGGGTGTAGGTGCGCTCGGCGGCGTTGTAGGCACCTTCGGCTTTCACGCGAGGGGTACCGGCCTGGCTGTACCAGCGCTTGAATTGGGGCAGCAGGCGGGCGAGATCGCTGTCGGGGTTGGCGTCGGCCATGGCCTGGGCAAAGTCGTCGCAGGTCACGGCCTGGCCGTCGTGCCGCTCGAAGTACAGCTTCATGCCCCGGGCAAAGCCTTCGCGTCCGACCAGGGTTTGCTGCATCCGCACCACCTCGGCGCCTTTTTCGTAGACGGTGACGGTGTAGAAGTTGTTGATTTCGGCGTACTGGTCGGGCCGCACCGGGTGGGCCATGGGCCCCGCATCTTCCGGGAACTGGGCGGTGCGCAGCACCCGCACGTCTTCAATGCGTTTGACGGCGCGGGCCGATGGGCTGCCCGCCATGTCCATGCTGAATTCCTGGTCACGGAAGACGGTCAGGCCTTCCTTCAGGCTCAACTGGAACCAGTCGCGGCAGGTGACGCGGTTGCCGGTCCAGTTGTGGAAGTACTCGTGGGCAACCACACTTTCCACGATGCCGAAGTCGGTGTCGGTGGCGGTGGC
>CAZEZY010000030.1:0-20582 GCA_964516635.1 uncultured Tepidimonas sp. | reverse complement strand
GCCACGGCGGCGGTTCACCTGGTGGCTGTCCAGCGTCTTGCTGTCGGCCGGGTCGATGCTGGCGCTGTCGGTCCCCACCAGTTGCACGCCCAGATCGGCCAGCCGCTCGACCAGCGCCGGCTCCAACCCGGCCAGCGACGGGTCCCAATGGCCCCAGGGCATGCGCTCGTAAGTCCGCACCAGCACACGCGGGGGCACCGGGCCGCGACCCGTCAGGGCATGCGCCACGTCCGGCCACGCGACGAGTGGCCGCACGCCCAGGGCATGCACCACCCGACAGGGGCCGATGTAGGGGGCCAGGGCCACTTCGCCGATCGGCTGACCAGCGTCGTCGTAGTGCAGGGGGGCATCGGCATGGGCGCCTGCGTGGGGGGTGGTGGTGATGGCGCTGACGTTGACCGGGCAACCCGGTGCGATGCGTGCCAGCCATTCCTGGCGATAGGCCGTATCCCCCGGGAAGACAGGTGTGAACGAGCCAACCGGTGGCGAAATATCGATCAGTTGTGGCATGGACGGTACGTTAGCACCGTGTTCCAGACCGTGGTGTCGGTGATTTGCAACACCGACTAAAAAGTTGAGGTGTCAATCATTCGGGCCGGTTTCGGCGGCTTCCAGCAGACGGATGCCCACCCTCACCACTTCGCCTTCCTGCATGGCGCGAACGCTCAATTCGGCCTGCCCGAGTGTGGCGTGGTCACCTTCCACCGGCGGGCGGGCCAGGGCCTCGGTGAGCCATTCGGCCACGGTCTGGAGCTCGCTCCCGACGACCGGCCAGCCATAAAAACCGCACAGATCGGTCATGCGGGTATTCCCTGGCACCTCGAAATCGCCAAACACCTCACGTGCCCGGGTGGTGTCGTCGGCATCGGGCAGTGCCACACCCGAGCGTCGAGCGGTCCAGGGGATCGTTGAACCTTGCAGGATCAACGAGGCGAGCACCACAATCAACGCCACGTTGGTGTATTCCCGAGCGCCTTCCACGCCCGCCATCACGGGGAAAACCGCCAGCACGATCGGGACGGCCCCCCGCAGTCCCACCCAGGAGATGAAGGCCATTTCACGGTGGTCGAACCGCAGGGGTTTCAGACAGAGCCAGACCGAAACCGGCCTGGCGATCAGCATCAGGACGGCCGCCACGCCCAGGGCCGGCCAGAAGGTGCGCAGGGCTTCGGCGGGGGTGACCAAGAGGCCCAGCATCAGGAACATGCCGGCCTGTGACAGCCAGGCAAATCCGTCCATGGCCGACATGGCGGGCGTCACGCTCTGGGGGGCGCGATGGGCCACAAACACCCCGAACACATAGATGGCCAGAAAGCCCGATCCGCCCACCCAGGTGGTGAGCGCAAACACGCTCAAGCCAGCCGACGTCAGCAGCAGCGCGCGCACGCCACCGCTGGGCCGAGCCCACAGCGTGAGCCGCCGCAGGAAGAGGCCAAATCCCCAGCCAGCGCCCACCCCGATGGCGCTGCCCCAGCCAAATTGCAGGGCCAGACTCCATAAGGGTGACCACCAGGCAAAATCGACGGGCATGCCCTGGGACGACATCATCACCCAGCCGATCAAGGCCAGTGTGAGGTAGACCGCCATCGGATCGTTCAGGCCGGACTCGATTTCCAGCGTGGCAGCCACCCGTTCATTCAGCTTGACACCCGATGACTTGAGGAGAGAAAAAACGGCGGCCGCGTCGGTGGAGCCCACGATGGCGCCCAGCAGCAGGGCCAGTGGCCAGCTGAGTCCCAGCAGCCAGTGCGCCGCCACCCCGGTGATGGCCGCGCTCACCACCACGCCGAGCGTGGCCAGCCAGAGAGAGGGCTTGAGGCCGGTGCGGAAAGTGCTGTGATGCGTGCGCAGGCCTCCATCCAGCAGAATGACGGCAAGGGCCACGTTGCCCACCCAGAAGGCAAGCCCGTAGTCCTCGAAAACGACCCCGCCGGGCCCATCTTCACCCAGCAGCATGCCTGCCACCAGGAAAATCAGCAGGAAGGAAAACCCCAGCCGCACCGAAAACATGCCCGCGAGCAGGCTCACGAATACCAGCCCGGCTGCGACGAGCAGGGGTATGGCGAGGAAGTCCAGCGAAAGCACCATAGATGCACTACCCTAGCAGAAATCGTGCGGCTTCCCGTTTTCCGGGCCCGTTTTTTTCGTTGTGTGAATCTGGCGATGTCTGAGGCAGGAGAACGTCATGGAATCCCGTGAGACCGTGGTGCTGGCTGGGGGGTGTTTCTGGTGCACGGAGGCCGTGTTCGTCGAGGTGCGTGGGGTGCTGGATGTCGAGTCGGGTTACAGCAACGGCCATGCGCCGCAGCCCACTTACGAAGACGTTTGTTCGGGCACGACTGGCCATGCCGAGGTCATCCGCATCGAGTTCGATCCCACCGTGATCGGGTTGCGCCAGATACTGGACATCTTTTTTGCCACGCACGACCCCACCACCCTGAACCGTCAAGGGGCTGACGTGGGCACGCAATACCGCAGTGGTATCTACTTCACGCATCCTGCCCAGGAGGCGGTGGCCCTCGACCTGATCAAGGAACTCGACGCGCAAGAGGCGTTTGGCGCCCCGATCGTCACCGAGGTGCGCCCTCTTCAGAACTACCATCGGGCAGAGGACTACCACCAGGCATTCTTCGCCAGGCATCCCTATCACGGCTATTGCATGGCGGTGGCAGCGCCCAAGGTCCAGAAGCTGCGTCGCACTTACACCGAGTGGCTGAAGCGATGAGGCGGCTCCTCGGTACACTCGCGCGGTGAACTTCGCCCAGCACCCGGTTTTCCAGTCGCTCACGCCCGTGTTCCTGCTGATTGGCGCAGGTTACCTGGCCGGCCGACGTCAGTGGATACGAGGTGATGCGGTCAGGGATCTGTCCAATCTCGTCTTCCTGCTGCTGATTCCGGCCCTTCTGTTTCGCACCATGAGCACGGTGCGTATCGACGAACTGGACCTCCGGCCGATCGCCGCCTACTTCGCCGCAGCGGGCCTGTTGCTGGCTGCCAGTATCGCGTGGCGTGGATTCAACTGCCGCAGCGTGGTGCTGGCCCTGGCCGGCACGTTCAGCAACATGGTGATGATCGGCATCACCCTGGTGGGGCTGGCTTTCGGCCAGGAAGGTCTGGTCACCTTGCTCACGCTGGTGTCGGTGCACGCGCTCATTCTGCTCACGGCGGGCGCCATCGTGCTGGAATTGGCGGCGGCACGTGAAACCCGGCATCAGGGTGGCCAGGCACCCCATCTGTGGCAGACCGCCTGGAGTGCCATCAAAGGCTCGCTCATCCATCCGATACCCCTACCGATCGTCTGCGGGCTGTTGTTCGCCCAGAGCGGTCTGGCATTGCCTGGTGTGGTGGACAAGCCCCTGCAACTCCTGGGCAGCGCCTTCGGCCCGCTGGCGCTGGTGCTGGTGGGGGTGAGTCTGGCTGCCACGCCTTTGGCTGGTCAGTGGCGCATGACCCTCTGGCTGGCCGCCAGCAAGAACCTGCTCTTGCCCGTGCTGGTGGGCATCAGCGCCTGGGCTTTCGGCATTTCTGGCCTGGCCATGGTGGTGATGGTGATCGCGGCAGGGCTGCCGACGGGCGCCAACGTCTTTCTGTTTGCCCAGCGCTATCAGGTGGTACAGGATCTGACCACGGCTGCCATGGGGGTATCGACGGCCCTGTCTCTGTTCACCCTGAGTGCCGTCATGCTGGTGCTCTCCTGGCTGGTGCCGCTCTGAAACCCGCCAGAGGAATCACTGGCTGATTTTCAGCCCTTCTTCAATCTGGTATTCGAAATAGCGCTGGAAACCGAAAGCCAGGCTGGACATCAGCCCGATCGTTCCAAACATCAGCGCAAACACCAGCGCGCCAATCGTCAACCAGTTGGTTCGCCCAGCGGGTGCGTCGGCGTCCTGAGCCGGGTTGTGAGTCGCATTCCACTGAGACGGGGATTGCAAGGCATAGAGAATGCCTGTCAGACAAGCCGCTGCCAAGCTGAACCCGAGCAGGGGCAGCAACAGCCACGACAACTTGTCGTCCTGACCGTAGGTCAGAACCCGATCCACCCCCCACAGGCCCAGGGCGGTGGGAATGGCGTGCGCCCAGGCCCACATGTCGCTCCAGCCGTACAGGTATAGCCGGTGCCAGCCGAAGCCGCCGCCCACCAGGGCCAGCCAGGCGGCGAGGGTCTTGTTCTTGTTTCGGGTGGCCGGGCGTCGCAAGGTTGTTGCATTCATGCTGGGGTATGTGCCATGTGGGCGGCGAAAGTTCCGGTGGATCCGGTGGATTCAGTCGGGAGGTGTCTGGTGGCCGGAACCGAGCACTCGCTCCATGAGCACAATGTCCAGCCATTGCGCCAGTTTCCAGCCGCAACCCCGCATGATGCCCACTTCCTCGAAACCCAGTGCACGGTGCAGTCCGATGGAGCCTGCATTGGCGGAATCACCGATCACGGCCACCATCTTGCGCATACCGGCGGTTTCGCAACGGGTGATGAGCTCAGCGAGCAGGGCACGGCCCAGTCCCTGACCGCTGCTGCCCTCTGCCAGGTAGATGGAGTCTTCCACGCAATAGCGAAATGCACCCCGGGGCCGGAACCAGTTGGCGTAGGCATAGCCCTGCACCTGTCCGTTCACCACTGCCACGAGCCATGGCAGCCCTTTGCGGGTCACGTCGGCATGGCGGGCGGTCATCTCGCTGACATCGGGGGGCTCGGTTTCGAATGTCGCGGTCCCATGCCGCACATGCTGACCGTAGATCTCGCAGATCGCAGGCATGTCCGCTTCGGTGCTGGGGCGTATCAGGATCATGATGTGCTGGACGATGGTGATGGGCTGGAGATATAATGCGAGGTTTGCAACGTTTCGCTGGCCGGGTGGTCAGTCGTGTGTCTCAGGCGTTGCGGAATACCCTACCACCCGAAGGATAAATCATGGTCGTGATCCGACTCTCCCGCGGCGGCGCCAAAGCCCGTCCGTTCTACAACGTCGTCGTGGCCGACAAGCGTGCCCGTCGTGACGGCCGCTTCATCGAGCGCATCGGTTTTTACAACCCGCTGGCCAAAGGCGGCGAAGAGCCCCTGCGCATTGCCCAGGACCGCCTGACCTACTGGATGGGCGTGGGCGCCACCCCTTCCGACACCGTGGCCCGCCTGATCAAGCAGGCTGCCCAGGCTGCGCCCGCAGCAGCCTGAGGGCGTCATGCCCATGGCCCTGGTGCCCGGCCTCACCGCTGCGCCTCTGCCCGCTGATGCCGTGGAGGTGGGGCGGGTTCAGGAGGCCTGGGGCATCAAGGGCTGGGTTCGGCTGCATCCTTACAGCGCCGACCCAGACGCCCTGTTTCACTCCCGTGAGTGGTTTCTGGCACCGCCCGAGGGCCGTTATGCACGAGGTTTCGAGGCATTTGCCGGCACCGTGTCGGTGATGGTGGCCGAGATCAAGTCCCATGGCGATGGTGTCGTGGCCCAACTGGCCGACATTCCCGATCGCAATGCGGCCGAATCGCTCAAAGGCGCACGCATCTTCATTTCCCGTGCCCATTTTCCCGAGACCGATGATCCCGACGAGTACTACTGGGTCGACCTGATCGGCATGACGGTGGTCAATCGCGAAGGCGTGCCGCTGGGGGTGGTTCGGGACTTGCTACCCACCGGTCCGCACTCGGTGCTGTGCCTCGAATACGAAGCCGATGGAAAACCTCAGGAGCGTCTGATTCCATTCGTTTCGGCCTATGTGGACAGTGTGGACAAGCCGGCCCGCACCATCGTGGCCGACTGGCAACCCGACTACTGATCCCCACAGGCAGGCATGCGTTTCGACGTCATCACCCTGTTCCCCGAGCTGTTTGGCCCGTTTCTGCAGCATGGCATCAACCGGCGCGCTTTTGCGTCTGGCCTGGTCGATGTCCGGCTCTGGCCACTGCGCGACCATGCGGAAGGCAACTATCGCCGGGTCGATGACCGCCCCTTTGGCGGTGGTCCAGGCATGGTGATGATGGCCGAGCCCCTGGCTGCATGCTGGCGAGCCGTCCGCGAGCAGCGCCAGGCTGAGGGTGTACCGGTGGGGCCAACCGTGCTGTTTTCGCCTCAGGGGCAGCGCATGGACCACGCCCTGGTGTCTCGTGAGGCATCGGGTCCGGGCGCGATCCTGGTGTGCGGCCGCTACGAAGGCATTGATCAACGCTTCATCGACCAGTGTGTCGATATGCAGCTGAGCCTGGGCGATTTCGTCCTGTCGGGTGGCGAACTGGCTGCGATGGCGCTGCTGGATGGAGTGGCCCGATTGCAGCCCGGTGTGCTGAACGACGAGGGCAGCCACCAGCAGGACAGTTTCCATCCTTCGCTGGATGGTCTGCTCGACTGTCCCCACTACACGCGTCCCGAACGCTGGCATGGACCCAACGGTGAGGCCGCCGTACCCGAGGTGTTGCTCTCTGGCCACCATGGTCAGATCGGACGCTGGCGCCGCCAGCAGAGCCTCACGAATTCGGCCGCCTTGCGGCCCGATCTCCTGGAGCGGGCGCGTGCGGCTGGTCGTCTGACGGTTGAAGACGAGCGCTGGCTGGCCGACCGGAATCAGGCACCACGGACATAGCTTGTTCATCTAGCTCATTCCAGGCTATAATGAAAGGCTATCGATCCTCTGGCCGGCCGCCCAGGGCCTGACATTCAGGCCCGACCAGCAGTCATGGGGCTGCCCCGGTGGGCCTTCAGTGCAGCGCGACCACGATCGAGTACCAAGGAAATCATGAACCTGATCCAGACCCTCGAGCAAGAAGAAATTGCTCGCCTGAACAAGGAAATCCCCGAGTTCGCGCCCGGTGACACCGTCATCGTGAGCGTGAACGTGGTGGAAGGCAACCGCAAGCGTGTGCAGGCCTACGAAGGCGTGGTCATTGCGCGTCGCAACCGTGGCCTCAATTCCAGCTTCATCGTTCGCAAGATCTCCAATGGTGAAGGCGTCGAGCGTACCTTCCCCCTGTACAGCCCCCGCATTGCCAAGATCGAGGTCAAGCGCCGTGGTGACGTGCGTCGCGCCAAGTTGTACTACCTGCGTGACCGCAGCGGCAAGTCGGCTCGCATCAAGGAAAAACTGGGCGCCTGATCGTTCCTGTCTCCCAAAAAACCGGACCGCTTTCCAGGCGAGTCCGGTTTTTTTTTGGCTGTTCAATGGTCGTCTTGGCCCGGGGCGAGTGTCGTCATCGCCTGATGATGTGTGAGAAAAACCTGACCGCTGAGGTGGCCCAGCAGGTCGCTGTTCTGAAGTCGGTCCATCACAGGCCCTTTGACTTCAGAGAGATGGAAGGTCACCCCCGCATCACGCAGCCGTTCGTTGATGGTTTCCAGGCTCTCCAGCGCACTCGCATCGATGTCATTGATGGCGGTGCACTGCAGCACGACATGTCGCAGGGCAGGGTGCCTGGACACTTCTGCCGCCAGGTGATCTTCCAGGTAGCGGGCATTGGCAAAGTACAGGCTCTCGTCCACGCGCAGCCCGAGCACATGGGGCCAGGTTTGCACGGCATGTCGCCGGATGTTGCGGTAATGTTCGGTGCCTGGCACCTGTCCGACCGTGGCGATGTGCGGACGACTGCTCCGGTACAGCAACATCAGCACCGACGCGGCCACCCCGGCAATCAGTCCTGCCTCAATGCCACTCAGCAGGGTGAGCACAAAAGTGAGCATCAGGGCGGTGAAGTCGCTGGTCGAGTACCGCCATGTGCGCCGAAAGGCCCGCAGATCCACCAGCGTGAGCACGGCCATGATGATCGTTGCGGCCAGGGCAGCCTGTGGGAGGTGGTAGAGCAGAGGGGCCAAGAACAGGGCGGCCAGAGCCAGTCCCATGGCCGTGAACAAACCGGCAGCGGGCGTGCGTGCCCCGGCATCGAAATTCACCACCGATCTCGAGAAGCCACCGGTCACCGGAAAGCCGCCCGTGAGACCCGCCGCGAGGTTGCTTGCCCCCAGGGCGCGCAATTCGGCATCGGGTTCGATGCGTTCGCGTCGCCTGGCCGCCAGCGACTGCCCCACCGATACCGACTCGACAAATCCGACCAGGGCGATCAGCAGTGCCGGCAGCCACAGCACCTGAAGCAGTGCCAGCGTCTGCACGCCCCAGCTCGGCCATGTCAGGGGTGGCAGCCCCGAGGGCACTTCCCCCACGGTTCTGACGCCCTGATGGGCCAGCCCTGCCCACCATGCCCACAGGGTGCTGCCCGCCAGGACCAGGACCGGAACCGCCTTGGTCAGGAGGTCGGCCGAAAATGGCCCGAGGCCCACACGCTGGAAGAGATGGCGGGCATGCTGTCGGGCCTGCCAGAGGCATAGCAGCACGGTTCCACCCAGCATCGCCGTTGGCAGGTGGATGTGTGGCAGTTGAGCAACCAGTTCGGGGAGCCAGGACCATAGGGTGCCGGCGCTCAAAGGGATGCCCAGGAGATGGCCGACCTGACTGGCGGCAATCAGCAATCCCGAAGCCGACACAAAACCAGACAGCACAGGGTGACTCAGAAAATGGGCCACAAATCCCATGCGCAACACCCCCATCAAGAGCAGCATGCCCCCACTCAGCAGGGCCAGCCAGAGGGCAGCGGTGGCGTAATCGGCGGTCCCGCTGGCCGCAATACCCCCCACGGCGGTTGCTGTCATGAGCGAGGTCACGGCAGCCGGACCCACCGCCAGGCTGTTGCTGCTGCCCAGCAGCGCATACACCACCAGAGGCGCCATGCTGGCGTACAGGCCGGCTTCGGCCGGGAGGCCTGCCAGCATCGCATAGGCCAGGCTCTGGGGGATCAGCATCAGGGTGACGACGAGCGCGGCCGTCACGTCGGCACCCAGGTCCACATAGCGGTATTGTCTGCCCCATCGAAAGACAGGCAACCACTCTCCCAGGCGATCGGTTTCGGTCTGCATCCTGCGATGTTAACGTCTCGATGGAGAGGTTGATCACACTCCACGGGGTATCATTGCATTCACCATGACCGATCCCGCTTCCACCCTTTCGACGCCCATGCCCTTGCCGCCAGAAGACGAACTCCGGCGGGTGCTGCACAACGAGGTTCATGCCCGCCCCTCTGCACGCATCCGCCTGCCGGCGCTGGTGGTATTCCTGGCGGTTTACAACGAGGACGTCAGCCGCGAGCAGGAACTGGATCATCTGAGGCATTTGCCGGGACATGCCTCACTGACACTGGCCGACCTGCAAAGCAACTTTCTGCGTCTTGCCATGCCCGGTTACTCGCTCAGATGGGAGCGTCACACCGAATTCACCCGTTACTCCATCGTTCAACCCTTGCCCGAGGGGGCAGGACTGGGGAGCAGCAATCCCGAATTGCTGGGACATCTGGTCGCACCGGCCGGCTGGTTGTCACAGGTGCCGGGGCGTACATTCTGTGCCGTCAAAATGGCCATGGTGCATGGGGATGTGTCACAGCCACTGGATTGTCTGGCCAAGGCACGCGATTGGTTTGCAGACCATCCAGTGATGGCCTCCCTGATGGGCCACCAATCTCATTCGATGGTCGTCACGGACTTTCTGTTGCGCGACAGCGGTTTCGAGCGCATGCTGGTGATCGTGTCAGAAGACACCACCGAAACGCGAGCCGGACGCATTTCACAGCGTTTGCTCGAACTCGAAACCTACCGTCTCATGGCCTTGCGAGGTCTCCCGGTGGCCAAAGGCCTGTCCGCTGATCTGGCCGATGCCGAATCCCAACTGGCCCGTATCACCATGGACATGGAGCAGAAAACAAGCTCGGACCAGGCCATGCTGGACACCCTGGTGGCCCTGGCGGCCCGAGTCGAAAAAGCCATCGCACAGCACCAGTACCGGTTTTCTGCCACCAGGGCTTACGACACGCTGGTGGCTCAACGCATCATCGAATTGCGCGAAAAACCCATTCCCGGTACCCAGACGATCGGCGAGTTCATGCAGCGTCGTCTTTCGCCCGCGATGGCGACCGTGGCCTCTACCGCCCAGCGCCTGACCTCTCTGTCGGAGCGGGTATCCCGCGCCAGTGCCTTGTTGCGCACCCGGGTGGACATTGCCACCGAAGGCCAGAACCAGCAGTTGCTGGAGAAGCTCACACGGGGGCAGGAACTGCAGTTGCGTTTGCAGAGCACGGTGGAAGGGTTGTCGATCGCCGCGATTTCCTACTACGTGATCAGCTTGTTGCTGTATGGTGCCAAGGCCCTGAAGTCGGCCGGCGTGCCGATCCATCCCGAAATGGCCGCCGGGGTCCTGATCCCGGTGGTGCTTTGGGGGGTCTGGCGAACCACTCGGCGCATCCACGAAAAACTCCACACCGGGCATTGAGCAAAGAAAAACCCCGATCACCAGGTCTGGTGGTCGGGGTCTGAACCCTCGCTCCCGTCGTTTCAGCGCTTATTTGCCACTGAGGTATTCGGATACGGCAGCCATTTCCAGCTCGGTCATTTTCTCGACCACCACGTGCATCACCAGGTTGTCGTCGGTACGCTGGCGGTTGTTGAATTGCTTCAGTTGCGTGAACAGGTAACCCGAGAACTGGGTGGCCAGTCTTGGCAGGTTGGACGCACCCTCACCGTTGGCACCATGACAGCTCGCACAGGAAGGCACCCCGCTGAAGCGGTTGCCCTGGTGGTAGATGTACTGCCCCACCGCGGCCAGCTGGTTGTCTTTGGCGCTCTCCTTGGGCGGCTCCATCTTTTCGTAGAGGCGACCCAGTGCGAGCATCTCGTCAGAGGACAGCCGAGAGGCAGGATCGGCCATGGCCGAGCTCTTGCGTTTTCCGGTCTTGAATGCCTCCAGCTGCTTGGCGATGTATTGGGCATTCTGTCCGGCCAGACGCGGGAACACCTCGCTCGTGGATTCACCATTCATGCCATGGCACAGGAAGCAGGAGCCACCGTGGATCCGCTTGGCACGGGCTTCGTCGGCCTGAGCCATGGCCTGACCGGAAAGCAGGGTGCCTGCCACCGCCACAGCGGCCAGAAGACGAGGAGAGGAAGAGGTCAGGGTGGCCATGGATGAATCAGAGAGCAATCAAAAAAAACGTCAGGTGTTTCCACCCGAAGGTGGAAACACCCATGGCATCAGGCCAGCATGTCAGCCCAGATGTTCTGGGCCCAGGCCAGCGCATACCGGCCTTCCAGCTCGCTGGCAGCCACCGAGACCCCACCCGAACCCGGTACGGTGAGCATGGTCTTGCGTTCGGCGTCGTAGCGGTGGACGCTGGCCACGTGCACCACGTCTTCGTCGTTCACGAAGCTGTAACAGGTGTTGGCGTACAGAGGCAACTGGGGAGGCTGGTGGCCGGTCAGCAGATTGACGACTGCAGCGGCACAGGTCTTGCCGTGCTGGTTGGCCATGTGACCGGACTTGGGCATCGCCGGGGCAATCTGGATCGAGTCGCCCAGGACGTGGATGTTCTTGTGGGCCTTGGATTCGAAGGTCAGGAAGTCGACCTCGCACCAGCGTGAGTTCGCCGTGGCCAGACCGGTCTTGACGGCGATATCGCCGGCACGCATGTCGGGCACCACGTTGGCGACCGACGCCTTGAAGTCTTCGTTGAACTCGAACTTCAAGGTGTTGGTGGCAACATCCACATCGGTGACCTTGTGCTTCGGGCGGTATTCGATCATGCCCTTGTAGTGATCATTCCAGGCCTTGGTGAAGAGGCCTTTCTTGGACTGGATGTCGTCGTTGGCATCAAAGATGACCACCTTGCTCTTGGGCTTGGCCTTCTTGAAGTAGTTGGCCACCAGGCAGGCACGCTCGTAAGGGCCGGGCGGGCAGCGGTAGGGTGCCAGCGGAATGGTGAGTGCGTAGACGCCGCCGTCGGGCATGGCTTCCAGTTGCTTGCGCAGGGCAACGGTCTGTTCGCCGGCTTTCCAGGCATGCAGCACCTTGGACTTGGCTTCGGCAGATGCCATGCCAGGCAGGGTGTTCCACATGAAGTCGATGCCAGGGGAAACGATCAGGCGGTCGTAGCCGATTTCAGCGCCACCGGCCAGTTTCACCGTGCGCTTGTCGGGGTCGATGGTGGTGACCATGTCCCGGACGACCTTGACCCCATGACGTTTCTGGAGGTTTTCATAAGAAGTGGTGATGTAGTTCATGTCCTTGAGGCCACCGATCACCAGATTGGAAATGGGGCAGGAAATGAACTGGGCATTGGGTTCGATCAGGGTGACCCGAACCTTGCCTTCAGAGAACAGGCGGGTGTATTTGGCGGCGGTTGCACCGCCATAGCCTCCACCCACAATGACCACGTGAGGGCCGGAGCCACCACCGGGGGTGGCGCAACCGGTCACCAGACCCAGGGACCCCAGCGCCGAACCGGCGGCAAGCGTTTGTACGAACTGACGGCGTTTCATGTTCTGGTCTCCTTACTTTTTCTGGGCAGCGAAGTAGGCGGCAATGGCAGCGATCTGTTCGTCGCTGTAACCCTTGGCGATCTGGTGCATGATGGTGGCAGGACGGCGCCCGTTCTTGAAGTCCAGCATCTTCTGTTCGATCTCGGTCTTGTCCTTGCCGGCCAGGGCGTCCATGCCGGGCATGGCCCGGCCTTCGGTTCCGTGACAGTTGGCGCAAGCGGCGGCCCACACCCGTATCTGATTGACCTGGGCGTGTGCGGCGAGTGCAGACGCACTCAGCAGGCCGACGGCCAGAATCTTCGCGATTGGTTTCATCGTTGATGTCTCCTGTGACTGGAACCTGAAAAACGACCCTTGATTTGGATCAATGAATGCAGATATAAGAATCCATTGGATTTTAGGCTTGCATCCAACATGAAGCTTACACAACCCGGTGTGGGAATGGGGCATTGACTAGGTAAAACCCTGGGGCATCTGCGATGGGTCCCGGGCGCGAGTCAAGCCAGCAGAGCCTCAGAAAACTCTTTGGCGTCGAAGGTTTGCAAGTCATCGAGCTGTTCACCGACGCCGATGAAATACACCGGTACCTGGCGCCGGTTCTCACGGCACCACATCGCGATGGCGGCCAGGACGCCTCCTTTGGCGGTCCCATCGAGTTTGGTCACCACCAGGCCGGTGAGCTGCAGAGCGGCATCGAATGCCTTGACCTGCGTCAAGGCATTCTGGCCCGTGTTGCCATCGATCACCAGCAGCACCTCGTGAGGGGCCGTGGCATCGGCTTTCTGGACGACCCGCTTGATCTTTTTCAACTCTTCCATCAGGTGCAACTGGGTGGGCAGCCGTCCGGCCGTGTCAACAATCACCACATCCTTGCCACGGGCCCGACCAGCCGAGACCGCATCAAAGCTGACGGCGGCCGGATCGCCTCCTTCCTGACTGACGATCTCGACCGTGTTCCGGTTGGCCCACACACCGAGCTGTTCCCTGGCGGCGGCGCGAAACGTGTCAGCCGCCGCCAGCAGGACGCTCGCGCCCGACTGGGACAGGTGCCAGGTCAGTTTGCCGATGGTGGTGGTTTTACCGGCGCCGTTCACGCCTGCCACCATCAACACCATGGGTCCACCAGCCGGGTGGTCAATCACCAGGGGTTTCTGCAAAGGCTGCAGCAAGTCGGTGATGGCCTCTGCCAGCAGCGACTTGACGGCCGCCGGCTCCGTGGTTCGGGTGGCTTTGACGCGCTGACGCAGGTCGTCAAGCAGGTGTTGGGTCGCCTGGGTGCCGGTGTCGGCCATCAGCAGGGCGGCTTCGAGTTCTTCGTAGAGTGCCTCGTCGATCTTCGTTCCGGTGAATACCGTGGCCAGGCTGGTGCCGGTTTTCCGGAGACCCGATCTGAGGCGGTTGAGCCAGGACTGTCTGGGTGGCTCCGGTGAGGGGGGTGTTTCAGGCGATGCCAGCCCCTCGGCCGCTTGGCTTGAAGGGGGGGGCGTGACGACCTCGGCGTCGGACGCCTGGCCTGAAAACCATTTTTTCTTGAGGAAACTGAACATTTGCGTGGATTCTGGAATCATTGGGATTCTATGAAACCTCCAAAGCCTCTTTTTTTCTGGCTGATGCGGATGTGGCTGTTCGGTCTGGTGGTGGCAGGGGCGTCGGTGGTTGCCGCTGCCACACCCCCGCATCAGACCGCTGCCCAATCGCCTCAGTCCTTTGTCCTGTCCAACGGGATGACCCTGATCGTGCAGCCCGATCGGCGTGCACCCACCGCCATCCACATGGTCTGGGTTCGCGTGGGCTCCATCGACGAGGTGGACGGCTGGACTGGTCTGGCCCATGTGGTGGAGCACATGCTCTTCAAAGGCACTCCCACCCTGGCCGAAGGCGAATTCTCGCGTCGGGTCGCTGCACTGGGCGGCCGCGACAATGCGTTCACCAGCCGAGATGTGACGGCCTATCACCAGCAGATACCGGCCAACCGGCTGCAGGACGTCATGAAGCTCGAGGCGGATCGGTTTGCGAACAACCGCTGGCCTGACGATGCCTTCATCCGTGAGATGGAGGTGATCAAGGAGGAGCGTCGTCAGCGGGTGGAAGAATCGCCACAGGCTCGGATGTTCGAGGTGTTCAATGCCACCGCGTTCATCGCGCATCCCTACCGGCGGCCCATCATTGGCTGGATGAGTGACCTCGACAGTCTGACGCCGGACGATGCAAGGGCCTTTTACCGGCAATGGTACGTGCCTGCCAATGCGGCGGTGGTGGTGGTGGGTGATGTCGATGTGCAGCAGGTGAAGGCTTGGGCCGAGCAGCACTACGGGGCCATCCCCCCCGGCGTTGTGCCCCCCAGAAAACCCCAGTGGGAACCCGTCCAGACCGGCACTCGACGCATCGAATACCGTGGCCGCACCGACCGGCCCTTGCTCGTCATGGGTTACAAGGTACCGACTCTGTCGCATCCGGCAGCCCAGGACGATCCCAGCCAGGATGCCCTCGCGCTCATGCTGCTGTCGGGCGTGCTCGATGGCCACAGCGCGGCCCGTCTGGAACGTTCGCTGGTCCAGGGGCAGGGGGCTGGGGGCCGGCGGCTGGCAGACAGTGCGGGCGCTTCGTTCAGCGTCATGGGACGGGGTCCGCAGCTCTTCTGGTTGTCGGGCAGTCCGGTCAGCGGCGTGGAGCCCGCCGAACTGGAAAATGCCTTCAAGCGGGAAATCCGGCGCGTGGCCGAACAGGGTGTCACCGATGCGGAACTCAAGCGCGTGAAAAACCAGTGGACGGCGAGCGAGATCTTCAAGCTCGACTCGATGTTTGCGCAGGCCCGTGAGCTGGGGACCTACTGGACCCAGGGATGGCCTCTGGATTCGGCGCGTCTGCTGGTGGAGCGGCTACAGCAGGTCACGCCTGCACAGGTTCAGTCGGTGGCGGCCCGTTATTTCCGGGACGATCAGCTGACGGTGGGCGTGCTTCTGCCCGAGGAGATCAAGCCATGAGCGGGTCACCCTTTCAGCGTTGCCTGGCCGCTTTGCGTTCACTGACCTGCATCGGGCTGGTGCTCGTCTTGCAGCAGGCGGCTCATGCCGCACCGCCTATCGAGCAGTGGACAGGAGCGGGTGGTGCCAGGGTGCATCTGGTCAGTTTGCCCACCCTGCCCATGCTCGACGTCCAGATCGATTTCGATGGAGGCAGCCGGCGCGATCCACTGGCGCAGGCCGGTCTCGCCCAGGCCACGGCGATCATGTTCGACAAAGGTGTCGAGGCCCAGGGTGGGCTGGCGGCGAAGGACGAGAATGCGCTGGTTGAGGCCTGGGCCGACCTCGGAGCCCAGTTTTCCGTTCAGGCCAGTGCCGATCGCTTGTCCGTTCGCCTTCGGACACTCACCCAGCCAGAGACGCTCGCCAGCGCCGTGGAACTGGCTTCCAGGCAACTCGCGCATCCGTTGTTCCCGGAAGGGGTCTGGACCCGGGAGCGGGATCGCCTGGTGGCGGGCTGGCGACAGGCCCAGACCCGTCCGGACACCCTGGCCAATCGCCTCTTTGCTCAGGCTGTCTACGGCGATCACCCCTATGGCTTCGAACCGCGACCCGAGACCTGGGCGCGCATCCAGGTGACTGACCTGAAGGGGTTCCATCAGCGCCATGTGCGAGCCTGCGATGCGCGGGTCACCCTGGTGGGGGACATCGACCGCCAGCAGGCGGAGGGACTGGTCACCCGGCTGTTGTCAGGACTTTCTGCCCGGGCTTGCGATCCGCTGTCTGACGTGGCTGAGGTGTCGGGTCTGGCCGCGGCCCAGGAGATCCGTCGGCCCTTTCAGGCGGCACAGGCACAGATTCTGGTGGGGCAGCCAGGTTTCCCCCGCCAAGATCCCGACTTTCTGGCCCTGACCCTCGCCAACCACATGCTGGGAGGCGGTGGTTTCACCTCCCGTCTGATGCAGGAAATCCGGGAAAAGCGAGGGCTCACCTATGGCATCCACAGCTATTTCACACCGGGTCGGCACGCCGGTGCCTTCACCGTGAGCATGCAGACCCGACCGGATCAGGCCCAGGAGGCGGTGGATCTGATTCATGCGGAGATTCGTCGTTTCGTCGAAACCGGCCCGACCGATGAAGAACTCCAGCAAGCCAGGGATTCGCTGATCAATGGCTTTGCCCTGCGTCTGGACAGCAACCGCAAACTGTTAGACAACGTGGCGTCGATGGCCTGGAATGACCTGCCACTGGATTACCTGGACACCTGGACCGATCAGGTGGCAGCGATCACGCGTCAGCAACTGATGGACGCTTTGCGACGGGTCATCGATCCCGGCCGGATGGTCACGGTGGTGGTGGGTGGGGCCCGTTCATGAAGGCAGGTCCACGGCAACCCCCAGGGGAAATTCGACTCATTGGTGGGCGGTGGAAGCGCAGCAAGCTGACGGTGCCTTCCGTGCCTGGTCTGAGGCCAACACCGGACCGTGTTCGGGAAACCCTGTTCAACTGGCTGGGGCAGGACATGACCGGTTTGAGGTGCCTGGACCTGTTTGCGGGCTCCGGGGCACTGGGTCTCGAAGCCGCCTCGCGGGGTGCCCGGGAAGTGGTGATGGTCGAGCAGGATCCGTCCCTGGCGGATGCGCTCAGGCGCCATGTCACCCGACTGGGTGGGGCTCAGGTCCAGGTGCATCGGGGCGATGCCCTGCAATGGCTGGATCGCCTGGGCAGAGGATGGGACGTGGTGTTTCTGGATCCGCCATTCGGTGAGGCGGCCCAGGGGTGGAACGAGGGGCTGTTCAGGGAGGTGATGGCCCGTGTGCATCCCGCCCTGCGTGCGGGTGCCTGGGTTTATCTGGAGGCGGGTCGACCCTGGACGCAAGCCGATTTGCCTGCTTTGCCCTGGCGCCTGCACCGGCACGGGAAAGCGGGGGCGGTTCATTACCACTTGTTTGCCCTGGATCCCGCGCCAGACAAGGCCGATGCCCTTGAGCCAGAGGATAATCGGGCCGCATGAGTGCTTCGAACGCGACTTCCCTCCCGCGCATTGGCGTCTACAGCGGCACCTTCGATCCGATCACGCTCGGACACGAAGACGTGATCCTGCGCGCGGCCGATCTGTTTGACACCCTGATCGTGGCCGTTGCCGTGGCGCATCACAAGAAAACCCGTTTTGGTCTGGACGAGCGGATCGCGATGGTGACAGAGGTCTTGAGTCACCGTTCGCACATCCGTGTGTTGCCGTTTGACGGGCTGATCATGGACTTCTGTTGCCAGCACGGTGCCTGTGCGGTGGTTCGTGGCATTCGCAACCTCACCGATTTCGATTACGAGGCCCAGATGGCGGCCATGAACCGCAAACTCTTGCCCACGGTGGACACGTTGTTTTTGCTTCCACAGCCACAACTTCAGTGCATTTCCAGTACCCTGGTCCGTGAGATTGCGAAACTCGGCGGCGACGTCAGCACCATGGTCAGTCCAGCGGTGGCTCACAGGCTGTCACAACCGCCTGCCGACGCGCCCCGTTGACTGGAGAGTTTCCATGGCCCTGATGATCACCGACGAATGCATCAATTGCGATGTCTGCGAGCCAGAGTGCCCCAATCAGGCCATTTCGATGGGCGCTGATTACTACGTGATCGACCCTGGCCGTTGTACCGAATGTGTGGGTCATTTCGACGAACCCCAGTGCGTTCAGGTCTGTCCGGTGGATTGCATACCCGTGAACCCCGAGCAGGTGGAAAACCGGGAATCGCTCTGGCAGAAGTATCAGCGGTTACAGCGGCTCTCCACGTCCTGAATCGGCCTTGGGCGTTATCGGAACGTCTGGTCGGGGCGGTTTGGCCCGAGGCGGTTTGCGGGTGTGGATGGCGACAGTGGCTTTTTCCATCCGACCGGCCAGCAGATCGGGCAATGCCTTCAGCGATCGGTCCATGGCCAACCCGATGGCTTCCCGCTGATCAGTTGGCGGTTTTTTGAGGACCCAGTGAACCACCTCGCTGCGGTCTCCGGGATGGCCGATGCCGATGCGCAAGCGCCAGTAATCGGAGCTGCCGAGCTGAGCGTGAATGTCCCGCAAGCCATTGTGTCCGGCATGGCCACCCCCTTTCTTCAGTTTGAGTTCGCCAGGGGGAAGGTCCAGTTCGTCGTGAGCGACCAGGATTTCTTCAGGGGCGATCTTGAAAAAGCGGGCGAGCGCGGCCACCGACTGACCGGACCGGTTCATGTAGGTGCCGGGTTCCAGCAGCCACAGGTTATGACCGTCATGCTGGACACGAGCGCAGCGGCCGAAACAGGTGCGATCGGGCTGGAGGCTGGCCCGTAACTCGCGCGCAACCGATTCGAGCCACCAGAAGCCGGCGTTGTGTCGGGTGTCTTCGTATTCAGGACCTGGGTTGCCCAGCCCGACCAGCAGCTTGATCATGGGTTTTCATTTTCGTCAGATGGTAATGCGTTCGCAAAAAAGCCCGCACAAGGCGGGCCTTTCTGCTGCAGGCAAAGAAGCATCACTTCTTCTTCTTGCCCTTCTTGTCGTCGGCAGCGGTGGCAACCGGTGCGGCAATCACTTCTTCCACCGGCTCCACGATGGTGGCGATGGTGGGGTTCGGCTTGCCGTGGGTCACGATCTTGATGCCGGCAGGCAGCTTGAGGTCGTTGGCGTGGATGGATTGGCCCTTGACCGCTTCGCTCAGGTCCACCTCGATGAACTCGGGCAGCAGGATGGCCAGGCATTCGATCTCGATCTCGTTGACCACGTGATTGACCAGGCACTTGTCGATCTTGACGGCGGGCGATTGCTCGGCGTTGATGAAGTGCAGGGGAATCTTTTTGTGCAGGCGGGTCTTGTCGTCCACGCGCTGGAAGTCCACATGAAGGACCAGAGGCTTGAACGGATGGTATTGCACATCGCGCAGCAGCACCTTCTCGACCTGGCCATTGAGTTCCATCTCGAGGATGGAGGCGTGGAAGGTTTCTTTCTGGACGGCATGCCACAGGGCGTTGTGGTCCAGTTCGATGGCGGCCGGTGCGGTGCCGCCACCAAAGACGATGGCCGGCGTGCGACCGGAATGACGCAGGCGGCGGCTCGCACCCGTGCCCTGCTTGCTGCGCTCGAAGGCGACAAATTTCATGATTCAACTCCATAAAGGGCTCGGCCGCGACCAGCACGGGCCCAAACATAAAAAGCGCACCATCCTCGAATGGCGCGCTGCCTTTTGCCGCAGCCGCTGAACGCCTCAGGCGTGATCGGCGTCTGCAAACAAACTCATGACCGACTCACCGCTGGCAATCCGCGCAATGGTCTCGGCCATGAGCGGTGCCACGGAAAGCTGGCGAATCTTCGAGCAGGCCTGTGCAGCCTGGCTCAGCGGGATGGTATTGGTCACCACGACTTCGTCCAGCGCATCGCCCTTGGCGATACGATCAATGGCTGGACCCGAGAAAATCGCATGGGTGCAGTAGGCATACACCTTTTGGGCACCGCGCTCTTTCAGCACTTCAGCGGCCTTCACCAGCGTGCCGGCGGTGTCGATCATGTCGTCCATGATCACGCAGTTGCGGCCTTCAATGTCGCCGATGACGTGCATCACCTCGGACACATTGGGCTTGGGGCGTCGCTTGTCGATGATGGCCATGTCGCAGTTGAGCTGCTTGGCCAGTGCGCGCGCGCGAACCACCCCACCCACATCGGGCGATACCACCAGCAGATCGGGGTAGTTCTTGGCTCGCAAATCACCCAGCAGCACGGGCGAGGCATAGATGTTGTCGACGGGGATGTCGAAAAATCCCTGGATCTGGTCGGCATGAAGGTCCATCGTGAGGACGCGGTTGACACCGACCGCCTGTAGCATGTTGGCGACAACCTTGGCCGAGATGGGCACGCGGCTCGAGCGGGGGCGCCGGTCCTGACGCGCATAGCCGAAGTAGGGAATGACCGCCGACACGCTCACCGCCGAGGCCCGTTTGAGTGCATCCACCATGATGACGAGTTCCATCAGGTTCTCGTTGGTGGGCGCACAGGTGGACTGGACCACAAACACATGACGGGCGCGAACGTTCTGGGTGATCTCGACGGTGACTTCGCCGTCAGAAAAACGCCCCACGTTGGCTGCGCCGAGCTTGGAACCGAGGTGTTGTGCGATTTCTGCCGCCAGAACCGGATTGGCGTTACCGGTGAACAGCATGAAATCCGGTGTTTGCACTGGCGTGGACGTTTGCATGTTAAACCCGGCGCAGGTAATAAATTTGGCAGGGGAGGAAGGACTCGAACCCTCGCATGCCGGAATCAAAATCCG
>CAZEZY010000029.1:0-20798 GCA_964516635.1 uncultured Tepidimonas sp. | reverse complement strand
CTCTCGAGCGGCCAGCTCAAGTGCATCGGGGCCACCACGTTCACCGAATACCGGGGCATTTTCGAGAAGGATGCCGCGCTGAGCCGCCGTTTCCAGAAAGTGGACGTGATCGAACCCACCGTGGAGCAGACGGTGGACATCCTCAAGGGCCTGAAGAGCCGTTTCGAGGAACACCACAGTGTCAAGTACGCCAATGCGGCCCTGCAGGCCGCCGCCGAACTGAGCGCCAAGTACATCAACGACCGTCATTTGCCCGACAAGGCCATCGACGTCATCGATGAGGCCGGGGCCGCTCAGCGCATCCTCGCGCCCAGCAAACGCAAGAAAACCATCAGCAAGGCCGAGATCGAGGAGATCGTTGCCAAGATTGCCCGCATCCCGCCCACCAGCGTGTCCAGTGACGACCGCAGCAAGCTGCAGACGCTGGAACGTGACCTCAAGGCGGTGGTGTTCGGGCAGGACAAGGCGCTGGAAGTCCTGGCCTCTGCGGTGAAGATGTCACGTTCCGGTCTGGGCAAGCCCGACAAGCCGATTGGTGCTTTCCTCTTCAGCGGCCCGACTGGCGTGGGCAAGACAGAAGCCGCCAAGCAGCTGGCCTACATCCTGGGTATCGAGCTGATCCGCTTCGACATGTCCGAATACATGGAGCGACACGCCGTGAGCCGCCTGATCGGCGCGCCGCCGGGCTACGTGGGCTTTGATCAGGGCGGCCTGCTCACCGAAGCCGTGACCAAGAAGCCGCATTGCGTCCTGCTGCTGGATGAAATCGAGAAGGCCCACCCCGACATCTACAACGTGCTGCTCCAGGTGATGGACCACGGCACCCTGACCGACAACAACGGGCGCAAGGCCGACTTCCGCAACGTCATCATCATCATGACGACCAATGCGGGTGCCGAGACCATGAACAAGGCCACCATCGGCTTCACCACCGAGCGTCAGGCGGGCGACGAGATGGCCGACATCAAACGCCTGTTCACGCCGGAGTTCCGCAACCGTCTGGATGCGATGGTCAGCTTCAAGGCGCTGGACGAGCAGATCATCCTGCGTGTGGTGGACAAGTTCCTCCTGCAACTGGAGCAACAGCTGGCCGAGAAGAAGGTGGAGGTCACCTTCACCGATGACCTGCGCAAGTACCTGGCCAAGAAAGGCTTCGACCCACTGATGGGGGCTCGCCCCATGCAGCGCCTCATCCAGGACACCATTCGACGCGCCCTGGCTGACGAGTTGCTGTTCGGTCGTCTGACGGAGGGTGGGCGTCTGTTGGTGGACATCGACACCTCCGTGGAAGACAAGCCGGAGGTGAAGCTCGACATCCAGCCGATTCCGAAGAAGGAACGCTCTTCGAAAGCCGAGCCAGCGGAACCGGAAGAAGCGACCGCAGACTGACAACCGTCTGATCACGTTGAATCGTCAGGCCGGTCTCCTGTTTTTCGGGGAGTCCGGCCTGATTGCCTTTCGGGTGTAATGGAGCCCCATGCATGCACACACCTTTCTCTGGCACGACTATGAAACCTTTGGCGCTCGTGCCCGAGTCGACAGACCCGCTCAGTTTGCGGGTATCCGGACAGACGCCGAACTCAATGTCATCGGCGAGCCGGTGATGTTCTATTGCAAGCCGGCACCCGATTACCTGCCGGATCCTGAAAGTTGCCTGATCACGGGCATCACGCCGCAGCTTTGCCTGGAGCGCGGTTTGCCCGAGCACGAATTCGCGGCCCGGATCGAGGCAGAACTTGCCCAGCCGGGTACGGTGGGCGTGGGTTACAACACCATCCGCTTCGACGACGAATTCACGCGCTTCCTGTTCTGGCGCAACCTGATGGACCCTTATGCCCGCGAATGGCAGAACGGTTGTGGGCGCTGGGACTTGCTGGACGTGGTTCGCATGGCTTATGCCTTGAGGCCTGAAGGGATTCAGTGGCCCCGCAAGCCCGATGGCAAGCCCAGTTTCAAGCTGGAGGACCTGACCCGGGCCAATGGGCTGTTGCATGAAGCAGCGCACGATGCCTTGTCAGACGTGAGGGCCACGATTGCGGTGGCTCGCCTGATTCGCCAGTATCAACCCAGGCTGTTTGATTTTGCGTTTTCCCTGCACAAAAAGGAGCGGGTGGCCGCAGAAATCGGCTTGCCCGTCGCGCCCGGACAAGCCCGGCCTTTTCTGCATGTCTCAGGCATGTTCCCGCCGGAGCGGGGGTGCCTGGGCGTGATGTGGCCCCTGGCCAGCCACCCGACGAACCGGAACGAATTGCTGGCCTGGGACCTGGCTTTTGACCCCCGGGAACTGGCCCACTTGAACAGCCAGGACATCAGGGAGCGCTTGTTCACCCAGCAGGCAGACCTGCCTGAAGGGGTGAAGCGCCTGCCCATCAAGCGCATTCATCTCAACAAATCCCCCATGGTGGTTGGCCATCTGAAAACGCTCAGGCCCGAAATGGCCCAGCGCTGGGGTATCGATCTTGATGCCGCCTGGGTCCATGCCGAATGGGCGGCACAACTGCCCGACATGAGTGAAATCTGGAAACAGGTGTTTGACCAACCTGTCCCGACGCAACGACTGGACCCGGACCAGGATCTGTACGGTGGATTCCTGAGCGATGCCGATCGAAGAAAGCTCGTCGATGTCAAGCGCCAGCCCATCCCGACAGCAGGCGGGAAGTCACCGTCTTTCGATGACGAACGTCTGTCCGTGCTGGCCTTCCGGTACCGGGCTCGCAACTTCCCCGAACGGCTCGACGAAGTCGAGTCCGCCCAATGGCGTGCGCACTGCCAGCAATGGCTCACGAGTGGAACCGGTGGGGTGATGACGCTGGCCGCATTTCAGGACAAGGTGGACAAGCTGGCGGAGCAGGCCATGGAACGAGGCGATGAGCGCGCCGAGCATATCCTGGGTGAGCTCATGGACTACGCCGAGGGGCTTACCGAAGGATGGTGATGCTCCTGGGCCACCCGTTGCAGGTATTCGGGTACCTGGTGGGCGGTGAGCGGGCGGCTCATCAGATAGCCCTGGATTGCATCGCATCCCATCTGCCGCAGCCATTCCATCTGTTCCATCGTTTCCACGCCTTCGGCCACCGTCTGAAGGCCCAGCTGATGGGCCAGCCCGACGGATGCGACGACGATGGCTTGCGCATCCGGCTCGGGCCCGAGGGCCTGGATGAAGGAGCGATCGATCTTGAGGGAGTCGATGGCGAAATGGCGAAGGTAGCAAAGGGATGAATAGCCCGTCCCGAAATCATCGACCGCACACAGCGCCCCCATCTCCCGAAGGCGGGTGAGCTGGGTCTGGGCCTTGCCAGGGTCCGTCATCATCACCCCCTCGGTGATTTCGAAGGTGATGCGTTCGAGGCTCTGCCGTTGGTTGGCAAAGGATTGCGCCAGTTCCTGCGCCAGGTCCTGGGTATCGAACTGTCTGGCCGACAGGTTGATGTTGATGCGCCAGGGTGTGGGCAGATCGGGCAGGTGCAGCTGAGACCAGACCGTCATCTGTCGGGCCACCGCACCACTCACCCAGAGCCCCAGCAGGCGGATCAGATCCGATGCCTCAGCCAGCGGAATGAACTCATCAGGGGGGATGTAGCCACCCTCGGGTCGAGGCCAGCGAAGCAGGGCTTCAAAACCAAGCAAAGGCAGCCCTTCAGAGAGCCCGTGGATCGGCTGGTAGTGCAGTTCCAGCGCATCGTCATGGATGGCGCTGCGTAGCCGACGCTCGATGTCGATTCGCTGCATCACCGCTTCGTTCATGGTCGGTGCAAAAAACCGGTAAGCCGCACCCCCCTCACGTTTGACGTGGTACATCGCCAGATCGGCCAGCCGCAGCAACTCCGCTTCGTCCATGGCATCTTGCGGTGACAGCGCGATGCCAATGGAAGGGGACAGGAACACCTCGCCTTTTGGGGTGATGAACGCGGCACTCAGGCTCGAAACCAGCTCGCCGGCCACCTGTGCGGCATCGACTTCGCCTTCCAGATCGGTCAGGGCGACCACGAATTCATCGCCACCCATGCGAGCCACCAGATCGCTCTCGCGCAGACGGGATTTGAGGCGGTGGGCAATCTCGATCAGGACCTGGTCGCCGGTTTCATGCCCGAGCGTGTCGTTCACGGGCTTGAAGCGGTCCATGTCGATGAACAGCACCGCCAGCTGGGCATGCCGGCGACGGCTCTGAGCCAGAGCCTGCCTCAGGCTGGTGGCGAACGCCCCCCGGTTATCCAGGCCGGTGAGGGGGTCGGTACGGGCCAGGCGCTTGATTTCGGCTTCGCGGGCTGTCTGTTCGGTGATGTCGGCGTAGATGGTGACAAAACCGCCGGAGGACAGTGGCCGGCCGATGATGGACAGGACACGGCCATTCGGTCGAACGCGCTCCAGGGCGTGCGGCTCGAACTGAAGGGCCCTTTCCGTCAGCTTGTCCATGAGGGCTTGCGGATCGTCGACAGGCCCATATTCACCCCGATCGATGTTGTACTGGAACAGCGACGGCAGGGTGACCACGGGTGGCTCGAACAGGAAGGCTGGAAAGTCCATCACTTCCAGAAAGCGTTGGTTCCAGGCCAGCACCCGCAACTCGCTGTCCACCATGCTCACACCGACCGGAATGTTTTCAATCAGCGTCCGGAGCATCTCGGTGGTCTGCTGTAGTTGTTCGCTCTCGTGCTTCTGTTCGGTGATGTCCGTGTAGGTGGTCACGAAGCCGATGACCTCACCGCCTTGCCGGATGGGCTCTCCGATCACCAGATGGGTCCGTCCGTTGGGGCGGATGCGTTCGAACCGGTGCCGGTCGAACTTCAAGGCCAGTGCCCGCCGTTCCATGACCATGGCCTCGACATCCCCAGGCCCGTATTCCCCCCTCAGGGCCGGAATGCGGATGAGTTCGGCGAAATCCACACCTTCCTGAATCAACTCGTCCGGAAGGTTGAGCACCTCGGTGAAACGGTCATTCCAGAACCGCAGTTTGAGGTGCTGATCGAACACACTGATGCCCATGGGCAGGTGGCTGACAATCGCCTCCAGGTATGCCGATCGTTTCCGTACTTGATCCTGCAGTCGTATCTGCTCGGTGGTTTCGAGGTTGAAACCATAGGCGATCCGACTGCCTTCGGCCGAGGTGGACACCGCAATCCGCACCAGGTGATGTCGGGTCTGCCTGTCTGCATCCCGAGAACGGTAGCGGCATTCACCCTGGCCAGAGGCATAGGCCGCTTTGAGGCTGGCCACCAGGGGATCCCGATCTTCAGGCAGGATGTGTTCCAGTAACCGCATTCGCTCGGCCGGTTCGTCGGCCGTCAGCCCGTGCATGCGCCTGAATTCGGTGGACCACCACATGGCTCCGCTGTCAAGATCCCTGATCCAGTGGCCAATCCCGAGGCGTTCCAGCAATGCCGAGAAACGCTGTTGCTCGGTCTGATGGCGAGACTTGTCCCGTTGTCGCCGGCGGCGCTCCCGCCACCACGCAGCCACCGCCATCACAGCGATCAGGTAGCCTGCCACGGTGATGGGGTCGATCATCCAGCTGTCTCCGGTTGGTTATGACCTCTAGTGTAAATCCAATAAAGATGACACTTTGAATTCTCAGCGTTTACCGCCGAGCAATCCACCGAGCAGGCCGCGTACCACTTGGCGACCCACACTGGAACCCACCGTGCGCACCGCGGTCTTGGCCAGCGTCTGTACCAGCCCATCTTGCTGACCACCCCGAGGCCCTGTGCGGCCAAAGAGAAACTCGCTCATGCCCTGTCCCCCTGCGGATTGGCCGGCTGGTTCGGCAGCGGTTCGGGATGGGGGTGCCGCCGTCAGGGTCTGCTCGGCGTGTTGACGTAGCATTTCGTAGGCGCTTTCCCGATCGATCTGTCGCTCGTAAGTGCCCGCCACCAGCGACTCACGGAGCAGGGTCTCCCGTTGTGTGTCAGCGACCGGACCGATCTGGCTGCCCGGTGGCAGCACGAATGCGCGTTCGGTTTCGCAGGGCCGGCCCTTCTCGTCGAGGAAACTGACCAGTGCTTCGCCCACGGCCAGTTCGGTGATGGCGGCCTCGATATCAAGACCGGCTTTCGGTCGCATGGTCTGGGCCGTGGCCCTGACGGCTTTCTGGTCTCTGGGCGTGAAGGCCCGCAGGGCATGTTGCACGCGGTTGCCCAACTGCCCCAGCACGGTGTCCGGAATGTCGAGCGGATTCTGCGTCACGAAGTAGACGCCCACCCCTTTGGAACGGACCAGGCGAACCACCAGTTCGATGCGCTCGATGAGGACCTTGGGCGCATCCTTGAACAGCAGGTGCGCTTCGTCGAAAAAAAAGACCAGTTTGGGCTTTTCCGGGTCGCCGATCTCGGGCAGTTGCTCAAACAGCTCGCTCAGCATCCAGAGCAGGAAGGTGGCATACAGCCGGGGGGCATTCATCAGCCGGTCGGCTGCCAGGATGTTGACCACGCCTTGGCCGTCCACGGTCTGCATGAGGTCGTGGATGTCGAGCATCGGCTCGCCAAAGAAGCGGTCGCCCCCCTGTTGTTCGATTTGCAGCAGTCCGCGCTGAATGGCGCCCACGCTGGCGCTGCTGATGTTCCCGTAGCCGGTGGTGTATTGCCTGGCGTTGTCGCCCACGTGCTGCAGCATGGCGCGGAGATCTTTGAGGTCCAGCAACAGCCAGCCACTGTCGTCGGCGATCTTGAACACCGCATTCAGCACACCAGCCTGGGTGTCGTTGAGGCCCAGCATGCGAGCCAGCAGGAGGGGGCCCATGTCACTCACGGTGGCTCGGACGGGATGCCCCTGTTCGCCAAACACATCCCACAAGGTGGTGGGGCAGGCCACCGGTTCCGGCAGGTCGATGCCGCGATCGGCCAGCACCTTCGCCAGTTTGCCGCCGATCTGTCCTGACTGGCTGATGCCGGTGAGGTCGCCTTTGACATCGGCCATGAACACCGGCACACCGATGCGGGAAAAGCCCTCGGCCAGGGTCTGCAGGGTCACCGTCTTTCCAGTGCCTGTGGCCCCCGTGATCAGGCCATGCCGGTTGGCCTTGTCGGGCAGCAGGAGACACTCGGTGAGCGCGTTGCGGGCAATCCGGATCGGGTCGGTCATGTTGGGGCTCCCGGGGAGGTGGCGTGGCGGGTGGGCTGGCCAGAGGCCAAAAAGTACAATATCAGGTCATAGACAGATCAGCGTACACGAATTTTCGAGGGATCCAATGGCAGGTCATTCCAAATGGGCCAACATCCAGCATCGCAAGGGCCGGCAGGATGAAAAAAGACAGCGCATCTGGACGCGGGTTGTCCGGGAAATCATGGTGGCTGCCCGTCAGGGTGGAGGCGATCCTTCCGCCAACCCGCGACTGCGCCTGGCCATCGACAAAGCCAAGGCAGCCAACATGCCGGCCGACACCATCAAGCGCAACATCGACAAGGCCACCGGCAACCTCGAGGGCGTGAACTACGAGGAAATCCGCTACGAAGGCTATGGCATCGGCGGTGCGGCCATCATCGTCGACACCATGACCGACAACCGGGTGCGCACGGTGGCCGAAGTTCGGCATGCCTTCAGCAAGTACGGTGGCAATCTGGGCACCGAAGGCTCGGTGGCTTTCCAGTTCAGGCACTGTGGTCAGATGGTGTTTGCGCCCGGTACGTCTGAGGACAGCGTCATGGAAGTCGCGCTGGAAGCGGGCGCCGAAGACGTGATGTCGGATGACGACGGCGCCATCGAGGTGATCACTGCCCCTGGCGATTTCGAAGCCGTCAAGGACGCGCTGCAGGCCGCTGGCCTGACGCCCGAAGTGGCGGAGGTGACGATGCGCGCCGACAACACCATCGAACTCGGTGGCGAAGAGGCGGCCAGGATGCAGAAGCTGCTGGACGTGCTGGAGGATCTGGACGACGTGCAGAACGTGTTCCACAACGCGGAAATCAACGAATGAGCGACCCCATGAAGGTGCTGGTGGTGGGTGGTGGCGGGCGCGAGCACGCATTGGCCTGGAAGCTCCAGCAATCGCCCCGCGTGGCGCAGGTGTACGTGGCGCCCGGCAACGGGGGCACGGCCCGGGATGTGCGCCTCACCAACGTGCCGTTCACCGATGTGCAGGCACTGCGCGAGTGGGCGCAGGCCGAGGGCATTGCCCTGACCGTGGTCGGCCCCGAGGCCCCGCTGGCCGCCGGCGTGGTGGATGAGTTCCGCGCCCATGGCCTGCGTATCTTCGGCCCCACCCGCGCGGCGGCTCAGCTGGAAAGCTCCAAGGCCTTTTCCAAGGCGTTCATGAAGCGCCATGGCATTCCCACCGCCGCCTACGAAACCTTTTCCGACCCCGTCCAGGCTCATGCCTACGTGGATCGGATGGGGGCGCCGATCGTCGTCAAGGCCGATGGCCTGGCCGCCGGCAAAGGTGTGGTGGTGGCCATGTCGCTGGCAGAGGCTCACGAGGCGATCGACTTCATGCTGGTCGACAACACCCTGGGCGTGACGCACAACGAGGGTGGCGCACGGGTGGTGATCGAGTCCTTCCTGCAGGGCGAAGAGGCCAGCTTCATCGTGCTGTGCGATGGCAAGACCGTCATGGCACTGGCCACCAGCCAGGATCACAAGCGCCTGCTCGACGCCGACCAGGGTCCCAACACGGGTGGCATGGGGGCCTATTCACCCGCGCCCGTGGTCACGCCTGACGTGCACCGCCGTGCCATGGAAGAGATCATCCTGCCCACCGTGCGCGGGATGGAACAGGACGGCATTCCCTACACCGGCTTCCTGTATGCTGGCCTGATGATCGAGCCCGGTGGCGCTGTGAAGACACTGGAGTTCAATTGCCGGCTGGGTGACCCGGAAACCCAGCCCATCCTGATGCGCCTGCAGAGCGATCTGGCCGAGGTCCTGCTGGCCGCCACCGAGCAGCGGCTGAGTGACGTGACCTTGCATTGGGACGAGCGCGTGGCATTGGGGGTGGTGCTGGCCGCGCACGGCTACCCGCTGACACCACGCAAGGGCGACGTCATCACGGCGCTCCCGGCCGACAGCGCCGAAGCCGTGGTGTTTCATGCCGGAACCACCATGCAGGAGGGTCAGGTGCTCACCTCGGGGGGCCGAGTGTTGTGCGCCACCGCCCTGGGTGCTGACGTGGTCACTGCCCAGCGACGTGCCTACGAACTGGTGGAGGGGGTATCATTCGCCGGGATGCAGTACCGTCGCGACATCGGTTACAGGGCTTTGCAGAAATGAGTCACGCCCACACGATCGCCATGCGCGAATACCTGCTGAATCTCCAGCAGCGCATCACATCGGCCATTTCCGAAATCGATGGCAAGGCCTTCCTGTCGGATGGCTGGGAGAAGGAACCCGGTGACCAACTGCAAGGCAATGGCATCACCCAGATTCTTGAAGATGGACCGGTGTTCGAACGGGCCGGTTGCGGTTTTTCCCATGTGAATGGGCCGAAACTGCCGCCATCTGCCACCCAGCACCGCCCGGAACTGTCGGGGGCACCCTTCGAAGCCATGGGCGTGTCCCTGGTGTTCCACCCGCGCAACCCCTATGTGCCCACGGTGCACATGAACGTGCGCATGATCACCGCCACCCCGCCGCAGGGTGGGGAGCCGGTGAGCTGGTTTGGTGGGGGCATGGACCTCACCCCCTATTACGGCTTTGAGGAGGATGCGGTGCATTTTCACCGCACCTGCGCGCAGGCCCTGGCACCATTTGGCAGGGACAAGTACCCGCGTTTCAAGTCTTGGTGTGACGATTACTTCTGCAACCGGCACCGCAACGAGCAGCGGGGGATCGGTGGCGTGTTCTACGACGACTTCTCGGAGCTCGGATTCGAGGGCGGATTCGCCATGACCCAAGCCGTGGGCGATGCCTTCCTGCACGCCTACCTGCCGATCGTCAATCGCCGGATCCACACCCCGTACAGCGAGCGCGAGCGACAATTTCAGCTGTACCGGCGAGGCCGGTATGTGGAGTTCAACCTGGTCTGGGACCGGGGGACGCACTTCGGCCTCCAATCGGGTGGTCGCAGCGAATCCATCCTGCTGTCCATGCCCCCGCTGGTGCGCTGGTCGTACAACGAACGCCCGACCCCCGGGACGCCCGAGCATCGGCTGTACCAGGATTTCCTGGTTCGACGGGACTGGTTGTGAATGCCCGCCAGCCGCGGCGTATCGGCATGTTTGGTGGGGCATTCGACCCCCCTCATTGGGCGCATCGGGCCCTGGCCGACGCAGCGCTGAGCCAGTTGCACCTCGACGTCCTGCACATCCTGCCCACAGGGCAAGCCTGGCACAAGTCCCGGGTGCTCTCGCCGGCGGCCGATCGCGTCGCCATGTGTCATGCGGCCTTTGGTGACTTGACCCGGGCCCGGATCGACACCCGCGAAATCGAGCGAGAAGGCCCCTCATACACGGCCGATACCCTGTGTGAACTGTCCTCGGAATACCCCGGAGCGCAGTTGTATCTGGTGCTGGGTGCTGATCAGCTGCTGGCTTTCAAGTCATGGAGTCGCTGGGAGGAGGTGTTGCGTTACGCCACCCTGGCCGTGGCCAACCGACCGATTCACCTGGCCGCCGAAGCCGATCCCGCTGCGGTGGTGGAGACCAGCCTGGATCACGTGGACATTCCTTTCGAGCGTCTGCAGATGCCGCTTCACCCGACCAGTTCAACCGCCATCCGGGCCCATGTGCACGGGCAAAGCCGGCGGCACCCTGATCTGGACGTGCTGGTGCCTGAAGGCGTTGCGCGTTATATTTCTCAACATCACCTCTACGAAACGCCTACATGAGCGAAACCGCTGCCAAAAAGAACATCCAGAAACTCCAGCGAGCCATCGTCGATGGCCTGGAAGATGTGAAAGCCCAGGACATCCAGGTGTTCAACACGGAATCGCTGTCCCCGCTGTTCGAACGGGTCATCATTGCCAGCGGTACCTCCAACCGGCAGACCAAAGCCCTGGCCGCCAGCGTGCGGGATGCCGTTCGCGAAGCCGGTTTTGAGAAGCCACGCACCGAAGGCGAAGACAATGGTGAATGGATCATCGTCGATTGTGGGGCGGCCGTGGTGCATGTGATGCAGCCCAGCATACGCCAGTACTACCGGCTGGAAGAAATCTGGGGCGACAAACCGGTGCGCGTGAAGCACGCGGCCAAGGCCAAGGTGGCGCAGCCAACGGAAAGCCTGGTCAAGCCAGTCCGCAAGCCCCGCGCAGCCAAACCCGAAGTGGAAGTGCCGGCAGTTCCCGCGAAAAAGGTGCGCAAGACGGCCGCGGCGGCCCTGGCGGCGGAACAGGTCCCCGCAAAACCGGCCAAGTCGGCCAAAGCGGGGAGCAAGACGGCCACGCCTCGCAAGACCGGCAGTCGGCCAGCGTCTAAAACCTCCACCTCCACCCGCGGTACCCCGGTGAAGGTGGTGAAGGTCGGGGCGACGGCCAAGAAGCCAGCGGCTCGCAAGCCCAAGGCATGAAGCTCGTGATCGTCGCGGTCGGGCAGCGCATGCCCGACTGGGCCCAGACCGCCTACGACGATTACGCCAAGCGCTTTCCCCCCGACTGCCGGGTCGAGATCAAGACCGTCAAGACCGAGCCGCGCGCGTCCAAGACGCTGGAGACCTTGCTGGCGGCCGAGCGTGTTCGCATCGAAGCAGCCATTCCCAAAGGAACCCGTGTGGTCGCGCTGGACGAGCGAGGCACCGCGCTGACCACGATGGCGCTGGCCAGGCACCTGCACGAATGGCAGATGGGGGGTGACGACGTGGCACTCGTCATCGGGGGGCCAGATGGTCTGGATCCGGGATTCAAGGCGGCCGCCCACCTTCGGGTCCGTCTGTCCGACATGACCTTGCCGCACGCACTGGCCCGCGTGCTGCTGATCGAACAGTTGTACCGGGCCTGGTCCGTCAATGCCAACCACCCCTACCACCGGGAATGATTCCACATGGCTGAACCACACCAAGGTCCCTGGGTTTATCTGGCGTCCCAAAGTCCCCGTCGCCGTGATCTGCTGGCGCAATGGGGTGTGCGCGCAGAACTGCTATTGCCCGATGACCCCGAAGACGCCGAGGCCCTGGAAGTTGTCCGACCCCATGAGGCCCCTGCCCGTTATGTGCAGCGCGTCACTCGCCACAAGCTTGACGCCGCTGTGGCCCGGTTGATGCGGCGTGGCCTGCCGGATGGCCCGGTGCTGTGCGCCGACACCACCGTGGCGCTCGGGCGCGAGATTCTGGGCAAACCGGTCTCCAAGGCCGATGCGCGGCGCATCCTGGAGAAGCTGGCGGGTTGCCGTCACCAGGTACTCACCGCGGTGGCGGTCGCTCACCGTGGACAGGTCTGGCAGGCGCTCAGCCGCTCGCAGGTGGAATTTGGCGAGTGGTCGGCGGCGGACATCCGACGCTACGTCGACAGCGGTGAGCCCATGGGCAAGGCGGGTGCCTACGGCATCCAGGGGCTCGCGGGGCTTTGGGTCAAGCGCATCTCGGGCAGCTACACCGGCATCATGGGTCTGCCTGCGTTTGAAACGGCGCAAGTCCTGCGCGCCGCTGGTCTGCGTCTGCTGTAATCGCGCCATGGCACAAGACATCCTCATCAACTGGTCCCCTCAGGAAACCCGAGTCGCGGTGGTCGAGCAGGGTGCTGTGCAGGAAGTGCACATCGAGCGCACGCTGGAGCGCGGGCTGGTGGGCAACATCTACCTGGGCAAGGTCTCGCGGGTGCTGCCCGGCATGCAGTCGGCTTTCATTGATGTCGGGCTGGACCGGGCCGCTTTTCTCCACGTGGCCGATCTGTTGCCCAACATCACGGCCCGACATGCAGGCAAGGACAAGGCGCCGCTGGTGGCCAGCGGCCAGCCCGCTGCCGACGGTGCGCCCACCGTGAGCGCATCCGCCACGTCCACCGTTTTGCCCATCGAGCGCCAGATCTTCGAGGGCCAGGCCCTGATGGTGCAGGTGCTGAAGGACCCGATTGGCACCAAGGGGGCGCGGCTGACGGCCCAGATCAGCATCGCCGGTCGCTTGCTGGTGTTTCTGCCGCAGGACCGACACATTGGTGTGTCCCAGAAAATCCCTTTTGCGCAGCGTGAGGCTCTGCGTCAGCGGCTGGTGGCCCTCACGGCGGAAGGGGGTGGTGGCTTCATCCTGCGCACCAACGCCGAGGATGCCTCGGACGAAGAGCTGGCCGAAGACATCGCCTACCTGCGCAAAACCTGGGCACACATCAAGGCCGCTTCGACGCGGCAGCCCCCTTGCACCTTGCTGCACCAGGACCTCACGCTCATGCAGCGCGTCCTGCGCGACCTGGTGAGCACGCAGACCCAGTCCATTCAGGTGGATTCGAAAGAGCAGCATGGCCTGTTGCAGGCTTTTGCCCGGGAGTACATGCCTAGCACGCTGGATCGCATCATGCACTACAGCGGTGAGCGGCCCGTGTTTGACCTCTATCAGATCGACGAGGACATCGCCCGAGCGCTGGGCCGGCGCGTGGACCTCAAATCCGGCGGCTACCTGGTCATCGACCAGACCGAGGCGCTGACCACGGTTGACGTCAACACCGGCGGTTACGTGGGCGCGCGCAATTTTGACGACACGGTGTTTCGCACCAATCTGGAAGCGGCTCAGGCGATTGCCCGGCAGTTGCGCTTGCGCAACCTGGGCGGCATCGTGATCGTGGATTTCATCGACATGGCGCGGGAAGACCATCGCGAAGCCGTGCTGGCCGAGTTCCGCAAGCAACTGGCGCGCGACCGGGTCAAGACCATGATCGGCGGATTCTCGCAGCTGGGGCTGGTGGAGATGACGCGCAAGCGAACCCGCGAATCGCTGGCCCACATGCTGAGCGAGCCTTGCCCTGCCTGCGAGGGCAAGGGCCACGTCAAGACGGCACGCAGCGTCTGCTACGACATCCTGCGGGAAATCCTCCGCGAGGCCCGAGCCTTCAACCCGCGCGAGTTCCGGGTGGTGGCGGCGCCGCAGGTGGTGGAGCTGTTCCTGGACGAGGAAAGCGCCCACCTGGCGGGCCTGAGCGACTTCATCGGCAAGCCGATTTCGCTGCAAAGCGAAAGCTCCATGACGCAGGATCAGTACGACATCGTGTTGCTCTGATCACTCGGCCAGCACACCGCCCTGACTCTGTGCGTGCAGCCGGGCATACACCCCTCCCATGGCCAGCAGTTCGGCATGGGTGCCCTGTTCGGCGATTTCGCCCTGAACCAGCACCACCACCCGATCGGCGTGCTCGATGGTGCTGAGGCGGTGAGCAATCACCAGGGTGGTGCGGCCCCGCATGAGTCGGTTCAGCGCCTCCTGCACCAGACGCTCCGACTCGTTGTCCAGCGCGGAGGTGGCTTCGTCCAGAATGAGGATGGGCGCATCCTTGTAGATGGCGCGGGCAATCGCCAGGCGCTGGCGTTGCCCTCCAGACAGTTCGGTGGCATTGTGGCCGACCGGGGTGTGTATGCCCAGTGGAAGACTGGCCACCAGTTCGTCCAGATTGGCCGACGCCAGGGCGTTGCGCACGCGGGCTTCGTCCAGCTCGGCCCCCAGTGCCACGTTGGCTGCCAGGGTGTCATTGAACATGACCACGTCCTGGCTCACCATGGCAAACTGCCTTCGAAGGCTGCTCAGTTTCCAGTCAGTCAGCGGTACGCCGTCCAGCCGTACCGTGCCCTCGCTGGTTTCCACGAAGCGCGGGAGCAGGTTGGCCAGCGTGGTCTTGCCAGATCCGGAGGGACCCACCAGCGCCACCACCTCGCCCGGCACCATGGCCAATGCAATGCCTTTCAGGGCATCCGTGTCTTTGCCGTCGTAGCGGACCCAGACGTCTTCGAACCGGATGTCCCCGTTGACCCGATCCTGCTGGTGAACACCTTCAGCCTGCAGGGGAACGTCTTCTATCAGCTCCAGGCCCCGTTCCAGGGCGGCCAGGCCTCTCGTGATGGTGCCAGCGAGTTCAGCCAGTTGCCGGATGGGGGTGATCAGCATCAGCATGGCCGTTATAAAGCCCACAAATGCGCCCACCGTGACACCGGTGGTGGTGCTTTGCCACATGGCCATGGCGATGACAGCCGATAGCGCTGCAGCGGCCATCACTTGGCTCAAGGGTCCCATGGCCGCACCTGCGATGGTCGATTTCAGCGCGAGTCTGCGCAGCACATGGCTTAGATGGTCAAATCGGGCGGCTTGCTGCTGGGTGGCGTCGTGCAAACGCACCAGCCGGTGAGCCAGGACATTTTCTTCAACCACGTAGGCCAGTTCGTCTGTCGCGTTCTGACTGACCCGAGTGATGCGGTGGATTCGCTTGGACAGAACGCGCATCACCCAGGTCAGCGGGGGGAATAGAGTCAAAACGATCAGCGTCAGCTGCCAGTTCAAAAAAAGCAGGTAGCCCAGCAAGGCGATGATGGTCAGGACATCGCGAATCAGGGCCAGTGATCCATTGACCAGCATGGTCGAACCGATCTGCACCTCATAGACCACCGTGTTGGATAGTTTGCTGGCACTCTGCTCGCTGAACAGCTTCATGTCGGCGTGGCTCAAGCGTTCGAACATGGCCGCACGCATGGCCAGCATGCCACCGTTGGCGGTGTAGCTGAGGGCATACTTGGCGAGGAAAGTGGCCAGCCCCCGAATGGCAAACAGACCGATCAGCGCGACCGGCACCATCCAGATCGGGAAGGATCGCTCGGTGAAACCTTCATCCAGCAGTGCCTTGAGCAGGGCGGGAATGGCCGGTTCGGTGGCTGCTGCGACCAGCGAACCCAAAAAAGCCAGCACAAGGCCACCCTTGGCGCCCCTGAAAAAAGGCCACAGCCGGGCCAGCCGGGCGTTAAGGGTACGCTGGCCTGACAGGCCAGAGGCAGCGGAAGGCGGTGTCAAGGCAAATGTGTAAGGCGTGTAACGAATTGTGCTGACCAACTCGATCCCGGAACTTTCGGGCCCATTTCGGGCCCTTTGCCAGCACTCACGTCCGGTATTATCGGTCCATCTGCCGGCCTGAACCGGTGCCTTCGACCGATCGCCTTCCGAACCATGCAAGCTCACCTGCCATCCACCATGACTTCGAAGCTCAGCCGCCGCCAGTTTGCCTCCTTCACCGGGGCAGGCGGGCTGGTTGCCGCTCTCGGCTGGCCCACGATGGCAGCTGCGCAATTCCGGGTGGAGGTCACGGGCATTGGCATGCAGCAGATCCCCATCGCCATCGCGCCTTTCCGCGTCACGCCGGGTGTGCCTCAGGACGTGGCGGCGATTGTCCGCGCCGACCTGGAGCGCAGCGGTCAGTTCCGGTCGATTGGCGCGGGCAACACCGTGATCGACGAGATGGCCAGGCCAGACCTTGCTCCCTGGCGCGACCGCAACGCCGATGCCCTGGTGACGGGCAGTGTGACCCGATTGGCGGATGGCCGGTTCGATGTCCGATTCCGCTTGTGGGACGTGGTCAAGGCACAGGATCTGGGCGGTGTCAGTTATCCGGTGCCTGCAGGCGACCTTCGTCTGGCTGCCCATCGGGTCGCCGATTACGTGTACGAGAAACTCATGGGGCATCCGGGGGTGTTTTCCACCCGGATCGCTTATGTGTCGAGGCATGCCGAACGTCACAACCTGTGGGTGGCGGATGCCGATGGCGAAAACGCCCAGGCTGCCCTCGCCAGCGCGGAGCCCATCATTTCGCCCGCCTGGTCGCCAAATGGGCTGCAACTTGCCTATGTGTCATTCGAGTCGCGCAAGCCCGTCATCTACACCCACGAAATTGCCACCGGGCGACGTCGTCTGCTGGCCAGTTTCCGGGGTTCGAACAGCGCGCCCGCCTGGTCCCCCGATGGCCGACTGCTGCTCGCCACGCTCACCCTGGGCGGTTCTTCACAGATCTACGCGCTGGATGCCAATGGGGGTCAGCCGCAGCGGATCACCCAGACCACGGGCATCGACACCGAGCCAGCCTTCACGCCCGATGGCCGTCAGGTGTACTTTGTCAGCGATCGGGGTGGTTCGCCCCAGATCTACCGCATGACCCCCACCGGTGCTGAAGTCACCCGGGTCACTTTCGACGGCAACTACAACATTTCACCGGCCATCAGTCCCGATGGTCGCTGGATGGCCTTTGTATCCCGTGTTTCCGGCGCATTCAAGTTGCGGCTCATGGAACTGTCCAGCGGTGTCGTGACTCAAGTCACGGACACCACGGCTGACGAGAGCCCGAGTTTTGCTCCCAACAGCCGTCTGATCATGTTTGCGACCAAGGTTCAGGGCCGAGAGTCGCTCATGACAACCACCCTCGACGGGCGCATCAAGACACGGCTGGCCAGTGTGCCAGGCAGTGTGCGTGAGCCCGATTGGGGGCCATTTCAACGTTGATCCTTGTTTTTCCCTTCACTTTTTTCGGGAGTATCATGACCACTCGCATCACCCAATCGATTCTGGCCGTGTTCGCGGCACTCACCCTGGCCGCCTGCGGCTCCAGTGTGAAGCTCGACGAGAACGTACCCGTTTCAGATCGCACTGGGGTACCTGTTCAGCCGGCTGCCGCCGATGCCCCTGCCGCTTCAGCCCCTGCCGATACCCGAAGCGTGGCCCCTGTGCAGGCGGCCACCAAACAACTGGGCGAGCCGCCGGCCAACCTGTCACGCCTGATCTACTTCGATTTCGATGATTTCACCGTGAAGGCCCAGTACATGCCCGTGCTGGAGGCTCACGCCCGCTTCCTCAGCGCCGATCGCCAGCGCCGCGTGGTCCTCGAAGGTCATACCGATGAGCGCGGTGGCCGCGAATACAACCTGGCCCTCGGCCAGAAGCGTGCCGATGCCGTCCGCCGTTCGCTCTCGCTGCTCGGCGTGACCGAGGCTCAGATGGAGTCGGTCAGTTTCGGCAAGGAGAAGCCCGCCAATGCCGGCTCCGACGAGACGGCTCACCAGCAGAACCGTCGCGTTGAGTTAAGCTACCGCTGATGAACCGCACCGTTTCTCTGCCGCGTCTGCTTCCCGCCGGTCTGGCGCTGTGCCTGTCGGCCCTGATCCTGCCGGCACAGGCCCAGTTGTTCGGTGGCGACGACGAAGCCCGTCGCGCCATCATCGATCTTCGGGGGCGGGTCGAGGCCAATCGCCAGGCGGCCGCCGATGCCGATGCCCGGCTGGAGAAGGCGTTCAAGGCCCTCATGGAAGAAGAACTCGTTCCGCTGCGGCGAGGCGCGCTCGATCTGCTCAATCAGGTCGAAAGCCTGCGCCGTGAACTGGCCGAACTGCGTGGCCACAACGAGCGTCTGACCCACGAAATCGCTGAATTGCAGCGGCGCCAGAAAGACGTCCTGGTCACGGTCGACGAGCGCTTGCGGCCGCTCGAACCGGTTCAGGTGACGCTGGACGGCGTCACGTTCATGGCGCGGCCGGAAGAAACTCAGGCCTTCGAACAGGCCATGGTGGCGTTGCGAGCGTCCGACTTTGCTGGCGCGGCTCGCTTGTACGAGGCGCTGATCACCCAGTTTCCGCGCAGTGGCTATGTGCCTTCTGCCCTGTACTGGCAGGGCAATGCCCATTACGCGGCTCGCAACTACCAGCCCGCGATCGAGAGCTACCAGCGGCTGATCGGTCTGGCCCCTCGCCATCCCCGAGCACCAGAAGCCATGCTGGCCATTGCCAACTGTCATCTGGAACTGAAGGATGCCCGAGCAGCGCGGGCTGCCTTGCAGGAACTGGTGAAGCTCCATCCTGAAACCGAGGCCGGTGCCACGGCCAGGGATCGTCTGTCCCGCATGCGCTGATCGCCTGCCGCGGCCCTACAATCCGCGGCATGGAACTTTCCGATATTCAAACCCTGTACGGTCAGGTCTTGTGGGCAGCCCTGGCGGTTGCCTTTGCATTTGGTGTGGTGGCACAACGCACGCACTTCTGCACGATGGGCGCCATCAGTGATATCGTGAACATGGGCGACTGGACGCGCATGCGCATGTGGGGCATGGCCGTGGGCGTGGCCATGCTGGCTTTCTACGGCATGGGGATGCTGGGCTGGATCGATCCCGTCCAGACCATCTACGCGGCGAGTCGGGTCATCTGGCTGTCGGCTCTTGTGGGCGGGGCACTCTTCGGTTTCGGCATGGTCCTCGGTTCCGGTTGTGGCAGCAAGACCCTGGTGCGGATCGGTGGCGGGAATCTCAAGTCACTGGTGGTGTTTGTGGTCATGGGCATCGCCGCCTTTGCCACCCTGCGCGGCATCACCGCGGTGCTGCGTGTCAATACCGTTGACCGGGTGGCCTTCGACATGGACCAAACCAGTGCGCTGCCTCTTTGGCTGGCAGCCAAGATGGGATGGGCCATGCCGGGCGGCGCCTTTGCGGTGGCGCTGGTGGTGGGGCTCAGCCTGATTGTCTGGGCCATCATGAGCCGGGATTTCCGCGCCTCGCTGGACAACTGGCTCGCCGGTATCGGGATCGGTGCTGCCGTGGCTGCCCTCTGGTGGGTGACCGGCCATCTGGCGTTTGTGGAAGAGCATCCCCAGACGCTGGAGTCGGTCTACCTGGCCACGAATACCGGTCGCATGGAATCCCTGACCTTCACCGCACCCATGGCATACACCCTCGACTGGCTGATCTATTTCAGCGATGCCTCCAAGGTGCTGACGTTGGGCGTCGTCTCCGTTTTCGGGGTGGTGCTCGGCGCGTTCGTGTATGCCTTGGCCACAGGTACCTTCCACTGGGAGGGGTTCCGCAACACCCAGGACACTGCACTGCACCTGGTGGGGGCGGTCTGCATGGGCGTGGGTGGCGTCACCGCCATGGGGTGTACCGTGGGCCAGGGCCTGTCGGGGCTTTCGACACTGAGTCTGACCAGCCTCTTTGCCGTCGCGGGGATCGTGGCCGGTTCTCTGGGTGGCTTCCGGTTCCAGATGTGGTTGATTGAGCGTGAGTGAAGGCGAGTCAGAGGGGGTGGTTACACGGCAGGATGCCGATGCCGAGAGGCGCTTCGGTGGCTTGCGCCGTCTGTATGGGTCAGAAGGCGCACAACGCCTGTTTGACGCGCATGTTCTCGTGGTGGGCATTGGCGGTGTCGGTTCGTGGGTGGCCGAGGCGCTGGCCCGCAGTGGTGTGGGCCGGATCACGCTGATCGACATGGACCATGTGGCCGAGTCCAACGTGAACCGGCAGGTTCATGCCCTCACGTCCACGCTCGGGCAGTCCAAGGTGCTCGCCATGAGCGATCGCATCCACCAGATCCACCCACAGGCCTGCACCCAGACCATTGACGACTTTGTCAGCCCCGATAACTGGCTCGCTTTGCTGGATGAGGCTGGCCAGGTCGTGTCGGTCGATGCGGTGGTGGATGCTTGCGATCAGCGCGCAGCCAAGGCCGTGATGGCGGCGTGGGCGGCATCGTCCGGCGTGGGTTTTGTGACCGTGGGCGCCGCCGGTGGCAAGACGCAGGCCCATCGGGTGGAAGTGGCGGATCTGTCCGAAGTCACCCACGATCCCTTGCTCGCTCAGTTGCGTCAGCGTCTGCGCAAGTACCATGGAGCGCCACGTCAGGGTGCCATGGGCATCGAGTGTGTGTTCAGTCGCGAATCGGTCCGGCTGCCAGCAGACGCCTGTGAGGCAACCGATGGCAGTTTGAACTGTCATGGTTATGGGTCCAGTGTGGCCGTGACCGCTGCCTTTGGCATGGTGGCCGCGGGCCATGTGATGAGCGCCCTCGCTGCACCACAGAAAAAACGCACAAAAAACAGGTGGCGCTCTGAAAGAGCCGAAAAACAGCATATAATCTGAGGCTCTGCAAGCAACCAAGTTGATTGCAAAAAGTTAAAGGTTGGGTCGTTAGCTCAGTTGGTAGAGCAGCGGACTTTTAATCCGTTGGTCGCAGGTT
>CAZEZY010000028.1:0-20799 GCA_964516635.1 uncultured Tepidimonas sp. | reverse complement strand
CTCCCCCATTTAGGTGAGGCCGATCCCGTGCTGCTGAGCCATGCAGGCCACTGCCTGAGCGAGAGGGGCATCCGCGGACTGTCCATCGCATCAGCGATAGAGACACATTGGGTATGGCTGAGATCCACACAGGGGGAGACAGCGGGATTCCGATTCAACCATCTTCCACACATCGACAAGTTTTCCAGGGTGCGCCGATCGCAGCACAATCCCACCTCGGGAAAGGGCTCTCGCGAGTGGGGCCGAATGATGTGGAACCCGATGCTGGGATGATTCAGAACAGGCTGGCCAGCAGCACAGCGGCAGTGCCCCACATCATCAGGGCGACCAGTCCATCGAGTGCGCGCCACACACGCAGCGAATTGAGCCGGCGTCCCAGCCAGAAGGCCGCCGCACCCAGGGCCACGAACCACACCACCGACCCGGCGGCGGCCCCCAGTCCGAACACCGTGCTGCCCTGGCCATAAGCCAGCGAGGCGGTACCGATGAGCACGGCCGTGTCCAGCCACGCATGGGGGTTGAGCCAGGAAAACGCCAAGGCCGAGAGGATGGCCTGACGCGGCGTGACCGATTCGGCCCCGTGCGTTGCACCATCAGCCACGGGCAATTCACCTGCCACGGGTGAACGGAAGCGCTGGAATGCCTTCCAGCCATACACCGACAGGAACAGCACACCGGCCCCCACGAGCGCACCGTGGAGCTTGTCGGAAAGCCCCCCCAGTTGAGCGAGGCCCAGAACGCCCAGTGCGATGAGCGCAATGTCGGCCAGAGCGCAAACGGCGATGGTGAGCCACAGGTGCTGACGACGCAGCCCCATGCGCAGCACATGGGCGTTTTGCGGTCCTATGGCCATGATCAGCGAAATGCTCAACACCATGCCGGCAGTAAAGGCGGGGGCGGCGAGGGTCATGAAAGCTCCGGGGAAACAGGTGTGCGAATGACAGGCAGTGTGAATGATTTGCTCAATCATTTAAACTCATTTAATTGTTTATTAAGATCATCAAGTTTTATTTAAAACAATGTTAGACGCCCGACAACTCGAAGCCCTGGCTGCCGTGGTGGAACACGGTGGCTTCAGCGGGGCTGCCAAGGCCCTCTCGGTCACCGTGGCAGCGGTGTCGTTGCGCATCAAGTCGCTCGAAGATGCCCTGGGACAACGACTTCTGGTGCGCGGAAAACGGGTGCATGCCACACCAGCCGGCCAGGCCCTGCTCACCCATGTGCGGCAGGTGCAACTCATGGAAAGCGACCTGCTGGCCCAAATGGCCGATCCAGGCAATGTCGGCCCCACCCGGGTGCGCTGGCAGAGCCTGTCCGTGGCCATCAACGCCGACTCGGTGGCCAGCTGGTTCCTCCCCGGTGTGGCGCCGTTGCTGCAACGCCACCACCTGCTGCTGGACGTGCTGATTGACGACCAGGACCACACCCATGACGCGCTCAAGAGTGGCGAGGTGATGGGCTGCGTCAGCACCCTCCCGCAGCCCATGCGCGGCTGTGTGGCCGAACCCCTGGGCGTGATGCGCTACCGCTGCGTGGCCACCCCGGCCGTGGCGCAGCATTGCCGCACCCCGGCCGGCCGGGTGTCACCGCATCGGCTGCTCAGTCGGCCGGCCGTGATTTTCAACCGGAAGGACGCCTTGCAGGATGTTTTCCTGGCCGAGCATTTCCAGCTGCGCGATGCCCGGTACCCGCGCCACTTCGCGCCAGCCATCGACGCGTTTGAAGCCGCCATCGAACTGGGCATGGGCTGGGGCATGGTGCCCGAACTGCACCTCCAGCAACGCGAAGGCCGTCCCCCGCTGGTGGAAGTGCTCCCCGATGCGGTGGTCGATGTCAGGCTGTACTGGCATCACTGGGAGCGGGAACCGCCCACGGCTCAGCGGCTCACACAGACCGTCAAGTCTGCCGCCCGCAAAGCCCTGCGGCCCATGCCCGGGATCGCCTGAAGCGGCACGGGGACATCGCAGCGCGCGTACGATGAGGCACTCATCCCGGTAACCTCATGGACTCACTCACTCAGCTGGTTCTTGGCTCCGCCATCGGTGTGGCGGTGATGGGGCGCCGCACGGCGGTGTGGAAATCCGCCCTGTGGGGCGGCGTGGCCGGCACACTGCCCGACCTCGATGCGCTCGTGGACCACGGCGATGCGGTCCTGAACATGGTGCTGCACCGGGCCGAGACCCACGCCCTTTTCTATCACCTGCTGGCCTCATTTCCCCTGGCCTGGCTGGTGGCTAGGCTGAATGGCGAGATGGCCCAGTGGCGACGCTGGTGGCTGGCCACGCTGCTGGTGCTCACCACCCACGCCCTGCTGGATGCCGTCACGGTTTATGGCACCCAGCTGTTGCTCCCGTTCACCGACGAAGCCTTCGGTGTGGGCAGTCTGTTCATCATCGACCCCGCTTATTCCCTGCCTCTGCTGGTTGGGGTGGGGCTGGCACTGACGGGACGCCACATCGGGCTACAGGCCAACCGCTGGGGACTGGTCATCAGCACGTGTTACATCGGCTGGAGTTTCATGGCTCAGGCTTGGGTGACAGACCATGCCCGCGAATCGCTGGCGCGCTCGGGCCTTCAGCATGAGCGACTCCTGGTGACGCCGGCGCCCTTCTCGACCATTCTCTGGCGTGTTCTGGCCGTGGATGGGGACACCTATCACGAAGGCTACTACGCCTTGCTGGACCGTGGTCGGACCATCCAGTTTCGCAGCCATGACCGTGGCGTCGGGTGGCTGGACCTCTATGCAGGACACGAACAGGTTCAAAGGATCGCCCGTTTCAGCGACGGTTTCTACCGCCTTCGCAAGCAGGACGGCGACTTGCTGCTGGCCGACCTGCGCATGGGACAGGAACCCAGCTATGTTTTCGAGTTCAACATCGGCCCCCCACCCGATTCGACACCGCCCTCTTATCCGGTGGCCACGCAAATCGGTGCGCGCGGGGATATCGGCGTGGTACTGCCCTGGCTGCGTGCCCGCCTGCTCGGCCAAGACCTGCCACCTCTGAGCGACATCATCGCCCAGCATGCAACGCCACGATCCCCCATCGCGAGCCCGACGCGCCCGCTCGACACCCCACTGCCCCAGACCACCCTGCCCCGCCTGCCATGAATGCGAACAACGTCCTCGGAACCCCGCTCAAAGCCTGCTCCTACGACCCGCTCACCGGCTTTTTCCGCGATGGCTGCTGCCACACCCGCGAAGACGACACGGGCTCGCATGTCATCTGCGCAAAGGTCACGGCTGAATTCCTGGCTTTTTCCCAAACGCGCGGAAATGATCTTGTCACCCCGCGACCGCAGTGGCGCTTTCCAGGGCTCAAACCCGGCGACCGCTGGTGCCTGTGCGCCCTGCGCTGGAAAGAAGCGCTTGACGCCGGCTGCGCGCCACCGGTGGTGCTGGAGTGCTGCCATGAGCGGGCGCTGGACTTTGTGTCGCTGGAGGACCTGAAAGCCCACGCGTGGGTGAAGGCGTAAGCCTAAAATCCACTCCCATGCTTTCCGTCAAACACGAACTGCTCGCCGCCCTGGCCGCCGAGCTGGAACACCTCTCCCCCGGCGCCGGCAGCAAGGCCGCATTCGAAAACCCCAAACAGGCCGCCCACGGCGACTATGCCTGTACAGCGGCCATGCAGCTGGCCAAACCGCTCAAGGCCAACCCGCGCCTGCTCGCCCAACAGCTGGTGGACGCCCTGCGGGACACCCCCGCCTTCCAGCGCTGGGTAGACGCGCTCGAGATCGCCGGCCCCGGCTTTTTGAACATCAGGCTCAAGCCCGCCGCCAAACAGCAGGTGGTGCGCGAAGTGCTGGCCGCGGGTGCCACCTTCGGCCAGCAACCCGGCAACGGCCAGCGCGTGCTGGTGGAGTTCGTCTCGGCCAACCCCACGGGCCCGCTGCACGTGGGCCACGGCCGCCAGGCCGCGCTGGGCGACGCCATCTGCAACCTGTTCGAAACCCAGGGCTGGAGCGTCCACCGCGAGTTCTATTACAACGATGCGGGCGTTCAGATCGAAACCCTGGCCCACTCCACCCAGTTGCGCGCCTTGGGGCTCAAGCCCGGAGACGCGGAATGGCCCGAAGCCGCCTACAACGGCGAGTACATCCAGGATATTGCGAACGACTTCCTGGCCAAGCAAACGGTGAAAGCCGATGACCGCGCCTTCACCGGGAGCGGCGATGTGAACGACCTGGATGGCCTCCGTCAGTTCGCGGTGGCCTACCTGCGCCACGAGCAGGACCTGGACCTGCAGGCCTTCCAGGTGAGGTTCGACCAGTACTACCTGGAGTCCAGCCTGTACACCAGCGGCCGCGTGGAACAAACCGTGAAAAAGCTGGTGGACGCCGGCAAGACCTACGAACAGGACGGCGCGCTGTGGCTCCAATCCACCGACTACGGCGACGACAAGGACCGCGTCATGCGCAAGAGCGACGGCGGCTACACCTACTTCGTGCCCGATGTGGCCTACCACATCACCAAGTGGGAGCGCGGCTTCACCAAGGTCATCAACATCCAGGGCACCGACCACCACGGCACCATTGCCCGGGTGCGCGCGGGCCTGCAAGCCGCCGGTGTGGGCATTCCGCAGGGCTACCCTGACTACGTGCTGCACACCATGGTGCGCGTGGTGCGCGGTGGCGAGGAAGTGAAGATCAGCAAGCGCGCCGGCAGTTACGTCACGCTGCGCGACCTGATCGAATGGACCAGCAAGGACGCGGTGCGCTTCTTCCTGCTCTCTCGCAAGCCCGACACCGAATACATCTTCGACATCGACCTGGCGCTGGCGCAAAACAACGACAACCCGGTGTACTACGTGCAGTACGCCCATGCCCGCATCTGCTCGGTACTGGCGACCTGGGGAGGCGATGCGGCCACCCTGAAGGACGCGGATCTGTCGGTGCTTGATGGCACGCAGGCCCAGGCGCTGATGCTGCAACTCGCCAGATACCCCGAGATGCTCACCGCTGCCGCGCAGGACTTTGCCCCGCACGACGTGACCTTCTACCTGCGCGAACTGGCCGCGACCTACCACAGCTACTACGACGCCGAACGCATCCTGGTGGAGGACGAGGCGCTGAGGTGCGCGCGCCTGGCTCTCGTCGCCGCGACCGCCCAGGTGCTCCGCAATGGCCTGGCTGTTCTCGGGGTGAGTGCACCTCAGAAGATGTGACAATCAGCCAACCATGAACCTTCAAGCACTTTCAAGATGCCAGCGCGGCGGTACGGTGGTCGGATTCATTGCCGGGCTGCTGGTGGGCCTGGGCATTGCCCTCGTGGTGGCGGTTTATGTCACCAAGGTGCCGGTTCCGCTGCTGGATCGTGGCGTGCAGCGGCCCAACACCTCGGAGGCGGTGGAAGCCGAACGCAACCGCAACTGGAACCCCAATGCCAACCTCTCCACCCGCCCCATCACACCGGGTGACCCGGCCGAATCGGCAGTGACCCCGGGCGGAGGCACCGCGCAACCGGCACCGTCAACCCGGGATGACCCGATTGGCCAGTTGATCGAGCAAAAGGCGAGTACGGGTGGGTCGGCGGTGGCAACCGTCGAAGCACCGCCGCTGGTCGATCCGTTCATCTACTTCGTCCAGGCGGGTGCCTTTCGCAACGCCGAAGAAGCCGAAGCCCAGCGGGCCCGGCTCGCCATGATGGGGTTCGAGGCTGGCGTGACCGAGCGTGAACAGGCAGGCCGACCGGTGTTCAGGGTGCGCATTGGCCCTTTTGACCGCCGAGTCGACGCCGAACTGATGGAGCAGCGTGTCCAGGGGCAAGGGGTGGAAACCGCCCTGGTGCGCGTCCAGCGATGACCCGCTTTCAGGAACTTTGGCGGTCTGATAACGCCCCAATCGGGTAAAAGACCTTGTGCCCGCAACCGGAGATACCGAACATGCAACGACGAGCGTTTTCCAAAACCGCGCTGGGACTCACTGCCCTGGCCACCACGGTCGCTGGCGTGCCCCTGTGGGCCCATGCCCAGGCTGCCGGTTTTCGTGAAGGCACCGATTTTCGCAAACTGGGCAAACCGGCCCCGGTGGACGCCCCGGCGGGCAAGATCGAAGTGATCGAGTTTTTTGCCTACACCTGCATCCATTGCCACAACTTCGTGCCCGTTTTCAAGGAATGGACAAAGACGTTGGGCCCGGATGTGATCGTCCGGCGGAATCCGGTGGGTTTCAACGCCTCGTTCGAACCCCTGCAGCGGCTGTACTACACGCTGGAAGCCATGGGAAAAGTCGAGTCCCACCATGAGCGGGTGTTCAAATCCATCCACGATGACCGGCAGCGACTCAACAACGTGGACGCCATCGTCCAATGGGCGGAACGCAACGGCCTGGACCGTGCCCAGTTCACCCAGGTGTTCAATTCGTTTGCCGTCGTGGGCCGGGTTCGACGTGCCACCCAGATCCAGGACGCGTACGAGGTAGAAGCCACGCCCTCACTCGGGATTGCCGGTCGTTTCTACATTCCTGGGCAGGCCGCCCGCACGGTGCAGATTGCGAATGCCCTGATCGTTGAAGCCCGAAAAGGCTGATTCCGCTCACGCTGCGCTTGGGGAAGGCACGGGGTGTGGCTACAATGCCACAAAATGAATGCAATTTCCGTGCCGACCATGATCCCTGCTTCCATCCGCTTGCTGCCTGCGACGCGTCTGCCGGTCGCCATGCTGTGCATTGGGCTCTGCCTGCTGGGAGCCCCGGCCTGGGCGGAGCGCGCCGACCGTCAACAACCGATGAGTATCGAGGCCGACAGCCTGCGCTACGACGATGCCCGCCAGACCAGCGTGTTCACCGGCAACGTGGTGGTGACCCAAGGAACCCTCATCCTGAAAGGCCATGAGATCGAGGTCCGACAGGATGCCCAGGGGAACGCCTCAGGCCTGGTTCGTGGGAAAGCGTCACAGCCGGCCTTTTTCCGTCAGAAGCGGGAGGGGCTGGACGAGTTCATCGAAGGCGAGGCTGAGCGCATCGATTACGACAGCCTGGCCGACACCGTCACCTTCAATGGCCAGGCGGTCCTGAGGCGATACCGGGGCGCCGCCCTGAACGATGAAACCCGCGGTTCACGGATTGTCTACAACGGGACGCGCGAGACCTTCACGGTCGAGGGGGGCGCGAGCGGCAGAACCGCCGAGAACCCCACGGGTCGTGTGCGTGCCATGCTCACGCCTTCCTCCGCGCCAGCAGCCAACCCGGCTCCGGCCTCGCAGCCGCTGACGCCCAGTACGCGACTGGAGCCTCGTCAGTGACCGCTGGACCCGTTTCCAGCCAGCTGGTGGTTCGTGGCTTGCAGAAGTCGTACGGCCGCCGTCCGGTGGTGAAAGACGTCTCGCTGTCGGTCAGGAGCGGCGAAGTGGTTGGCCTGCTCGGGCCCAATGGCGCGGGCAAGACCACCTCCTTTTACATGATCGTCGGGATCATCCGGGCCGATGCGGGCGAGATCCTGCTGGACGATCAGCCCATTCAGCGGATGCCCATCCACCGGCGTGCGCTCATGGGACTCGGCTACCTCCCCCAGGAGGCGTCCATTTTCCGCAAGCTCACGGTTGAGGAAAACATCCGCGCCGTGCTGGAACTTCAGCCCGATGAGGCTGGACGGCCCCTGTCCAAAGCCGTGATCGAGGAGCGGCTGACCGGCTTGCTGGAAGACCTGCACGTCACTCACCTGCGAGACTCCCCCGCCCCCGCCCTGTCCGGCGGCGAACGGCGCCGCGTCGAGATTGCCCGAGCCCTCGCCAACCGACCCCGGTTCATCTTGCTGGACGAACCCTTTGCGGGCATCGATCCGATCGCGGTGATCGAGATCCAGCGCATCATCGGTTTTCTCAAGGCACGCGGCATCGGCGTGCTGATCACCGATCACAATGTCCGGGAGACCCTGGGCATCTGCGATCACGCCTGCATCATCAGCGACGGACGGGTTCTGGCCCAGGGCACACCGGCCGAGATCATCGAGAACCCGGAGGTACGCCGGGTTTACCTCGGTGAACATTTCCGCATGTAAGGCCCGACATGAAGCAAGGGCTCTCGCTTCGGGTTTCCCAGCACCTGGCGCTCACCCCGCAGTTGCAGCAGTCCATCCGTCTGCTGCAGCTCAGCACGCTCGAGATGGCTCAGGAGGTCGAGCAGATGCTCGACGAAAACCCTTTCCTCGAGCGGGCCTCTGATGAGGCTGAACGTGAATCGTTCGGGCTGGATCAGGCGGATGCCCCTGTCAGCCTGGGCGACCGGATTGCCGAATGGTCGGGTTCGGAGACAGCCAGCGATGTCACGAACCCCTCTGTGGAATCCGACCCGCGTGATGCCGAGCCGGTCACCGAAACGAGCTGGGAAGGGGATGGCACGGTCGACATGCGACCCGACGACAGCGAGTGGGGCGGCGAGGCGCCGGCCTACGGGTCACGGCCAGACGACGAGGACACCGCATCGGCCACCGATCTGGCCAGCGAGCACATCACCCTGGCGGCTCACCTGCATGAACAGGCACTGGCGCTGCGCCTGAACCCCGACGAAGCGGCTGGCCTGTTTTTCCTGATCGAATCGCTGGACGACGATGGCTACCTCACCGACTCCCTCGAGGAACTGGCGAATGCCCTTCTGGTGCAGGAAATGCAGGGGTTCAACCGCTGCCTGAATGCCGAGGAACACCACGAGAGGCTTGAGCATTGGACACAGACGCTCCGCACGGCGCTGCACTGGCTGCATCACATGGAGCCCGCGGGGGTGGGCGCTCGGTCCCTGTCCGAGTGCCTGAAGCTGCAGATTCTGGAGTTGCGCAACTCGCCTGAATCCCGCGCAGCGCTGGCCATGTGCGACCATCCCATGGAGTTGCTGGCCCGTCGCGATGCCCGCCGTCTGGCTGCCCTCTGTGGCTGTCCGGATGACACCGCGCGGGCTGCGCTGGGGCTGATTGCCCGCCTCGAACCCAAGCCAGGCCGTCGTTTTGCCGATGTGGAGCGGAACGTGGTCGTGCCTGACGTCATCGTCACGGCGCAAGGTCGAGGTTTCAAAGTCCAGCTCAACCCGGATGTCATGCCCCGGCTGCGCGTGCAGGACGTTTATGCCAATGCGATGCGCGGGACTCGGGGCGAACCGTCTCATGGCATGCAGCAACGCCTGCAGGAAGCGCGGTGGTTCATCAAGAACATCCAGCAGCGCTTTGACACCATTCTTCGGGTGGCTGGTGCGATTGTGGAACGCCAGCGCAGTTTCTTCATGCACGGCGAACTGGCCATGCGGCCGCTGGTGTTGCGCGAAATTGCCGACGAACTCGGCCTGCACGAATCCACGATCAGCCGTGTCACCACCGCCAAGTACATGGCCACGCCATTCGGCACCTTTGAACTGAAGTATTTCTTTGGTTCGGCACTGGGCACCGAAACCGGCGGCAATGCCTCCAGCACCGCCGTCCGGGCGCTGATCCGACAGTTTGTGGCCAGCGAAGACACCCGTAAACCCCTGAGCGACAACCAGATTTCCGACATGCTCAAGGAGCAGGGCATCGAATGTGCCCGCCGCACCGTGGCCAAATACCGGGAATCGCTCAAGATCGCACCCGCCAATCTGCGCAAGTCGCTCTGAACGCCATGCAACACCTGCACCTCTTTCTGCCCTGCGCTGCCGGGGTCGAGTCCTATCTGGCCGATGAGGCGTCGCGCATCACCCACCTGCCTGCGAGCCAGGTTCATGCTCACCGGGCCGGTGTGTCCCTGGAGGCAACCTGGCGAGATACGATGGCCTTGAACCTGCAGAGCCGCCTGGCCCAGCGTGTCCTGGTTCGACTGGCTGTGGATCGCTACCGTGATGAGCACGACATCTATCACCTGGCCCACGGTGTGGCCTGGGAAATCTGGTTCACCCCGCGCCAGACCATCAAGGTGGAGCTGACATCCCAGCACAGCCCGCTGAAAAGCCTGAATTTTGCGGCGCTGCGCATCAAGGACGCCATCTGCGACCGCCTGCGCGACAAGCGCGGCGAACGACCCAGTGTGGACACCACGCGGCCTGATGTGCGTGTGTTTGCCCACCTGACGCAGGATGAGGCCACCCTCTATATCGACACCTCGGGCGAACCCCTGTTCAAGCGTGGCTGGCGGGTGGACAAAGGGGATGCCCCCCTGAAGGAAACCCTGGCGGCAGCGATGCTGGCCGCCACCGGCTGGACCGGATGGGATGACCATCATGAACCCATTCCGCTCTACGATCCCTGCTGCGGCAGTGGAACGGTTCCGATCGAGGCGGCGCTCATGGCCCTGAATGTGGCCCCTGGCAAGCATCGCCGGTTCGGTTTCGAAAAGCTGCTGCCTTTCCAGCCACATGTCTGGCAGGCCTTGCGCCAGCAGGCGGAGTCGGCCGAGCGTCCGTGGCCCGCCGGACAACCGTTCGTCTTTGCCAGTGATGTGGCCTTCCGCATGGTGGACTTTGCCCGGCGCAATGCCGAACGGGCCGGTGTGGCCCATGCCATCGAGTTCCGGGGTGGCGATGCCCTTCAGCGCATGCCTCCCGCATCTCGCCCCGGGGTCCTGCTGCTCAACCCACCTTATGGTGAGCGGATCGCGGCAGCGGGCCTGGCCGGTCAGTCTGCGCAGGTCCGTGTCCGGCCCGCTCAAGGTCGCGAATCGGCGGTTCATGCCGACGGACAGGAAAACACGGCTTTCTTTGCCGAACTTGCGACCCACTGGAAGAAGCACTACCCAGGCTGGACCGCCTGGTTGCTCACCCCCGACCTCAAGCTGCCGGGAAAGATGCGCTTCAAGGAGAGCCGACGGGTGCCCCTCTGGAACGGGCCCATCGAATGTCGCCTGTTCCGGTTCGATCTCTTGCCCTTGCGTCAACGGTCGGATGACGGCGCCGATGCGACCTGATCCTGCGCGCCTGCCGGTGGCCGATGTGCCCCGTTGTGTGGTTGACACCAACTGCGTGCTCGACCTCTGGGTCTTTCGCGATCCCGCGCTGACATCCTGGGCCACCGCGATCGTGGAGGGCCGTGCCATCTGGCTGGCCACCGTCCCCATGAGGGATGAATGGGTCCGTGTTCTGGACTACCCGGCCATCCAGCGCGCCCTCGTGCGTCAGGGGATGACCACCCAGCAAGCCCTGGCCTGCTTTGATGCCCATGCCTGCCTGGTTCCCGAGTCCAGCGATTGCGGCATCCGCTGCGATGACGCCGATGACCAGATGTTCATCAACCTGGCCGTCGGGCACCGGGCTGTCCTGCTGAGCAAAGACGCGGCGGTCTTGCGTCTGAGGCGGGCCTTGGCCGATCAGCAGGTCCCGCTGGGCTCGCCCTTTTCCGGACGGCATTTTTAGCATAGGAAATTCCGCATCTGTTCTTGCAAACCTAGCATTGTCTGCTTTATACTCGCGCCCGGGTCGTCTTTCGACACCCCCCGCTTTTCCTCCCTGAGCGGGTGCCTTTGTGTGTGACAGCAAAAAGGCTTCCAACCCGGCTTCTATCAAGCCGGGTTTTTTTTGCCCGTTCGTCAGAAGACCTGCAAAGGCTAGGGTTTTCTCGGGGTCTCGCGGGCTTGCATCGAAAAGCATTCGTCACAACAATATGGTTACCAAACACAACCGTATGTTGGTGCGATGGGTGCATGACCTTTCGCATCTCAGGGTAAGTATGGGTGTCCAGACTGGCCGGTTTGGATTACAGTGAAGTGTTACATGCAAGGCGCATGTTTCTTTGATTTTGTATCGCATAAGCGACCACCCCGAAGGAGACATCTGTGAAGTTTCGCCCCCTGATCGCCGCCCTCTTCATGGCAGGCACCACTGCCGCCTACGCCCAGACCGTGCTGACCGTTTCCACCTGGCTGCCTCCCACCCATACGGCCAGCGTGAGCCAGCAGAAATGGTGTGAGGCACTGGAAAAGGAAAGCAATGGCTCCCTGAAGTGCAACATCCTGCCTCGCGGCGTGGTTGCAGCCCCTGGCACCTACGATGCCGTTCGCGATGGACTGGCCGACATCTCCTACACCGTCGACGGCTACACCCCAGGCCGCTTCGTGTTCACCCAGGTGGCCGAATTCCCCTTCCTGGGCAACAGCGCCGAGACCACCTCGGTGGCCTACAACCGCATTTATCAGAAGCACTTCGCGCCTGCCGGTGAACACCGCGGCGTCAAAGTGCTGGGCGTGTTCACCCATGGCCCCGGCATCATCTTCAACAGCAAAAAGCCGGTGAATTCGTCGGCCGATGTGGCTTCGCTCAAGTTCCGGATTGGTGGCGGCAACATCAACGAACTGTCGCGCGCCATGGGCTGGAACACCACCCTCAAGCCCGCGCCTGAATCGTTCGAACTGCTTTCCACCGGGGTCATGGATGGCACCTTCTTCCCGGACGAATCGATCGCCTCGTTCAACCTGAACATGATCAAGCACGCCACCACCTTCCCGGGCGGCCTGTACAACACGAGTTTCGTGTTCATGATGAACCAGAACACCTACAACCGCCTGAATGCCCAGCAGAAAGCGGCGGTGGACAAACTCTCGGGTGAATTCGCGGCCCGTCTGTTCGGTCAGGGCTGGGATGCGGTCGACAAAGCCTCTCGCGACGGCGCACAGACCCAGAATGGCGTGCAGCGCATCCGCGCCAGCGAGGCCTTTGTGAACGAAGTCAAGGCCAAGCAGCAGGTGATTGAAGACCGCTGGGCAGCCGCTGCCGAAGCCCGTGGCCTCAAGAACGCCAAAGCCGTGCTGGCCGAGTTCCGGGAAGAAATCGCCAAGATGAAGTAAGGCGACCCCTTCTCGGCGAGCCAGCGGCCACGGCCCACGCCACCGCTGGCTCTTCCTTTTGGCCCATTTACCTCTCACCGCCCTTGCCATGATCCCTGTCGTGGACCGCCTGCTGAAGTGGACCTGTGGACTGCTGTCGGCCCTTGCCCTGTTTGCCATCATGTGGCTGATGCTGTTCGACGTCACGAGCCGCAAATTCCTCAACCACTCCATTCCTGGTGCTCTGGAAATCACCGAAATCCTGATGGTGGTCGTCATCTTTGGTGCCCTGCCGCTGGTGTCATGGCGCGGGGAGCATGTGGTGTTTGACACGCTCGACGGGCTGATCCCCCGAGGGCTCAAGCGCATCCAGCACCGGCTGGTGAGCTTGGTCAGTGCGGCCCTTTTTGCCTTCCTGAGCTTGCAGCTGGTGCGCCGCGCCGAGCGCTTTGCCGAGTACCAGGAAACCACCTCCTACCTGATGTTGCCGATGGCACCCGTGGCCTGGAGCATGGTCATCTTGCTGGGGCTGACCGCCGTGATACACCTCCTTCAGGTGATCTGGGTCCCACCGGGAGTGGGTGAGCACCACGCGCCGGAGGGCACCGCATGACCGAAGCTTTTCTGGGATTTCTGGCCGTCTTTGCGATGGCCTTCATGCGCATCCCGCTGGCCGTGGCCATGACGATTGCCGGCGTGGTGGGCATGGGGCTCATGCGCGGCTGGACCCCTGCCTTTGCCGGCGTGAGCCAGGTGGTGTTCGAGACCGGCTTTGCGTATGTGTTGTCGGTCATCCCCCTGTTCGTGCTGATGGGCAATTTCGTCGCGCGGGCCGGCATGGCGCGCGAGCTGTTCCAGGCCGCCAACGCCTTCGTGGGCCACCGCAGGGGCGGCCTGGCCATGGCCAGCATCATCGCCTCGGGCGGATTCGGGTCCATCTGCGGCTCCTCGATCGCCACCGCGGCCACCATGTCACGCGTGGCCTACCCCGAAATGCGCAAGCACGGCTACAGCGACGAGCTTTCCACCGGCGCGATTGCTTCCGGCGGCACGCTGGGCATCCTGATTCCGCCGTCAACGGTTCTGGTGATCTACGGCATCATCACCGAAACCAACATCGGCAAACTCTTCATTGCGGGCATCCTGCCGGGCCTGCTGGCCATCACCCTGCTGTGCCTGGCCGTCGTGTTCGTGACCTGGCGCAACCCCGAAGCGGGTCCACCCGCTGAGCGCCACACCTGGGGCGAACGGTTGCGCGCCCTTGGCAATGTATGGGGCGTGGTGGTGCTGTTCATTCTCGTGATTGGCGGCATTTACGGGGGCGTGTTCACGGCCACCGAAGGGGCTGGCGTGGGAGCGGCCGGCGCCTTCCTGTTCGCGCTGCTGCGTCGCACGTTGACCTGGAAGCTGCTGCTGGAGATCCTGATGGAGAGCGCTCGCACCACGGCGATGCTCTTCACCATCCTGATCGGGGCGATGATCTTCACCAGCTTTGTCAACTTCACCACGATGCCGGCCGACCTGCGCGAATTTGTGGTGCAGTTCAGCCCCAATCCCATCATGGTGGTGGTGATGATGATGGCCATCTACATCCTGCTGGGCATGGTGATGGAAGAACTGGCCATTGTGCTGCTGACCATTCCGGTGTTTTTCCCCATCATCATGGCGCTGGGTTTTGATCCGGTGTGGTTCGGCATCCTCATCGTCACGGTGGTGGAGATCGGGCTGATCTCGCCGCCCGTGGGGCTGAACCTGTTCGTGATCAATTCGCTGCTGAAAGAGGTGAAGCTGACCACCATCTACAAGGGCGTGTGGCCCTTCGTGATCGCCGACATCATCCGCCTGGGCATCCTCATTGCCGTGCCGGGCATTGCCCTGCTGCTGCCCAGCCTGATGAAGTGAGCCTTTCGACAGGGAGTCACGCCCATGCGCGGAACCGTGAACCGACAGACCCTGGGTGACCTGCTTCGGCGGACGCGCCAGCGCTTTCCTGGCAAGCTGGCGATCCGCTGCGGCGACACCCAATGGACCTACGCCGAGTTCGACGAGACCTGCAACGCGCTGGCCAACGGCCTGGCCACCCTCGGCGTGGCCATGGGCGACCGCGTGGCCGTGATTGCGCGCAATTCGCACGCCTTTGCGGCCCTGCGCTTTGCGGTGGCCCGTCTGGGCGCGGTGCTGGTGCCGGTGAACTTCATGCTGAGTGCCGAGGAGGCGAACTTCATCCTCACCCACAGCGGCGCCACCGTGCTGTGCACCGACAGCGGTTTTGCCGAACTGGGCCGCGCGGCCAGCACCGGTACCGCCGTTCGCCACCACGTGTGGCTCCCGAGTGAAACAGCCAGCGAACCGGTGACGGGGCTGCTCCGATTCGACGAGCTGCTGCAACCCGGCCCTGCGCCCGACCGGGAACTCGACGGCCGCATGCTCGCGCAGATCATCTACACCAGCGGCACCGAATCGCGGCCCAAGGGCGCCATGCTCACCCACGAGGCCGTGATCGCCGAGTACGTGACCTGCCTGGTGGATGCCGAGATCGCTGAAAACGACACGGTGCTGCATGCGCTGCCGCTGTACCACTGCGCCCAGCTCGACGTGTTCTTCGGCCCCAGCGTGTACGTGGGCGCCTGCAACGTGATCACCGGCACGCCCACGCCCGACCACCTGCTGCGTCTGCTGGCCGAACACCGCATCAACTCCTTTTTTGCGCCCCCTACGGTGTGGATCGGGTTGCTGCGCGCACCGGCATTCGACCAGACCGATCTCGGCGCGCTGCGCAAAGGCTACTATGGCGCCTCCATCATGCCGGTGGCCGTGCTCAAGGAGATGCAGCAGCGCCTGCCGCAAGTGCGGCTTTGGAACCTGTATGGACAGACCGAGATCGCCCCGGTGGCCACCGTACTCAAGCCCGAGGACCAGCTGCGCAAGGCCGGGTCGGCCGGGCGACCGGCGCTCAACGTGGAAACCCGTGTGGTGAACGATGCCATGGAAGACGTGGCCCCCGGTGAGGTGGGCGAGATCGTGCATCGCTCGCCGCAACTGCTGAGCGGCTACTTTCACGACGAGGAACGCACGGCCGCCGCTTTTGCCGGTGGCTGGTTCCACAGCGGCGACCTGGGTGTGCTCGACGAAGAAGGCTACCTGACCATCGTCGACCGCAAAAAGGACATGATCAAGACGGGCGGCGAGAACGTGGCCAGCCGAGAGGTGGAAGAAGCGATTTACCGCGTGCCGGGTGTGTCGGAAGTGGCGGTCATCGGGTTGCCCGATCCGAAATGGGTGGAAGCCGTGACCGCGGTGATCGTGGTGAAACCCGGCCACGCATTGTCAGCAGCGGAGGTGCTGGCCGGGCTGGAAGGTCATCTGGCGCATTTCAAACAGCCCAAGCGGATCCTTTTCACCGATGCCCTGCCCAAGAACCCCAGCGGCAAACTGCTGAAGCGGGCGCTGCGGTTGCACTACGCCGACCGCTGACCCCTCCGGTCGGTCACTCGCGACCGAGCACGTAATAATCGGCCATCAAAGGAACGCCCTGGTCTTGCCGGATGGGCGCAACCCGGCGCCGGATCACCTGAAACCCATGGCGTGACGCCAGTTCGTGGATGTAGTCGGGTGCGTGGCTGTATCGCAGGCTGGGCAGCAACCGGGCGCCGGAACCCGGCTCACCCGTCTCCACCGTGAACGCCAGCCGCCCGGCCGGTCGAAGTGATGCGGCCAGGCAGGCGAATGCGCGGGACAGTTCACCCACGTAAATGAACACGTCGGCGGCCAGGACGGTATCGAACACCTCGCCCGGCAACGGCAGAAGCTCATGGAGATCGCCCGCCTCCAGCCGATCGTAAATGCCGCGCGCCCTCGACCGCTCGACCATTTCCGGTGACAGATCGATCCCGACCAGACGAGTGGCCTGCTCCCGCACCATCACCCCACACAGCCCCGTTCCACAACCCAGATCCAGCACACGACCCAGGGTGTCCGACGGCGACGCCGCCAGCGAATCGACCAGCGTCTGGTGCCCCTGATAGGCCAGCGTGCCCACCAGATGGTCGTCAAAATCGTCGGCGTACTGGTCAAACAGCGCGCGCACATACTCGGCCGGTGGATGCGGCACACCCCCCTCACGGGTGACGGCGGCCAGCAGATAGCCCGCCCATTGCGGATCGGCACCGTGGGCAAGCCCCTGGCGATAAGCGACCGCGGCCTCATCCCACTGCCCCGCCTCGCGGTGGATTTCACCCTGCTCCACCCAGGCCTCCGGCAGTGCGGGGACCTCGGACAACAGGGTCTGATAGGCGTGCAAGGCATCGGCCCAGCGACCGAGTCGGGCGAGGGTGCGCGCTCGACGCAGGCGGACATCCGGATGACCGACGCCCAGGGCCATGGCCTGATCCAGTGAATCGAGCGCCGCCGCCCAGCGAAGGGTTTCAAACTGGGCCGTGCCCAGTGCGACCCAGGCATCGGCCGCGCCAGGGTCGACAGCGAGGGCCTGCTCCAGCGGCTCGATGGCATCGCCGTGACGGCCCAGGTGAACCCTCGTGATGCCCAGGTTGAGCAGCACGGAGGCGCGCCCGGGAACCTGCTTCAGCGCCTCGGCAAACGCCGCTTCGGCCTGCTCGTGGTGGCCCTGTTCAAACAGGGCAACGCCCTGCATAAACCATTGTTTGCCGAGTTCCAGTGGGGATTGCATGAAGCGCAGTGTAGCCCGCGCGATCCCGATTCAACGTTCGTCGAAGCTCACCACGATGCGATCGGTCAGCGCCCGGGCCTGGCAGGTGAGCACGAAGCCCTGGGCCATTTCGTCGGCTTCGAGGGTGAAGTTCTTGTCCATCTCGAGCCGGCCTTCGAGTACCTTGCCGCGGCAGGTGCAGCACACGCCAGCCTTGCAGGAATAGGGCAGATCCAGCCCGGCATTCAGGGCGGCGTCGAGTACGTGCTCGTCATGGCCCAGCGCCATCTCGTGCTGTTTGCCGTCCAGCACCACGGTGAGCTTGATGCCCTTGGCGGCGTCCACCTTCTTCGGTTTGGCGTCCACGTCGGCCTGCACCTTGGCGGCCATGGCGGCACCGGTGGTGAAGCGTTCGGTGTAGATGCGGCTGTTAGGCACACCGGCTTCCAGCAAACCCTGTTCGGTGGCCTCGATCATGGCCTCGGGGCCGCAGATGAAGACCTCATCCATGCTTTTGGCGGGCAGCAGGGCGGCGACGATGTCGAGCACCTTCTGCTTGTCGATGCGGCCTTGCAGCAGGTCCACCTCCTGGGCCTGGCGCGACAGCACGTGGATCATGGTGAAGCGGTCGGCGTAACGGTCTTTCAGGTCCTGCAAGGCTTCGTTGAACATCACACTGCCCATGCGGCGGTTGCCATAGACCAGGGTGAACTTGGACTCGGGCTGCTCTTCCAGCGTGGTGGCGGCGATCGAGAGGATGGGCGTGATGCCGGAGCCGGCCGCAAAGCCCACGCGGTGAATGGCCCGCGCCTTCCTGACCGTGAAGCGGCCGTCCGGCGGCATGACGCTGATCGTGTCGCCGACCTGGATGGCGGTGGCCGCCCAGTTGGAAAACACCCCACCTTCCACCGGGCGGATGCCCACTTCCAGCTCACCCGTCTGCACGAAACGGCTGCGCGGGCTGCTGATGGAGTAGTTGCGTCGCACGTCCTGCCCGTTGACCTGGGCACGCAGCGTCAGGAACTGGCCGGGTTCGAAAGCAAAGGCATCGCGCTGGTCGGCGGGTACCTGAAAGGTGATGGCCACCGAGCCGGCGGCCTCTGGCGAAACGCGCTTGACGGTGAGCGGGTGGAAACGGGGTGCAGACATGGTCAGTACGGCTTGAAATAATCGAACGGTTCCTGGCAATCCAGGCACTTGTAGAGCGCCTTGCAGGCGGTGGAGCCGAAGTGCGAACGCTCGACGGTGTGGCTGGAGCCACAGTGCGGGCAGGGCACCACGGGTGTGGCCTCGGCGGCCCCACGCACAAAGCGCAGCACGTTGGTGGCGTCCGGCTGGCTGGCAGTGTCGCCGGCGCAGCGGCCCTGCGGGGGCGCAATGCCATAGGCGCGCAGTTTGTCTTTCGCGGCGTCGGTCATCCAGTCGGTGGTCCAGGCCGGTGCCAGCTGGGTGACCACGCGGGCCGGCAGGCCCAGGCCCAGCACCACGGCGCGCACGTCGTCCTCGATCTGGCCCATGGCCGGGCAGCCGCTGTAGGTGGGCGTGATGACCACCTCCAGCCCGTCGGTCGCGGCGCGAACGTCTCGCAGGATGCCCATCTCGCGCAGGGTGATGACGGGTATTTCCGGGTCGGTCAGCTGGTCGAGCGCGTCCCACACCCGCGACAGGGTGTCGGCATCCGGTGGGGCAGTGGGGGCGACGTTCATGGCTGGTGCTCCGGGCGACTCACCACTGGGCGCCGGGGTGGGCGCGGGCCAGGCTCTGCATGTCGGTGAGCAGGTAGCTCAGGTGCTCGGAATGCAGGCCGTTCTTGCCCTGGGTCACGTAACCCACGGCCGAAGCGCGCTGCAACGTGGCCTCGGCCACGGCGTCGTCCACCATCGCGTCCCACTGGGCGCGCAGGGTTTTCGCGTCCACGCCGGCTTCCACGGCAGCCGCCTCGGTGGCGCCGTCGGTCCAGAATTCCTGCGTGTAAGGCATGAGGTGATCGAGCGCGGCCTGCGCACGGGCATGCGATTCGTCGGTGCCATCACCCAGGCGGATCAGCCAGTCCCGCGAGTGGCGCAGGTGGTAGCGCGTTTCCTTGAGCGACTTGGCGGCGATCGCGGCCAGATCGGCGTCGGGTGACCGCTGCAACGACTCCCAGACCAGCACCATGAGGGCGCTGTAGAGGAAGTTGCGCACGATGGTGGTGCCGTAGTCCATGTCGGTCTTGGCGTAACCCACCAGCGGACCGGAGTGCGGCAGTTCCAGCAGGGTGTAGTTGCGGAACTCGGTGTCGCCACGGAAGTAGGCGAGGGAGTCCTCGGTGGCGTCACCCCCGATGCGCTGGGCCGCCAGCTGGTACAGCAACCGGGCCTGACCGATCAGGTCCAGGCTGATGTTGGCCATGGCAATGTCTTCCTCCAGAATGGGGCCGTGGCCGCACCATTCCGAGTTGCGCTGGCCCAGCACCACGGCGTTGTCGGCGAGGTGCAAGAGGTAGGTAATGGCCCCCACGCTTGCACCTGTTGGCGCTGCGCTGCCCCCCGAGGGGGCGCTCGCCTGCTTGGGGCGGCCCGGCGCTGGCTCGGTCACGGTCATCTGTACGGTGGCGGCGCTCATCACATGTGCCCCACTTCTTCGGGGATCTCATAAAAGGTCGGGTGGCGGTAGATCTTGTCGGCCGCCGGCTCGAAGAATTCGCCCTTTTCGTCCGGTGCGCTGGCCGTGATGGCCTTGGACGGCACCACCCAGATGCTCACGCCTTCCTGGCGGCGGGTGTAGACGTCGCGGGCCATCTGCAGGGCATGCTGGGCGTCGGAGGCGTGCAGGCTGCCGCAGTGCTTGTGCTCCAGGCCCTGCTTGCTGCGGACAAACACTTCCCAGAGGGGCCAGTCTTTCAATGCGGGCGCGTTCATGCGGCCTCCTTCAGGGCACGTTGTTGCTGTTTGCGGGCATGGGCCAGGGCGGCGTCGCGCACCCACTGGCCGTCGTTGTGGGCCTTCACCCGGGTGGCCAGACGCTGCTTGTTCATCGGACCGTTGCCGTTGACGGTGGCCCAGAACTCGTCCCAGTCGATGGGGCCGTAGTCGTAGTGCTGGCGCTCCTCGTTCCACTTGAGATCAGGGTCGGGCAGGGTCACGCCCAGCACCTTCGCCTGGGGCACGGTGGCGTCCACGAACTTCTGGCGCAGGTCGTCATTGGAGATGCGCTTGATGCCCCAGCGCATGCCTTGGGCGCTGTTGGGGCTGTCGGCGTCCGGCGGGCCAAACATGGCCAGGCACTTCCACCACCAGCGGTTGACGGCGTCCTGCACCATGTCTTTCTGCGCCTGGGTGCCCTTCATCATCACCAGCAGGGCTTCGTAGCCCTGGCGCTGGTGGAAGGACTCTTCCTTGCACACGCGCACCATGGCGCGGGCGTAGGGGCCGTAAGAGCAGCGGC
>CAZEZY010000027.1:17518-21776 GCA_964516635.1 uncultured Tepidimonas sp. | reverse complement strand
GGCCGACGTGGCCTGGCAGGCCTACCACCAGCCACCCGAAGGCATGGAGCCGGGCCTGGAAGCGGTGCACTACTACGACCCGCCCAACTTCACCTACCCCTTCGGCATTTACCTGTGCGTGGTGGACATTGACCGCGCCACGGGCGAAACGAAGATCCGCCGCTTCTATGCGCTGGACGACTGCGGCACCCGCATCAACCCGATGATCATCGACGGCCAGATCCATGGTGGCCTGACGGAAGGCTTTGCGGTGGCCATGGGCCAGCAGATGCCGTACGACGCCCAGGGCAACCTGCTGGGCAACACGCTGATGGACTACTTCCTGCCCACCGCCGTGGAAACCCCGCATTGGGAAACCGACTTCACCGTGACCCCCAGTCCGCACCACCCCATCGGTGCCAAGGGCGTGGCCGAGTCGCCGCATGTGGGCTCCATTCCCACCTTCACCGCTGCCGTGGTCGATGCCTTTGCCCATCTGGGAGTGACCCATCTCGACATGCCCCACAACGCCTTCCGCGTGTGGAAGTCGCTCAAAGCACACGGCGTGGCGCTGTAAACCCCAGGATTCGACATGGAAGTCAAACTCGACAAGCAATACCCGCTGGATGTGGACGCCGAGCGAGCGTGGAAGCTGCTCTCGGACCTGAAGGCCACGGCCGCCTGCATGCCGGGCGCCGAGATCACCGAGCAGCTGAGCGAGACCAGCTACAAGGGTGGCGTGAAGGTGAAGGTGGGCCCGGCCACCGCCCAGTTCGGTGGCACGGTGGACGTGCTGGAGTTGGTGGAGGCCGAGCGCAAGGTGGTGATGCGTGGCAAGGGGGCCGACAAGGGTGGCTCCTCCGCCTCCATGGACCTCACGGCCGTGATCGCGCCCAACCCCGATAACCCGGCGCATTGCTTGCTGAACGGCAGCGCGGCGGTGATCGTGAACGGCAAGTTCGCGCAATTCGGGGGCCGCATGATGGTGCAGGTGTCCGACATGATCCTGGGCCAGTTCGTGGAGAACTTCCGCCAGACCGCGCTGGCCATGCCGGCCCCGGCCAGCGCAGCGGTTGCTGCCGCAGCGGTCGATGCAGTGCCAGGGGCCGTCAGCGCCTCCACCGGTGCTGCAGCGGACCCCGTCGCTGCGCCCAAGGCGGCGCCGGTGGTGGCCAAGGAAATCAACGGACTGGCGATCTTCTGGGGCCTGGTGAAGTCGTGGTTCCTCGGCCTGTTCGGCCGGCGGACCTGACGGGTGCTCGCCATGTCCAGTACCGGCCAGTCCCAGTTGCGTGAGGCGTTGCAGCGCGTCGGCTACCTGGCCGACGAGGCGCTGGCCACCACGTTGTGGCTGGCGCGCAGCCTGCAGCGTCCCCTGCTGCTGGAGGGCGACGCCGGGGTGGGTAAAACCGCTCTGGCCGCTGCCCTGGCGCAGGCACAGGGCGCCGAACTGGTGCGCCTGCAGTGCCACGAGGGCCTGGACATGGCGCAGGCGGCCTACGAATGGAACTACGGGCGACAGCTCATGGCCATCCGCCTGAGCGAAACGGGCGCCGATCGCCTTCGCGAGGCCGACCTGTTCACCCGAGACTTTCTCATGGAGCGGCCGCTGCTCAAGGCGCTCAGCACCCCAACGCCTAGCATTCTGCTGATCGACGAGGTGGACCGTGCCGATGAAGCCTTTGAGGCCTTTCTCCTCGAAACCCTGGCCGAGTATCAGCTCACCATTCCCGAGCTGGGTACGGTAAAGGCCCGGCATGTGCCCACCGTGTTGCTGACCAGCAATGGCACCCGTGAGTTGTCGGATGCCCTGCGCAGGCGCTGCCTGTACCACTATCTCGACTACCCCACGCTGGCGCGCGAAATGGCCATCGTCCGGCAGGCCCTGCCCGAGGCCGACGGTCGGCTGGTGGAAGAAGCCGTGACCTTTGTGCAGCGCCTGCGCCACGAAGACCTGGCCAAAACCCCGGGCATTGCCGAAACGCTGGACTGGGTGCGCGCGCTGCACGGCATGCACTGGAGCGCCCTGCCCGACGACATGACCGCGCTGCTGACCACGCTGGGCTGCCTGCTCAAGACCCGCGAAGACCGGTTTGCGCTGGGCGAGGACCGGGCACGACAGCTGGTGGAGGGGCGGCGCACCGTGGGGGTGGCCGAAAAGGCCCCCAGCCTGACGGGGGCTGCATGACGACGACCCTGCCACGGCCGGTGGGCGAGCGCCTGGCGGGGTTTGCCCAGTTGCTGCGCGAGTACGGGCTGCCGGTCGGCCCCGCCGAGCAGCAGGCCATGCTGCAGGCCGCGCTCCTGCTCGGTGTCACGCAGGCCCGTGGCCTCGAGGCGGCCTGGCGCGCCATCGCTTGCAGCAACGCGCGGCAGTGGCAGCAGTGGCCTGAACTGTTTGAACGCTATTGGTACCCGCACCGGCTCAAGGGCACGGTGAAAGTCAGCGGTGCCATGCGCCCACGGCGTGACCTCCGCCAGGCGGTGGCCGACCTGCAACAGTCCGGTGGTCATGCCGACCCAGCCGGCCAGATGCCCGGGTCCACCTCGGCTGCCATGGCTTCGGCTGATCATGCCATGGGTGCGGGCGATGCCACCGAGACGGGCACACCCCGCGCCATGGGGGGGGCTGCACGCACCGACGCGCTGCATGACCGGTCCCGCCAGATGTGGCTGCCCGACGACCTGCATGCGCTCCAGCGGCTGGCGCAGGCGATTCACCAGCACATGCGTCACCGGCCGACGCGGCGCTGGCAAACCCACCCCGCCGGGCAGCGGCTGGCGCTGCGCGCCACCCTGCGTCGCAGCGTGCCGCACGGCGGTTTGCCGCTGGCACCGGTGTGGCAGCGGCCCCAGACCCAACCGCCCCGGCTGTTTCTGCTCGTGGACGTGAGCCGCTCCATGGAGTCGCACGCGGCCTTCTTTCTGCGCGTGGCGCGCGCCTTTGCCCGCAGCGCCGATGCACGTGTGTTTGTGTTCCATGTGCGGCTGGCCGAGATCACGCCACTGTTGCAGCGCGACAGTGCCACGGTGCAAGAAAAGATCAACGCGGTCACGGCCGGTTTTGGCGCCGGTACCCGCATAGCCACCAACCTGCAGGCCTTTGCCCGGCAGCACGCGCGGGCCCAGTTGGGGCGAGACAGCCGCATCTGGCTGATGTCGGACGGCTTCGACACCGATGCACCCGACGCCCTGCGTGAGTCCCTGCAGGCGCTGCGCCGCCATGGGGCCCGCATCACCTGGTTTCACCCCACCCGGCAGCGGCCGGCCTCTGGCGCCCTGGCGCAGGCCCGAAGCTGTGTGGACCATTTTCTGCCGCTGGCCACGCTGGCGGATCTGGCCCGGGCCCGCCCGTGGCTGCATTGATGCACAACAGGAGAGCGACCATGACCCCCACCGCCTGGCTGGAAGCCGCACAACAGTTCCACGCCCAACAGCAAGCCTATGCGCTGGTGACGGTGCTGCGCGTCACGCCGCCCACCTCGGCCCGTCCAGGCGACAAGGCCGTGGTCACGGCCGACGGCACCTTGCGGGGATGGATTGGCGGCGGCTGCGCCCAGCCTGCGGTCATCAAGACGGCCCGTCTCGCGCTGGCCGACGGCCAGCCTCGTACCCTCCGCATCACCCCTGCCAGCGAGAGCGAAGAAAAGCAGCTGGGGGATGTGCTCGAATTCGGCATGTCCTGCCACTCGGGGGGCACACTGGAGCTGTTTGTGGACCCGGTGCTGCCCCAGGAGCCGCTGGTGGTGTTTGGCGATTCGCCGGTGGCACGCGCGCTGTGTGACCTGGCTCCCCGTGTGGGTTTTGCCGTGCACTGGGTGGCCCAGGGGGCGGTGGCCTCGGATGCCCCAGCAGCCCGCCGGGTGCTGGATGAGGACGACGCCGCAACGGTGGCGGCTGCCGTGCCGCCAGCCAGCTGGGTGGTGGTGGCCACGCAGGGGCGCCGAGACATGCCGGCCCTGACGGCAGCGCTGCAGTTGGGTGCCCGCCGCACCTGGTTTGTGGCCAGCGAACGCAAGGCCGGTGTCCTGAAAGAGAGTCTGCTGGCCGCTGGCGCAGACGCGGCCCGCGTGGGGGCCATCGTGGCGCCGGCCGGCACGCCCATCGGTGCCGACACGCCGGAGGAAATCGCCCTGTCGGTGCTCGCTTCGGTGGTGGCGGCGCGGCGCCAGCAGGTCAACGATGCCGTGCCCAAAAAGCCGTGCTGCGGAGGACGCAAGCCAGCCGCTGCTGCCGCAGCGGTCACACCCGTGACCGACGCCATGACGCTGCCCGAGCC
>CAZEZY010000027.1:0-17418 GCA_964516635.1 uncultured Tepidimonas sp. | reverse complement strand
CCGAGCCATCCACGCCCTCTGCCCCAACGCTGCCGGCGAAAAAAACCTGCTGCGGAGCCTGACCATGGGCTGCATCCTCAAAGGCGGTGGCGGCCTGTACAGCCGTGTGGTGGTGGGAGCGGTGCTGCTGGCGGCGGGCGCGGGATCGCGCATCGGCGGGCGCCCGAAAAGCCTGCTGGAACTGGGCGGCGTCCCCCTCATCCGTCGGCAACTGATCGCCCTGTCGGGGGCCGGTGTGGACGAGGTGGTGGTCGTGCTCGGTCATCACGCCGAACACATCGAGCCGGTGGTGCAGGATTTCCCGGTGAGCGTGGTGCGCAACCCCGCTCCCGATGACGGGCAGGTGTCGTCGCTGCGCCTCGGTCTGGAGGCCCTGACGGGCAAGCTGGATGCCGTGCTGGTGGCGCTGGCCGACCAGCCGCTGCTCAACGCCCAGGACCTGACGGACGTGATCGGGGCCTACAAGAAGCGGCCTGCGGGCACCCAGGTGGTGGTGCCCACGGTGGACGGCCTGCCCGGCAACCCCGTGATGTTTGCGGCCGACGTGCGCGACGCCGTGCTGTCGGGCGATGCCCGGCTGGGCTGCAAGCAGTGGCAGGCCGCCCATCCTGATCAGGTGCACCGCTGGTCCACCCCCAACCGGCGTTACCGCATCGACATCGACAGCGAGGAAGACATCGCGCAGCTGGCGGCCACCACGGGGCATCACTTGCGCTGGCCTGCCCGCTGGCGGGCAGAGGCCGCTCAGCCATGACCACCCCTGGCCGGCCCGCCGAGGCCCGTGCAGTGGCCTTGCCGCACACGCTCTGGGCGACCACACTCGGCATCTACCAGTGGGCCGATGCCCCTGCGGTCAACCCCCTGCTGGTGCGCGTGCTGGGCGCCTTGCGCGCCACGGCGCTGCCACCTCCAGGCCCCGGGGCCTTTTATGCCAGCGACGACGACCTGCTGCACCGCGTCAAGCTGCCCGAATGGCAGCAACTGGTGCGTTTCATCGTCGAAGGCGTGCGCAGCACGGCTGCCCAGGCGAACCAGCAGGTCTGGGCGCATGAATCGGGCCAGGCCCCCGGTCTGCAGATTGCCATCGAAGGCATGTGGTTCCAGTTCAGCAACGGGGGCGCTCACCACGACGTGCACACCCACGGCAACTGCTCCTGGTCGGGCGTGTACTGCGTGGCCGTGGACGATGACCCGGCACGTTGCCGTCACGAGGTGTTTGGTGAACTCAACGGCATCACCCGGTTTTACGGACCGTGGTTCAGCCGGCTTGGGGGTGCCCACATGGATTACGGCAGCGCCTACCTGCAACAGGCCCACCACGATGTCGCACCACGGCCCGGCCAGCTGGTGGTGTTTCCCTCGTGGCTGCCGCACCAGGCCATGCCCTATCAGGGCGGGCAGGACCGCCTGATCATTTCCTTCAACGCCAGCGTGCACCGGGCCGAGGGGGGCAACCGCACCCATGGCTACGCCCGGGGTTAGCCATGCGCCCGGTACAGACCCTTCCTCCCTCGCGCCCGCTGTGGAGCCCAGCGGCTTCGGCACAGGCCCTGGGTTGGGTCCATCGCTTGCTGGTGGCCTGCCTGACCTTCACCGCCTGGCTGGTCCTGCTTCAGGTGGGCATGTCACTCACATGGAACTGGTTCAGCGGGCTGTTGCCGCTGGCGGCGTGGTGGGCGTGGCTGGCGCTCGACCCGCTTGGGGCTGCGGGGCGGCGGCCCGGGGTGGCCCTGGTGGCGGCACTGGGCGTGGCCATGGGGGTGTGCGTGGCGCAGATGGCGGGCCGGGGTCTGATGGGGTGGATGGGCGCGGCCCTGCTGGCCGTGGCGTGGGCCCAGTGGGTGCTGGCGGTACACAGTCATTCACATGGAGCGGAAGCCGGCGCTACGCCGATGCCCGTGTGGGCGCGAACAGCCGTCCAGATGGCGGGCTTGCTGACCGCTGCCTGGGTGGCCGCCGACCCGCTGTGGTGGGGCACGCGCTGGGTGGCGCTGCCGGTGTTGTGGCTGACCTGGGCCTTGTGCTGGATGGGTTTGCACGGCCAGCCCACCCGACCTGCGCCTGCACGGCCGCCCGCGGGCTCCCAGTGGCCCGGCTTACTGGCCAGCCCGACGATGGCGTTGATGATGGGGGCACTGCTGCTGATGGCGCAGTGGTGCGTGTCCGTCGGTTGGTCGTACACCGCTGCGGTGGTGGCGCATGGGGCGGTGATGGTGCTGGCCCAGGCAGCCGTGCAGGCCGGGTTGCCCCGGTTGGGTCCCGTGCCCCGCTGGGTGCCGTTGGCAGGGGCCTTCTTGGCCGTGGCCGGTGCAGGGGTGTTCTGGTATGGCGCCACCTGGCAGGCCATGTTGCTGGCCATGGCGCTCATCGCTGCGGGCGGGGAAGTGCAGAGCCGCCTGACCGGCCGGCGCCATTCACCCATCGCCACGCTTGGCCTGGCACTTCCCGCTTTGCTCTGGGTGGGCCATGCAGCGCCTGTGCGGGGTCCGCAGGCGATTGCAGAGGCGCTGCTGGTGGTGGCGGCGGTCTCTGCCGCCGGCTGGTGGAGACAGAGGTTGAAATCAAGGAGACAGGCATGAACAGCATCGACATGGAAGTGATTCGCACCGCGCTGGACTGGCTGGAGCGTGGCCACCGGGTGGTGCTGGGCACGGTGGTGCGTACCTGGGGGTCGGCGCCGCGCCCACCGGGTTCGCTGATGGTGATCCGCGACGATGGCCAGGTGGCCGGTTCGGTGTCGGGTGGCTGCATCGAGGACGACCTGATCCGCCGCGTGGCCGCGGGCGAACTGGCCCTGCGCAGGCCGGAAGTCACCACCTACGGCCAGACGGCTGAAGAGGTGCGCCGCTTCGGGTTGCCTTGCGGGGGCACGGTGCAGGTGGTGCTGGAGCCGCTGTCGCCCCAGTCGCAGTTGCGCGAGTTGCTGGCCGGCATTGCCAGCCACCGGCTGGTGCAGCGTGAGCTGGACCTGCAAACCGGTATCGTGAGGCTCGGCCCGGTCATCCGCGGCGATCGGGTCGAGTTTGACGGCGCACAGCTGACCACCGTGCACGGCCCCCGTTTGCGCCTGCTCATCATCGGGGGCGGCCAGTTGTCGCGCTACCTGGCCAGCATGGCTGTCATGCTGGACTATCAGGTCACCGTTTGCGAACCGCGCACCGAGTACCACGAGGGCTGGGAAGCCCTGCCCGGCGTCACGCTGTCGACCCAGATGCCCGATGACCTCGTCCTGGCCATGAACCTGGACGAGCACAGTGCCGTGGTGGCCGTGACGCACGACCCCAAACTCGACGATCTGGCCCTGATGGAGGCCCTGCGCACACCGGCCTTTTACGTCGGGGCACTGGGTTCCAGGCACAACAACATCCGTCGCCGCGAGCGCCTGCTGGCGTTCGACGTGAGCCCCGAGGAAGCGGCCCGCATGCGGGGACCGGTGGGGCTGCGCATCGGTGGCCTGACGCCGCCCGAAATCGCGCTCAGCATTGTGGCCGAGCTGACCGCCATGCGTCGTGGCGTGGACCTGAGTCAACCTCTGAGCGACTGGTCGGCATCCACCACCGAGTGCGCGCTGGCCTGATGCCACGACGCCCTTGAGGGGCCGGTGGTGGGTGCCAAACGGCGGCGAACAGGGCACAATGGGGTGGTACTGTGGAGGCCCCTGTTTGCACATCACCGACCACCACCACACCCACATCGAGTCCATTCTGGACCGGCATGGCCGTGCTTCGCACCGGCTGCTGCAGGTGCTGCACGATGTGCAGGATCGCTTCGGCTGGCTGCCGCCCGAAACCCTGACCGCCGTGGCCCAGGGGCTGGGCCTGCCCCGTGTGGCCGTGGAAAGCACGGCGGGCTTCTACAGCTTCCTCTACACCCAGCCGGTCGGCGCGTACCGGGTGCTGTTCTCCGACAACATCACCGACCGCCTGCTGGGTGCCCCCGCGCTGCTGCAACGTTTGTGCGAGCGCCTGTGGCTGCAGCCGGGCAAAGTGTCGCCTGACGGTCTGGCCAGCGTGGACACCACCTCCTGCACCGGCCTGTGCGACCAGGGGCCCGCGCTGCTGGTCAATGGCCGTGCCATGCCGCGTGTCACGCCAGAGCGCATCGACGCGATGGCGGGCCTGATCCGGCAGCGCGTGCCGGTGGCCGACTGGCCTGAAGACTGGTTCGGCATCGACAACCGCATTCACCGGCGCGATGCGCTGCTCAACCACGTGTGGCGTCCCGGCGAGGGGCTGCAGGCGGCGCGCGAGCGGGGCGCGCTGGGGGTGCTGCACGAGGTGGAGCAGTCCGGCCTGCGCGGCCGCGGGGGCGCGGGGTTTTCCACCGGGTTCAAGTGGCGCGCCTGTGCCGAAGCCTCGGGGGCATTGCGCGTGATCGTCTGCAACGCCGACGAGGGCGAGCCCGGCACCTTCAAGGACCGCGTCCTGCTCACCACCGCTTTCGACCTGGTGGTGGATGGCATGTGTGTGGCGGCACTGGCCGTGGGCGCGAGCCTGGGCTTCATCTACCTGCGTGCCGAATACCGCTACCTGCTGCCGCGCCTGCAGGCCCGGCTGGCCGAGCGGCGCGCCCAGGGCCTGCTGGGCGAAGGCTGCCTGGGGCCGGGGCAGAGCTTCGACATCGACATCCACCTGGGTGCCGGCGCCTACATCTGCGGCGAGGAGTCGGCGCTGATCGAATCGCTGGAAGGCAAGCCCGGCAAGCCGCGCATCCGTCCGCCGTTCCCGGTCACCCACGGCTTCCTGGGCCAGCCCACCACCGTGAACAACGTGGAAACACTGGCCACCGCCGCGCTGGTGGCCTTGCACGGGGGCGACTGGCTGCGAGCCATCGGCACCGAGTTGTCCAGCGGTACCAAGCTGCTGTCGATCTCGGGCGACGTGGCCCGTCCCGGCATCTACGAATACCCCTTCGGCACCCCGCTGGTCGAGGTGCTGCACGCCGCGGGCGCCGCCGATGTGCAGGCCGTGACCACGGCCGGGGCGGCCGGCCCCTGTCTGAGCGCCAGCGAACTGCACCGCCGCATCGCGTTCGAAGACGTGGCCACGGGCGGCTCGATCATGGTGTTCGACCACTCCCGCGACCTGTTCGAGCTGGCCCACCACGTGGCGCATTTCTTTGCGCACGAAAGCTGTGGCTTCTGCACGCCTTGCCGCGTGGGCACCGCCGTCAATGCGCGACTGCTCGACAAACTCGCCGCTCATCGTGGCTCGCCCTACGACCTGGAGGAAATGGACCGCATGCACCGCCTCATGCAGGGCGCCAGCCACTGCGGCCTGGGCAACACCGCCACGCTGGCCCTGCAGGACCTGGTCCACAAATTCCGCCCCGCGTTCGAGCGCCGTCTGGCCTCCACCACCTACGAACCCGCCTTCGATCTGGACGCGAACCTGAGCGAAGCCCGCCGCATGACCGGGCGCGACGATGCACACGCCCACCTGGGCAGCAACCGCAGCGCGGGCCTGGGGCAGACGCCATGACCACGTGCTCATCCCCCACCTTCGTGCTCGACGGCCAGCCCGTGCCCTTCACGCCCGGCCAGACCGTGATGCAGGCCGCCTACGCGGCAGGCCATTACATTGCCCGCCTCTGCTGGCACCCCGACTTTCCCGCCCACGGTTCGTGCAAGCTCTGCACCGTGCAGGCCAACGGCCGACTGGCCACCGGCTGCACGCTGGCCGCGGCCGAAGGCATGGAAGTGAGCACCCAGACCCCCGAGTTGCAAGACAAACGCCGGACTCTGTTGCAGCTGTTGTTCGTGGAAGGCAACCACTTCTGCCCCTCGTGCGAGAAAAGCGGCCACTGCCAGCTGCAGGCCGTGGCCTGCGAGGCCGGCATGCTCACCCCGCACTTCGACCACTTCTTCCCCGACCGGCCGGTGGACGCCTCGCATCCGGACGTGATGCTGGACTTCAACCGCTGCATTCTCTGCGAACTGTGCGTGCGCGCCAGCCGCGACGTGGACGGCAAACACGTGTTCGCCCTCTCGGGCCGGGGCACGCAGTCGCACCTCATCGTCAACAGCCCCACCGGCCGCCTGGCCGACACCGAGTTCACCGCCGCCGACCGCGCGGCCGACATCTGCCCCGTGGGCGTGATCCTGAAAAAGCGCGTGGGTTTTGCCGTGCCCATCGGCCAGCGCCGCTACGACGCACAACCCGCCAGCGTGGTGGACGTGACCCCATCTTCAGAGGACGACGCATGAACCCGCCCACGAGCCCGCCCAGCACGCCCCCACGAAAACTGAAGATCGCCACCGTCTCGCTGGCCGGCTGCTTCGGCTGCCACATGTCCTTTCTCGACATCGACGAACGCCTGTTGCCGCTGCTGGAACAGGTGGCGTTCGACCGCTCGCCCCTGACCGACATCAAGCACTGCGGCCCGTGCGACATCGGCCTCATCGAGGGCGGCGTGTGCAACGCCGAAAACGTCCACGTGCTGCGTGAATTCCGCGCCCAGTGCCAGGTGCTGGTGGCCCTGGGGGCGTGCGCCGTCAACGGCGGCCTGCCGGCGCAGCGCAACCACCTGGCGCTGAGCGACGTGCTGCAGCAGGTCTACCTCACCGGCCACGGCCTGGCGGCGGGCAGCCAGATCCCCAACGACCCGGAACTCCCTCTGCCGCTGAACCAAGTCCACCCCGTGCACGAGGTGGTGCGCATCGATTACTTCCTGCCGGGCTGCCCGCCCTCGGCCGACGCCATCTGGGCCTTTCTGAACGATCTCATCGCCGGCCGCGAGCCCCGCCTGGGCCACGGCCTGCTGCACTACGACTGACGCCCTGCCATGAACCCTTCCGCCGACCTTGAAACCACCCAGGTGCCCCGTGAAGGCCTGCGCCGGGTTGCCATCGACCCCGTGTCGCGCGTGGAAGGCCACGGCAAGGTCACGCTGCTGCTCGACGAGCGCAACCGCGTGCACCAGGTGCGCCTGCACATCGTGGAGTTTCGCGGCTTCGAGCGCTTCATCCAGGGGCGGCCCTACTGGGAGGTGCCCGTGATGGTGCAGCGGCTGTGCGGCATCTGCCCGGTGTCGCACCATCTGGCGGCCAGCAAGGCGCTGGATGCCGTGGTGGGCGCACGACAGCTCACCCCCACCGCCGAGGCCATGCGCCGCCTGATGCACTACGGGCAGATCCTGCAGTCCCACGCGCTGCATTTCTTCCACCTCTCCTCGCCCGACCTGCTGTTCGGCTTCGAGTCGGAGGTGGAGCGGCGAAACATCGTGGGCGTGGCGCAGGCCCATCCGGCCATCGCGAAGCAGGGCATTCTGCTGCGCAAGTACGGGCAGGAAGTCATCCGCCTCACCTCGGGCAAGCGGGTGCATGGCACCTCGTCAGTACCCGGGGGCGTGAATCGATCGCTCACCGGCACCGAGCGGCTGGAACTGCAGCAGGGCATTGCACAGATCATCGCCTGGAGCCAGCAGGCCGTGGCGCTGGTGCAGCAGCTGCATGAACAGAACCCGGCGCTTTACGATGTGTTCGCCACCGTCCGTTCGCCGCTCATGGGACTGGTGGGGCCGGACGGCAGTCTGGACCTGTACGACGGCGCCCTGCGCGCCACCGATGCCGACGGCCAGCGCCTGTTCGACCAGTTCGATGTGAACGGCTACGACCGCCTGCTGACCGAAGAGGTCAAGCCCTGGACCTACATGAAGTTCCCCTACTTCACCGCCATGGGGCCAGAGCAGGGCTGGTACAAGGTGGGGCCGCTGGCACGCATCCAGAACGTCGACCGCCTGCCCACCCCGCTGGCCGAGCAGGCGCGCCAGCAGCTGCTGGCCTACGCCCGTGCACGTGGCCATGCCGTGCTGCACGCCACCCTGGCCTACCACTGGGCGCGCATGATCGAGATGCTGCACGCGGCCGAAACCATCGAACGCCTGCTGCAGGAAGACGCGCTCGAAGGCTCCGACCTCATGGCCCAGGGTGAGCGCCAGCGCGAAGGCGTGGGCGTCATCGAAGCCCCGCGCGGCACGCTCATCCACCACTACCAGGTGGGCGATGACGATCTCGTCACCATGGCCAACCTGATCGTGTCCACCACCCACAACAACCAGGCCATGAATATGGCGGTGCGCGAGGTGGCCCAGCGCTACCTGGACGGGCACGAGCTGACCGAGGGCCTGCTCAACCACATCGAAGTCGCCATCCGTGCCTACGACCCCTGCCTCTCGTGCGCCACCCACGCCCTCGGCCAGATGCCGCTGGAGGTGGTGCTGCTGGATGCCGACGGCGCCGAACTGGATCGCAAGGTGCGCCATTGACCGTGGCTGAGCCACCACCCGCACCCACTCTGGTGCTCGCCTGGGGCAACCCCAGCCGGGGCGACGATGCCCTCGGCCCGCTGTTTGCCGAGGCCGTTGAGGCCTGGCAACTGCCCGGCGTGGAGTGCCTGACCGACTTCCAGCTGCAGGTCGAGCATGCGCTCGACCTGCAAGGCCGCGAACGCGTGCTGTTCGTGGATGCCACCATGGCACCACAGAGCCCCGCAGAAGACGCCACCCGGGGCTACGGGGTGATCCCGCTGCAGCCCCGGCGCGACAGCAGCTTCACCACCCACGCCCTGTCACCCCAGGCGGTGCTGCAGGCCTGGGTGGACCTGCATGGCCAGCCCCCCCCACCCGCCTGGTTGCTGTCCATTCATGGGGTGACGTGGGATCTGGGCGATGAGGTTTCGCCAGCCGCCCGGTTGTGTTTGAACAATGCCTTGCGCTGGACCCATGACTGGCTCAAGGGCTAGCCGCTGGAGCCCTCTGCTGAAACCGTTCGCGCAACCCGGCGCAGTGGTCCTGGGGGGGAGCCGGCGGGGTGTGCCAGACCGCGTCTGAGGCCAGAGGCTCGGCGCCCGGGGTTCGGAGGTCCAGCACCTTGATCTGCGACATCGGCAACGAGGCATCGATTCGGCCGAGATGCCACGGCACTCCATGGTCTTTCCTGGCGTGCTGGCGTCCGGTGACGAGCACCACCACCTTATCGGGCTGTATCAGTGCACTCACCGTTTCGGCCATGGCCACATCGCGACCAATCTGGATCCGTGCCATGCCGGGCAGCTGGCTGGCTGGGAGCAGTTCGCAGTGGGCCGAGTGGATGAGCGCTTCCAGTTCGGGGCGCCTGTCTGCCGGGATGGTGAGGTCCAGCGCTTCATTGCGCATCGCCGTTCGCATCGATGCCCTGGGCAGGTTCCCCCCGTAAACCGGCACGCCAGCTTTCACGGCCGCCATCACCACCTGGCCATAGCGTTCCCAGGGCCACCCGGCGTCGTTCCAGGCCAGACGCTGTTGCACCGCTTCCGGACTGGCCGAAGCGGGGAGTCCCTTCGTGTCACGACCCTGATCGGCCATTTCCAGCACCAGAGCGTGCAGACGGGCTTTGCTGGCCAGATGGGTGACCACCGCAGCCTGCAGTTGCTGGTGCTCGGTGGCGTCGTGCTGCTCGCCGATGAGCAGCACGGGCGCAGGCAGCAAGGCCTGCAGGCGTGTACCGATTTCCAGGGGGTCGGCAGGATGGGTGGTCGGCGCGTCTTGCCCGAGGGCATGAACCGCCAGCAAACCAACCAACATGACCAGACAAGCTTTCATGGGCACATCCTACGCCGCCGAGGCAAGCCCTGCATCCCCTTCAGGGTTAACCAGGGTGTTGGGGTGGGGGCATCACAGATCATCACCCTTATCATCTCTCCATGACAACCCCGAGCGCTCCCCTCAGTGCCTGGCTGGCCCGATGGCCCGTCAGCGAAGTGGCCCAGTGGCTGGAAGACGCGCATTTTGCGGTGTATGTGTTGGACCTGGATGGCCGGTTTGTCGGTGTCAACGACCGCTTCTGCCGTCTCCTGGGATATGGTCAGACGCAACTGCTGGACATGTCCTTTCTCGACATCACCCATCCAGACGATCAGGTGGGCGACCGACAGCGCTTGACCATGCTCTTCGACAAACAGGTGGACCATCTTCAGGTCGACAAGCGTTTTGTTCGTGCCGATGGCCGGCTGGTCTGGGTGCGGCTCGGTGTCCGGCGGATGGAAAGTCGACTCACCTCAGGTCCACCGGTGTTGCTGGGGGCCTCACAGGAAGTCGGCATCGACGAGGCCGCCCGGGCGGCATTGGAACGCAGCGAAAACAGCCTCCGCCTGGCGCTCGATGGCAGTGGGGCAGGTCAGTGGGACTGGGACCTCCGCACCGATGTCGTCGAGTTTTCCGAAAGCTTTTGGCGATTGATGCGGTACCAGGGCGACGATTTCCGCCGCGATTTCCATTTCCCCGACCGTCTGCACCCGGATGATCTCGAAAACACCACCTCGGCGGTGCACCGGGCCATCCGGGAGGGGGTGCCTTTCGATCGTGTCTATCGCGTCCGATGCTTCGACGGCACGTGCCGCTGGTTTCATGGACGCGGCATGACCCACCTGGATGCCAGCGGGAAACCCGAGCGGTTTTCGGGCATCCTGTTTGACATTCACGAACAGCAACTCGTCGAGCAACGCCTGCGAGAAAGCGAGTCGGAGCTGTCGTTCCTGGCCCGTCACGACGCCCTGACCGGTCTGCCCAACCGCATGATGTGGAGCGAACGTCTCTCGGAAGCGCTGGCGGATGTCCAACGCAACGGCAGGCAACTGGCCATTCTCATGCTCGATCTGGACGGATTCAAGAACGTCAACGACACCCTGGGTCACGGCGTGGGCGACGATCTCCTGTGCCATCTGTCTCAGCGACTTTCCCAACGCCTGAGAGCGGGCGACACCCTGGCTCGCCTGGGTGGCGACGAGTTCGTCTGGCTGATGCGGGGGCTGTCCGGGAGTGAAGATGCCGCCCGGCTGGCCCAGGAACTGGTGAGCCTGCTCAGCGAACCCTGGATCAATCAGCAGGGACACGAGGTGCATATCGGGACCAGCATCGGCATTGCGCTGTATCCCGAGCACGGCCGGGACGAGCAGACACTCATGAAGGCGGCCGATGCCGCACTGTACCGCGCGAAGGCAGACGGCCGCGGGACTTTTGCCTATTTCTCCGACGACATGACCCGCCTCGCCACCGAACGCCTCCAGCTGGAGGGGCGTTTGCGTCAGGCCGTCCGGGAGGGCGCATTCCGGCTGGTGTTCCAGCCGCAGTGGGAGTTGGCCACCCGTCGTCTCGTGGGCGCCGAAGCGCTGGTGCGCTGGCATGACGAGCACCTCGGTGAGGTCTCACCCGCCCGTTTCATTCCGGTGGCCGAGGCCTGCGGCCTCATGGGTGACATCGGCGCCTGGGTGCTGGACCGTGCATGTGCCACCCTGCGCCGCTGGATGGATGCCGGCTGGTCCGAGGCCAGCATGGCCATCAACGTCTCGCCCAGGCAGTTTCACCGCGGGCTGCTCATCGGCCAGTTGAATGACGCACTCCGGCAATACCGTCTGCCACCCGATTCACTGGAGCTGGAAATCACCGAAGGTCTGCTCATGGAGCGCAGCGAGCTGACCATGGACGTGCTGCACCAGATCCGGCAACTCGGCATACGCGTGGCCGTGGACGACTTCGGGGTGGGCTACTCCTCGCTGGCCTACCTGAAACGCTTTGCGGTGCACACCCTCAAGATCGATCGAACCTTTGTCTCGCCACTCGAAACCGATGCCGAAGACCGTGCCATCTGCAGCGCGATCGTGGCGATGGGGCATACCCTGGGTGTCAAGGTGCTGGCCGAGGGGGTCGAGACCGAGGCCCAGTGGCGTTGTCTGGCTGACATGGGTTGTGACCATTACCAGGGTTACTGGCGCGGTGGTCACCCCCTCACCGAAGCCGATTTTGCGGCTAAACACCTGGGCTGATCCCGACCGTGCTCAAGCCATGCGGCTAGGGCCAGGCCGGGTGGTTGCCACTCAGTGCACCACCACGGGCGTCTGGGCCAGGGTGGCGTAGCCTTCCAGCGTGTCCTCCACCTCTTCCTGGGTGGGGGTGTTCTGTTGCCAGGCATGGATCTGCTGCTGGAAGAGCTCTGCCCAGGAACCGTCCAGATAGACCTCCTTGCCTGAGCGCTTGTCAACGATCTCGAAGCCGTTCCGCGGCATCTGTGGACCGCCTGGTGCGGCACCACTGCCCAGCGGTTGAGCTTCAGATGCATTCGCGAAGATGTGTACCACCGCGAAAGTGTCAGAGTCGTAGAGCATGTGCATGATCGGAATGTCCTCGAAACGCAATAACCCTGCAAGCCCCATGCCGGGTCATGGCTCATGGTGCCGGTCCAGCCGGCCTGATCATGACATGGGGGCGATGGGCGGGTCTTCAAGACACCCGCACGGTCATCCAAGCAAAACCTGTGCCCTTCAGGGGGGCGGCCATGAACGCAGACGCTGGTCGACCACATCGCCGTTGGGATCCTGAAGCAGGATGCGCACCGGCAGCCAGCCGAGCGCTTCGTGCAGCCACAGGCTCATGCGGGTGTCCTCCGGTTCACGAGGTTGTCGTTCCAGCCGTTGTGTGGGCAGATGGCCAGCGGGGATGTCGAGCCGCTCGGCCCCTTTCCACACGAAAGTCCACGGCTCTGCACCATGATGGCCCATCACCGGCACGACCCAGGGCTCGGGCGTGAAACGCCCGGCCTGCCGGTGGGCGCGCAAGGCCAGTTCGAAGAACAGCGTCAGGTGATCCTGGCTACCGGGTGCCAGAGGGCCTTCCCTGACCAGTTCGCCTTCCCGAAACAACCGAAATTGCTGCCGCAGGCCATCGATTTCGAACCGTCGCTCCCGCCGTGCCTGGTCGATGAACAGGGCGGGCTGCATGCCAGCGAGCGACCAGCGTCCCGACGAGCGCTGTGTGCGCCGGCCCAGCAGGCGAATGCGCATGTCCAGCTGGGCCTCGTAGCGGTCGGCCTGTCCATTCCAGGTCAGCTGGCTGCTGGCACGGTAGGGCAGCCCCCTGGCCTGGCCGCTGACGTCGTATTCCAGGACCAGGGTCTGAGGCCAGGGCGACTGCACTTCCTGGGCACCGGCCATCAGTGGCCAAGCCCCGCCGGCAGTCAGGGCTTTCAGCCAGGTCCTGCGGCTCCAGCGTGGTGCGGGGGACAGCGTGATGCCAGTGTTTTCCATGTAGGCAATCGTACACTCGGGTCGCATGAAACTCGCCACTTACAAAGACGGGTCCCGGGACGGGCAATTGGTGGTCGTCTCGCGAGACCTGTCCACCGCTCACTACGCCACCGGTATCGCCGACACCCTCCAGCAGGTGCTGGACGACTGGAACTTCATCGCGCCCCAGTTGCAGGACCTGTCGGTCACGCTCAATCAGGGCAGGGCCCGGCACGCGTTTGCGTTTGACCCCCGGATGTGCATGGCCCCATTGCCGCGGGCCATCCAGTGGGTGACAGGGGAAGACACCCGATCGGCAGTTCGGGGTACCGAAGCCGTGCCGCCCAGCCTGGTCGTGTGTGGTGGCGACGCACTGCGCGGGCCCACCGCCGATCTCGTGCTGACCAGTGACAGCCTGGGTGCCGATATCGGCGCCGGGCTGGCCGCCATGGTGGACGACATCCCGCAAGGGGCCCCACCGGCCCGTGCCCTGGAGGGGATACGCCTGATGGCGCTCAGCGCCGAAACCGTTCTGCACCATTGTCTCCCTCAAGAAGGGGCCCCGTCGGCGGGCGTCCCACTGGCCCGACCCGATACCGCTTTCAGTCCGGTGGCGGTCACACCCGATGAGTGGGGCGAGGCCTGGCACGCCGGTCGCGTCCATCTGGTGCTCCAGTCCACCCTGAATGGCCGAAAGATGGGCATGCTCGATGCCACCGACATGGCCTGGTCATTTGCCGAGCTCCTCTCGTGCCTGGCCCGAGGCCGACCCCTGCAGGCGGGCACGATCGTGGGCAGTGGCATCTGGCGGCACCCAGCCCAGCCAGGGGATGGGGCGCCCACCTGGCCCCGAGGTCACGGTTGTCTGGCCCATCGACGGGCTGCCGAAATCCGACTCCATGGCCAAGCGATCAGCAACTACCTCACCTGGGGTGATGAAGTACTGATCGACATGAAAGGCGCCGATGGCATGAGCGTCTGCGGCGCCATCCATCGGGTCGTCAGGTCGGCTGGCTGATCCCGGTTGCGTCAGTGGCTGGCGATCAGCGGGCGTACACGGTGTCGAGCGAACGAAAGCCCTTGATCTCGATCGGATTGCCCGACGGGTCCCGAAAGAACAGGGTCCATTGCTCGCCAGGCTGACCTTCGAAGCGGATCTGGGGTGGCATCACAAACGCCACGCCCGCCTGGGTCAGCCGGTCGGCCAGGTGTTGCCAGTCCGGCAACGCCAGAACCAGCCCGAGGTGGGGCATCGGCACCCGATGATCGCCCACCTGACCCGTGTTCGTGGTCGCGAAGGGCGTGCCCAGGTGCAGCGAGATCTGGTGCCCGAAAAAATCGAAATCCACCCAGGTCGAGGTGCTTCGGCCCTCCTCGCACCCCAGGACGTCGCCATAGAAGCGGCGGGCCTCGTCGAGGTCCGTCACATGGTAGGCCAGATGAAACAGGCTGCGCATGGCGGTCACATCGAGGGGTGAGCCGCGCCTCCACGCGCGTGCTCGGACTGGTCCTGGCAGCCCACGCAACGCATCGCGGTGGGGTTGGCATGGAGTCGGGCGGTGGGAATTTCCACACCACAATCGATGCACAGGCCGTACTCGCCCGATTCGATCCGCTTGAGCGCGGTGTCGATCGCACTCAACGTCGCGGCCTCGCGCTCGTCCAGCGCCATGGCCAAGTCCCTCTGGGCATCCAGTTGGACCCAGTCACCGCTTTGTTCGTCGTGCGGATCGGTGGCGGCTTCGGCTCGGCCCATTTTGCCGCCGCGCTGGGCACGGATCTGTGCAATCACGTCGGTGCGCATCTGCCTGAGCTGCTGCGCAAAGGTGTCGGAAATGGGTTCGCTCATGGTGGGCTCCTCAGTGGTTTGCCTCATTGTCATGCAAATGGCTGCGGCTCACCTTGATGCCGGTCAAGGCCTGTGGCGCGATGACCTTTGGTCTTCTGGTCAAGCTATGGCATGCTATGGGCGATGCCTCAACCTGGAGACCGATCATGAGCGCCCCCGACATGAGTGTTTTTGCCCAATACATCCCCGGCTTCGAATTCCTGCAAAACCTCAGCCGCCAGGCAGCCGGCGGTGCTGCGGCTGGCACATCGTCGGCTGTGCCCGGCATGCCGCCCATGAGCCACTGGGTGGCGCCGACATTCGATGTCGAAGAACTGGACAAGCGCATTCAGGACCTCAAGGCCGTCCATTTCTGGCTGGATCAGAACACCAAGGCCCTCGCGGCGACCATCCAGGCACTTGAAGTCCAGAAGATGACCCTGGCCACGCTCAAGAGCATGAACGTCAGCATGCAGGACATGGCCGACGCCTTCAAGATCCGCCCGGAAACCGTCGCTGCTTCCCCCGAGCCCGAACCGGCTTCGCCCACGCCTTCGCCGGAAGCTGAAGACGACAAGCCCGCTGTCGACCCCATGCAGTGGTGGACCGCGCTGACCCAGCAGTTCCAGACCATTGCCACCGGCGCCATCAAGGACATGGCCGATCAGGCCACCCGTGCGGCCGAGCAGATGGCCCAGAGCGTACAGGCCGGCGCCGATGCCGTGGCGGCCGCTCAGCCCGCCGAAACCGCAGCACCCCCGGTCACCCGAAAGCGATCTTCGGCCACCCGGTCGGCCACCCAGCCACGTTCCAGTGGCCGCGCTGCACCCGCCAAGAAGGCGGCCACCAGCCGGGCGGCAACCACCCCGAAAGTCCCGACGCGCAAGCGCTGACCTCAACGCCTGGCCACGGGGTTGAAACGGTTTCCGCACGCCCACGCCACCCATCCGCAATGGCGGATGGCGGCTGCCCTGGTGCTCGCGCAACTGCGTGCCCAGATGGCGTTGCCTGCCTTGGCCGCACAGCCCTCGCTGGGACTGCTCTACATCACCGACCATTACGCGGGACAGGCTCAGGACATCCTGGATCACCTGGGCGCCGAACTGCCGGAGGTGACCGACTGGGCCGGGACGGTGGGGGTCGGGATCGCGGCCACCCAGGTCGAATACTTTGACGAACCCGCCCTGGCGGTGATGCTCTGTGACCTGGCCCCTCACCAATACCGGGTGTTCAGCGGGGTGTCGCCTCTGGCGACGGCCCAGGGAGCGGACGGCTTTGTGGCACAGACTGCGCTTGTCCATGCCGATGGTCAGACCCCCGAGCTGTCGGAACTGGTGGCCGAAGTGGCTGAACGAACCGCCACGCACTATGTTTTCGGAGGCCTGGCATCGAGTCGTGGGCCGCTGGTGCAGTTCGCCCGGTCCAGTCGTGGCGCCGTGCCGGGCAGCGGGCAGCAAGGGGCTTCAGGCGTGTTCCACGGCGGGCTCAGCGGGGTGGCTTTTGGCCCTGAGGTCTCCCTCATCTCCCGAGTCACACAGGGTGTACGGCCGGTGTCTGTCCCGCACGACATCACCCTTGCCGATCACAACGTCGTTCTCGAACTCGATCACCGGCCGGCGCTCGGTGTCTTGCTGGAAGACCTGGGCATCACCCTGGAGGCGCCTCAGCTGGCGGTGGCACGATTGCGCCAGACCCTGGTGGGCATCAGCCTCCCCGATGCCTCGCCTCCTCAGGCGTTGAGGCGACCGGGTCAGATGGGCGACGATGTGCTGGTTCGACACCTGATTGGACTGGATCCGGGGCGTCATGGCATTGCCATCGCCGATCAGGCGCCTCGGGGGGGTCGTCTGGTCTTTTGCGAACGTCATCGTGAGGCAGCCCGGGCCGACCTGATGCGGATCGGCGCGGAAATTCGCGAAGAGCTGGAACCCGAAAGCCTCACGGCCGATATGGCCAGCTCGCTCAGCCATACCGACGCTGAGCCCGGTTTCCTGCTGCCCAGTCGCATGGTGGGTGCCCTTTACGTCAGCTGCAGTGGCCGCGGCGGCCCGCATTTCGGAGGGCCCAGCGCCGAGCTGCAGATTCTGCGTCGTGCCCTTGGCGATGTGCCGCTGGTCGGGTTTTTTGCCGGTGGTGAAATTGCCCACCATCGCCTGTATGGCTACACCGGCGTGCTCACCGTGTTTGTGGCTGAACAAACCGGGTCCTGACGGGTCTCAGACCCCCCGTGCGCGCTCGGCCCTGAATCGCTCGCGGAAGGCGCCAAACGCGCCCACATCCAGCGCGCCTCGCACCTCCTGCATCAGGTTCAGGTAGTGGTGCAGGTTGTGGATGGTGGTGAGCATGGGGCCCAGCATCTCGCCGCAACGGTCCAGGTGGTGCAGGTAGGCGCGCGAAAAGCCGTCGCGGCCGCCGTCGTCCCAGCTCACACCGCTGTTGCCCGCACAGGCGTAGCAGGTGCAGGTGGTGTCCAGCGGCTGCGGGTCGGCTTTGTGGCGCGCGTTGCGGATCTTCAGGTCGCCGTAGCGGGTGAAGATGGTCCCGTTGCGGGCGTTG
>CAZEZY010000026.1:0-22701 GCA_964516635.1 uncultured Tepidimonas sp. | reverse complement strand
CTCTCCACCAAGATGGTGGGCGAAACCCTGGAGCAGCACTGCGAGACCGAGTTCAACCGCATCCGCGCCACCGCCTTCCCCCGCGCCTACTTCGAGAAAGACAACGACGCCCGCACCGGCAGCAAGGGCGACTACATCTTCCGTGACAGCGACGAGGGCGGCACCGAGATCGTCTCCATCATGTTCGAGATGAAGAACGAGAGCGACACCACGGCGACCAAGAAGCGCAACGAGGATTTTCTGAAGGAGCTTGACCGCGACCGGACCGAAAAGGGCTGTGAATACGCGGTGCTGGTGAGCCTGCTGGAGCCCGACAGCGAGCTGTACAACACGGGGATCGTGGACGTGTTCCACCGCTACCCCAAGATGTACGTGGTGCGCCCGCAGTTCTTCATCCCCATCATCACGCTGCTGCGCAACGCGGCGATGAACTCGCTGAAGTACAAGACGGAGCTCGCCCTGGTGAAGGCGCAGAACATCGACATCACGAACTTCGAGAACCAGCTGGAAACCTTCAAAAGTGCCTTTGCACGCAATTTCGATCTGGCTTCGGGTCATTTCCAGAAGGCCATTGCGGAGATCGACAAGTCCATCGACCACCTGCAGAAAACCAAGGATGCCCTGCTGGGCGCCGACCGCAACCTGCGCCTGGCCAACGACAAGGCCCAGGACGTGACCATCAAGAAGCTGACCCGGGGCAACCCGACCATGGCGGCCAAGTTTGCGGAGTTGAAGCAGGGTGGGGCGGATGCAGGAGAGGTCAGTTGAAGCCCGTTCATGCCATCGCTCGTCCTGGCGGGATTGCATGGTGGCTTGGTGGCCTTGGCGTGTCAGGCCAGATCAGAACCGCCTGAACATGCCCACGACCACACCCAGCACCTCCAGCGACTGCTGGGCCATGATGTCGGGGTAGTCGGGGTTGGCGGGCTTCAGCACCCAGCCACTCCCCCCTTTGACCGGGTAGAGGTACTTCACCGTCATGTCGTTGTCGACCAGGGCGACCACGATGTCGCCCGCCTTGGTGGGGCGGTTGCGCTCCACCACCACCATGTCGCCATCGAGCAGGCCGGCGTCTTTCATGGAGTCGCCGCGGACGCGGCAGAACACGGTGCGATCCGGGTGACGGATGAGGAAGTCCTCCACACCCACCATTTCGAGGCCGGCGGTCTGGTCTTCTTCCTGAGGCAAGCCGGCGCGGACCTTGCCCATCACGGGCAGCGCGAAAAACTCGCGGGTGGGTGCGATCCGGCCGTCCACCCGTTCCAGGTAGCCCGCATCCACCAGGCGGCCGATGACCTTGAACACGCCGCCTGAAGAGGCCAGGCCCAGCACGTCGGCCAGTCGGGCCATGGAGGGGAAAGCCTTGTGCTCTTTCCAGTAGATGCGCAGGGCGTCCAGGTGTTTTTTGTCGGCCATGATGCACGCGAGGGTGAATGAATGACCGCTATGGTAGCGAATTTGTCCACCGGTTGTCCACTCTTCGTCCACCCCGCCGAGGCAAGCGGCCCCATCTGCCCGCGGGCAAGCGGTTGCCAGCTCGTGTGGTGCAAGGCTTACATTACGCTGATCTCCACTGCCTCGCACATCCATGGCACAACCCATCGCCCAGCACGATCCCGCTTACATCCAGCAATGGATGGACGAACACCGCATCACCGAAGTGGAATGCCTCATTCCCGACATGGCGGGCCAGGCCAGAGGCAAGATCGTGCCCCGGCACAAGTACAACCCGGCGGTGGGTCTGCGCCTGCCTGAGGCGGTGCTCACGATGACCGTGACGGGCGATTACCCGGAGAAGGACTTCACCTCGGTGGCCGACGGTGACATGGTGCTCACGCCCGACGCCCGAACCCTCAGGCCGGTGCCCTGGGCGAAGGAGCCCACGGCGCAGATCATTCACGACTGCTACCGTTTTGACGGCAGCGAAACCCCGTTGTCGCCGCGCGCGGTGCTGCGCCGGATGATCCAGCTCTACGAGAAGGAAGGCTGGAAGCCGGTGATTGCCCCCGAGATGGAGTTCTACCTGGTTCAGGTCGAGCCCGATGAAGACATCCCGCTCAAGCCACCGGTGGGCCGCACGCGGCGGACCGAGGCCGGGATGCAGAGCTTCTCGATCGACGCGGTGAACGAGTACGACGACATCTTTGACGTGATGTACGACTGGTGCGAGGCCCAGGGCATCCAGCTGGACACGCTCATTCACGAGATGGGGACCGCCCAGATGGAGATCAACCTCGACCATGGCGACCCCTTGCCGCTGGCCGACCAGGTGTTCCTGTTCAAGCGCACCGTGCGGGAGGTGGCCATCCGCCACAACATGTACGCCACGTTCATGGCCAAGCCCATGCAGGGCCAGCCGGGCAGTGCCATGCACATCCACCAGAGCGTGCTGTCCACTGTCAACGGACAGAACATCTTCAGCCGCCCGGATGGTGAGGCGTCTGAGGCGTTTTTCCATTTCATCGGTGGCTTGCAGACCTACCTGCCCGCTGCCACGGCCGTGTTTGCGCCGTACGTGAACTCGTACCGGCGGCTGTCGCGTTTCACGTCGGCGCCCATCAACCTGAGCTGGGGTTACGACAACCGCACCTGTGGCCTGCGGGTGCCGCACTCGGGCCCGGAGGCCCGGCGGGTGGAAAACCGGCTGGCCGGTGTGGACGTGAACCCCTACCTGGCGATTGCCGTCAGCCTGGCCTGCGGTTACCTGGGCATGAAGCAGCGCATTCGGCCCAGCGAACCGACCACGGGCAGTGCCTACGAGCAGCCGCATCAGTTGCCGCGGCATCTGGACGATGCCATCGAGCGCCTGACGGCCTGCGAACCGCTGGCCGAGCTCTTTGGTGAGCACTTCCTGCAGACCTACAGCGCCATCAAGGAAGCCGAGTACCAGGAGTACTTTGACGTGGTCAGCCCCTGGGAGCGCCGTTTCCTGCTGCTGAGCGTGTGAACGCCACCACCGCCAGGCTCACGGCGGTGGAAGCGACCAGGGCGCCGAGGAACGGCGCCAGCGTGGGAATGCTGTTCGGGAAACTGGCAGCGAGCAGGCCGCCCGTGAAGGAGCCCGTCTGCACCCAGCCGGGCAGCACCGCACCCACGAGACCGGCCACGCAGCCCGCCACAGCGGCGGCGGGCGTCATGCGTTGCCACAGACCGAGCAGCACCGGCACCACGGCGGTGGCGCAGAGCAGGTCGGCGATCAGGAACAGGCGCAACACCGACATGCCCTGCAGGGCCACCAGGACCACCGGCACCATCAGCAACACCGTGATCCAGCGGGCCGTCTTGAGAGAAAAGTCGCTGCGGCTGGTGGTGACCAGCGAGGCGATGCCGTTCTGCAGGGTGTCCACCGAGGAGGCGACCAGGGCCATGGCCAGGAGCAGTGCCGGCAGGGCCAGCCAGGCGGGGGCGCCGGTCAGCAAGGCAAAAAACGGTGCCGGGGGTTGGCCGAGGTTCTGGCCTGACATGGCCGCAACGATGCCCAGCCCGCCCACCACCATGACGACGACGATGGTGGCCACGCCACCCAGCCAGGCACCCCGGTTCAGGGCTTCGTTGCTTTCGGCGGCCCAGACGCGCTGCCAGTAACCCTGGTGAAACAGGTTGGCCGCCGTGACGGCGATCACCAGGGTGAGGGCCACGGAAAGCGACACCCCCAGCGGCGCAGAGGGAAGGGCCTGCTCGAACGCGCCAGCAGGCAGGGCCTGGATGGCCACCACGCCCACGATCAGCAGCAGGGCCACCAGCAGCCAGGCCTGCCAGCGGTCGGTGGCGAGGCTGGCCCGCAAGCCGCCCCAGGCGGTGTAGATGAGGGTGGTGACAGCCACGGCGATCACCGTCCAGCTGCCTGGAATGTCGGACAGCATGGTCGTGATGGCACCGATGGCGGTGAGCTCGGCCGTGATGAAGCACAGCATGTACAGCACCGACATGACCGAGACCCAGTGCTTGAGGCCGTTGCCAAAGCGCTGCTGGGCGTATTCGCTGATGCTGCGGCCTCGGGGCAGGCGCTGGCGGATGGCGGGGCCGCACCAGGCCAGGATGAGGAAGGGCAGGGCAGAGCCCAGGGCGTAACCGGCCAGGGCGATGGGGCCCACAAAGGCGCCGACCTCGGGCGGGGCAAACAGAATCCAGGCGCCCATGCCCGACGCCAGAAAAGACAACCCCAGGGTGGTCGCGTTCTGCGAGTGCCGTGCCGTGAGGTATTGATCGAGATCGCCGTGGGGTGAGCGGGCACGCAGCCCGACCCAGACGAACAGCAGAAGGGCCGCCCCCAGGGCGGCGATGGTGGCGTATGCCATGTCGCGCTTCCTCCGCCGGTATGAACCGGATCAGGTTCCAGGGTCTGCACCGGAATGGCGCACTCTCAGCCCCTTGCGAGGCTCCCCTGGCGACGATTGAACAAATGATGAAGCCGCGAGTTTAGCGCGAATTCACCAGCACCAGTTTCCCCTTGACCTGCCGGCTGCCCATGAGGGCGTAGGCCTGCGGCAGTTCGCTCATGGGCAGGGTGCGATCGATCACGGGCTTGATGCGGTCCTGCAGATACCACTGGGCCAGGGTCTGCATCATGGCGGCGTTGGCCTCGGGTTCGCGCTTGGCAAAATCCCCCCAGAATACCCCCACGATCGATGCGCCTTTGAGCAGCGGGAGGTTGAGTGGCAGGCTGGGGATGGGGCCCGACGCAAAGCCGATGACCAGATAGCGGCCCCGCCAGGCAATCGACCGGAAGGCGGGTTCGGCAAAATCCCCGCCCACCGGGTCGTAGATCACGTCGGGCCCCTTGCCATCGGTGGCCGCCTTGATGGCTTCCCGCAAAGAACCCGAGGGGGTGTGCTCGCTGTAATTCAGGGTGGCATGGGCACCCGCGGCCATGCACAGGTCGCACTTGTCGGGGCTGGAGGCGGCCGCAATCACCCGGGCCCCGGCCTCGCGGGCAATCTGGATGGCGGCCGTGCCCACCCCGCCAGCGCCGCCCAGCACCAGCACGGTTTCGCCCGCCTTCAGTGCCGCCCGATCGATCAGTGCATGGTAGGAGGTGGCATAGGTCATGATGAAGGCAGCGGCATCCACCAGGTCAAAGCCTGGCGGCAGCGGCATGCACAAGGCGGCCGGGGCGAGGGTGTGCGTGCCAAAACCCCCGGTGCCGCTCAGACAGGCCACGGGCTGGCCCACCTTAAGGTGCTTCACCTCGCTGCCCGCGGCGCTGACGATGCCGGCATATTCGGCGCCCGGCACGAAGGGCAGTGGGGGTTTGATCTGGTACTTGTTCTGAACGATCAGCAGGTCCGGGAAATTCAGGCTGGCGGCGTGAATCTCGATCAGGACCTCTCTGGGCCCCGGATCGGGGGTGGGCAGCGTTTGCCAGGTGAGGGCATCCACGCCCACGGGGTTTTCGCACAGCCATGCCTGCATGCTTGTCTCCTGAGGTGATTGCGAAGTCGTGGGATGATAGGCAAACCCATTTGCCCATGGCCAGCCATGCCTGTCTCTGTGGTGACGCCCTACAATGCCTGACAATGAAAATCCTTCTGTCTAACGACGATGGCTACCAGGCGCCTGGCATCCAGGCCCTCTACGAGGTTCTGAGCGATATCGCCAGCGTGGAAGTGGTGGCCCCCGAGCACAACAACAGCGCCAAGTCCAATGCCCTGACGCTGCATTCGCCGCTTTATGTGCACACGGCACCCAATGGATTCCGTTACGTGAACGGCACGCCAGCCGACTGTGTGCACATTGCGCTCACCGGTTTGCTGGGCTACACGCCCGATCTGGTGGTGTCGGGCATCAACAACGGAGCCAACATGGGCGACGACACCATCTACTCTGGCACCGTGGGCGCCGCCATGGAAGGCTACCTGTTCGGGGTGCCGGCCATTGCCTTTTCCCAGACCGAGAAGGGCTGGCGCCACCTGGATGCGGCAGCGGCCAAGGCCCGGGAGCTGGTGGAATTTCTGGCACCTTCTGTGCAGGCCCACCGGATGGCGGCCGAAGGCGGCCACCATGAGCCGTGGTTGCTCAACGTGAACATGCCTTGCCTGCCGCTGGCGCAGATGCAGGGTTTCAAGGTGGCGCGGCTGGGTCGTCGGCACGCAGCCGAACGCGTCATCACGCAGGTCAGTCCGCGCGGGGAAACCATGTACTGGATTGGCGCAGCCGGCCCGGCCAAAGACGATGCCGAAGGCACGGACTTTCACGCCACGGCCCAGGGCCATGTGTCCATCACGCCCTTGCAGATCGACCTCACCGACCATTCCCGACTGGCCTACTGGGCGCAGTCGGCGGCCCAGTTGTCCCTGCGTCATCCGGCAGCCGAGCCCCTGGCGGGCAACGCGCCCCAGGCGCACCAGCCCCGGTGAACAGACCACCTCCCTCCCGGCCTGGCTTCCCGGCGAAACTGCCTGGCTGGGTGGCCCAGCCAACGCCTGCATCACCCAAGCGTTCGATCGCGCCCCCGGGGCTCACGCCCAGCGGCACGGGCATGGACTCGAGCGCCGTGCGGCTGGCCATGGTCCGCAAGCTCATGGCCCAGGGTTTGAGCCAACCGGCGGTCATCCAGGCGTTCGAGCGGGTGGAACGCCACCGGTTTGTGGACTCGGCGCTGGTGGCTCAGGCCTACGAAGACACCAGCCTGCCCATCGGACTGGGGCAGACGATTTCCAAACCCAGTGTGGTGGGTCGGATGATCGAGTTGCTCTGCGAAGGACATCCCCAACGCCTCGGCCGTGTGCTCGAGATCGGCACCGGATGCGGTTACCAGGCCGCCCTGCTCAGCCATGTGGCCACCGAGGTTTACAGCATGGAGCGCTTGCGCGGCCTGCACGACAAGGCGCGTGAGAACCTGCGGCCGTTTCGCCTGCCCAATGTCCACCTGATTCTGGGCGACGGGATGCCGGGGTATGCCGCCGGCGGTCCCTATGCCGGTATCGTGGCGGCGGCGGGCGGGCTCGATATTCCGCAGGCCTGGCTCGAGCAACTGGCGGTGGGTGGGCGCCTGGTGGCCCCTGCGGAACTCACACCGGGGCGCCAAAGTCTGGTGGTGATCGAGCGCACCATTGCAGGATTTGTCAGACAGGTGCTCGAGTCTGTCTGGTTTGTTCCCCTAAAATCGGGCGTGGCCTGACAACCCGCCTGGGTGCGTCGGGCTTTTTGATGACCAAGAGGTACTGCATGAATCCGATCAAGCCTAAAGGGAGGCCGAACTTTGCATGGGGTCCGGTTCTGGTGCTGTCGGCCGTGGTGCTGGCAGGCTGTGCGGCGCCCAGGCAACCCGCTCAGCGCGCCCCCGTTGTCGATCGCTCGCCGGTGCCGGCAGTGACCGCAGCGGCCACCCCTTTGCCCCCTGGTGCCGAAAACGCCGGCAAGCCGGGTTATTACACGGTGCGTCCTGGCGACACGCTCATCCGGATCGGCCTGGAAACCGGTCAGAACTGGCGCGACATCCAGGCCTGGAATGGCCTTGTCAATCCCAACCTGATCGAGGTGGGGCAGGTGCTGCGCGTGGTGCCACCAGAGCCCGCTGTCGCGGCTGCCCCCACTGCCGCACCGGTCACCGCCACCCAGCCCATCGCCTCCTCAAGTGCTCAGGGCCGGCCACTGACCGAGTCCGGTACCGCTGCAGCCCCTGCGCCTGCTCCTGCTCCTGCTCCTGCAGCGGCCCCTGCACAGTCATCGGTGGCAGCGGGCGACGACATCCGCTTTCTCTGGCCGGCCACCGGACCGGTGATCGACCCCTTTGACGAATCGCGTAACAAGGGGGTCGGCATTGGCGGACGAGCCGGTGATCCGGTGATTGCAGCAGCCGATGGCCGAGTGGTCTACGCTGGCGCGGGCCTGCGTGGCTATGGCAACCTGATCATCCTCAAGCACAACAACACCTACCTGACGGCCTACGCCCACAACCAGTCTCTGCTGGTTCGCGAAGACCAGAACGTCAGGCAGGGCCAGAAAATCGCCGAAATGGGCAGCAGCGACTCCGACCGGGTGAAGCTCCATTTTGAAGTCCGTCGCCAGGGCAAGCCCGTCGACCCGCTGATTCACCTGCCTCGTCGCTGATGGCCGATGCCCTGATCGCGGAGGTGGAGGCCGTCTCCAGCCGACCGCACGACTGGCTCGAGGTCACCTCCATGGACCTCGATGCCCAGGGGGTGGCGCGCCGTGCCGATGGCAAGGTGGTGTTCATCGATGGGGCTTTGCCCACCGAATGGGTGAGTGCGCAGACGCACCGGCGCAAGAACCAGTGGGAACAGGCCACCCTGACCGAGATTCACCAGGAGTCGGCCCTGCGCGTGACGCCCCGATGCCCCCATTTCGGGCTGCACGCTGGCGCCTGTGGTGGCTGCAAGATGCAGCACCTGGATGCCGGCGCCCAGGTGGCCGTGAAGCAGCGGGTGCTGGAAGACAACCTCTGGCACCTGGCGAAGGTGCGGGCCGAGTCGGCCTTGCGCCCGATTGCCGGCCCGGCCTGGGGCTACCGTTTCCGTGCACGCCTGTCGGTCCGTTATGTCCAGAAAAAAGGCGAAGTGCTGGTGGGATTTCACGAGCGCAAGAGCCGCTATGTGGCCGACATGCGCGAGTGTCATGTGTTGCCCGCGCATGTCAGCCGCCTGCTGGTGCCTCTGCGCGAGCTGATTTTCCGGCTGGACGCCCGTGAAACCTGTCCGCAGATTGAACTGGCCGTGGGCGATGATGTCACGGCGCTGGTGTTGAGGCATCTGGAGCCCCTGAGTCCGTCGGATCGCCAGCAACTCCAGGCCTTTGCGACCGCGCAGTCCGGGCAGGGTCATGTCATTCAGTGGTGGTTGCAGCCCAAGGGGCCGGATACCGTGCACCTGCTGGATGAAACCGATGCCGGTCCTGAACTCGCCTATCGCCTGCCGGAATTCGGCATTCGCATGCCCTTCAGACCAACCGATTTCACGCAGGTCAATCCGTACATCAATCGGGTGCTGGTCAACCGGGCCCTGCGCCTGCTGGCGGTTCAGCCCCACGAGCGCGTGATCGACTGGTTTTGCGGCCTCGGCAACTTCACGCTGCCACTCGCCACCCAAGCCCGAGAGGTGCTGGGCGTGGAGGGCAGCGAGGCGCTGGTGGCCCGTTCACGCAGCAACCTTGCCCGTCACGAATCCGAACAAGGCCCGCTGGCGCCCACGCGCTTTGTGGCCCGCAACCTGTTTGACATGACGCCCGATAGGCTGGTGGCCGATGGCCAGGCCGACAAATGGCTGATTGATCCCCCCAGGGAAGGGGCTTTTGCCCTCTCGAAAGCACTCGCCGATCTGCATCAGATGCGGCTGGCTGGTGATCTCGCGAACCTCGCCGGATGGCAACCGCCTCAGCGGATCGTGTACGTGAGCTGCAACCCCGCCACCCTGGCCCGGGATGCCGGGCTGCTGGTCCACCAGGGGGGATACCGTTGTGTCGCGGCTGGGGTGGTCAACATGTTCCCGCACACCGCGCATGTCGAGAGCATGGCCGTGTTCGAGCGCAACGACCTGCCTTCCAAATGACCTGGCTGCTCGACCGTGGGGTCTGCTAGCGCGTGGGGGCGATGGAGGGCCTCGGGGGCAACGGGATACTCCCCGTGGCGGGAGGGGTTGCCGTGGCAGGTGGGGTGAGGGTGGTCGAGGGCGTGGCCGTGGGGCCTGAGGGCGGCAGGATTACTTCCTGTGGGGGGGCCACCAGGGGCGCGGGAGCTGGTGACGGCGGCGTGGATGGCATGCCTTGCAATTCGTTTTCCCGCATGTAGCCGTCCATTTCGCGCCAGCCTTCGAAGATGGCCGACTTCGACACCCTCGGGTTGGCGTTGTGACAGTCTTCAATGCTTCGGATCGCATGCCGGCAAGCCGCGCCGATTGCCTTGCCTTCTGCCTCTTTCTTGGCATTGACCATGCCCGGGGTTTCGATGCCCAGCATGTCGCAACCCGACAGCGTCAGGACCAGCAGCCCGGCAGCGGGCAGCCAGCGGAGTCGAGCGTGCGGGACAGACGTCTTCATGATGGCTATTTTGTACCCATGGTGCACGGGCAATCATGAAAAAAGGGGGCCAACGCCCCCTCAGATCGGGCGAATGCCAGGCTCACTCGCGTTCGCCACCAAACAGGCCCAGCAGGGCGAGCAGGCTCTGGAAAATGTTGAACAGGCTCAAGTACAGGGCCATGGTGGCCGTGATGTAGTTGGTTTCACCCCCGTCGGTGATGCGCTTCAGGTCCACCAGCAGGAAGGCGCTGAATATCCCGATCGCCATCACGCTGATGACCGCCATGCCGATGGGGCTGCCGACAAACACGTTGATGATGGCACCCACCATGATCACGATGGCGCCCATGAACAGCCACTTGGCCATGCCTTCAAGGTCGCGTTTGATGATCGTGGACAGGTTGGCCATGATCAGGAACACGGCGGCGGTACCACCAAAGGCGGTCATCACCAGATCGGCGCCGTTTTTGAAGCCCAGCACCATGGCCAGCATGCGCGAGAGCATGAGGCCCATGAAGAAGGTGAAAGCCAGCAGCACCGGCACGCCGGCGGCTGAATGCTTGGTTTTTTCGATGGCAAACATGAAGCCGAAGGCGCCACCCAGGAACACGATCAGGCCCAGGCCGCCGCCCATTGAGGCTGTGATGCCAGTGGAAACGCCGATCCAGGCACCCAGAACGGTAGGGATCATGCTCAAGGCCAGCAACCAGTACGTGTTGCGCAACACCTTGTTGCGCTGCTGGGTCGCCACCGTGGTGCCGAAGCGGCCATAGCTCTGTGTGGGTTGGGTCATTGTTGATCACTCCTAGGAAAGAAAACCAGGGACATTCTATAAGCGATTAAGCTTACGCGTTTTGTAGACCCATTGAATCAAGGAAAGTTCATGAAAACCAAGCACACCCTCGAAATGGCAGACATCAAGGCGGTGGCTGCCGCCGCAGAGGCCGAAGCCCTGAAAAACCAATGGGCAGTGACCATTGCGATCGTAGACGATGGCGGTCACCTGCTCTGGCTGCAAAGGCTCGACGGCGCCCCTGCCATTTCTGCACACATTGCGCCGGCCAAGGCCCACACGGCGGCCCTCGGTCGCCGCGAGAGCAAGATCTATGAAGATGTCATCAACCAGGGCCGGACGTCGTTTCTGAGCGCGCCCGGCATCGAAGGCATGCTCGAAGGCGGTGTACCCATCATGAAGGACGGGCAGTGCATCGGCGCGGTGGGCGTGAGTGGCGTGAAGTCCAACGAGGATGCCCAGATCGCCAAGGCCGGTATCGCCGCGCTGGGGCTCTGAGCGGTCTTCAGGGTTCGGTGACAAATGCGAGTTTGCGAATGCCCGCGCGCTGAGCGGCCGCCATGGCGGTCGCGACGTGTTCGTAGCGAACCGCCTTGTCGCCCCGGATGTGCACATCGGGCTGTGGGTCCATGAGGGCGGCCTGTGCCAGGCGCTCTTCCATTTCAGACTGACTGATCCGCGTCTGATTCCAGTGGAATGCACCCGCCACATCGACCGACAGGCGGATGGTTTCAGGCTTGTTCCGTACCGGTTCGGTGGAGGCCTGAGGCAGGTTTACATTCACCGAGTGGGTCATCACCGGTACCGTGATCATGAAGACGATGAGCAAGACCAGCATCACATCGATCAGCGGGATCATGTTGATCTCGCTCATCAGGTCGCTATCGTCGGTTTCCGAACTGGAAAACGCCATGCTTTCGCTCCTCAGGCCTGCTTGATGGGCCGCACTTTGCCGTTGGCCTGTGCGCCTTCGTCACCGATGCGGGCGCCTGTCACGAAGTAGGCATGGAGATCGTGGGCAAAGCGGTTGAGCTTGTGCAGCAGCCCTTTGTTGCCACGGACCAGCACGTTGTAGCCGAGCACGGCGGGGATGGCCACCACCAGGCCCAGCGCCGTCATGATGAGCGCCTCCCCGATGGGGCCAGCCACCTGGTCAATCGTGGCAGAGCCGGCAGCACCCATCCCGAGCAAGGCGTGGTAAATCCCCCAGACGGTGCCGAACAGGCCGATGAAGGGAGCCGTGGAGCCCACCGATGCCAGGATGACCAGACCCGACTGCAGGCGCGTGGTCACGTCGTCGATGGTGTTGCGCAGCGATCGCGTGACCCATTCGCTGACGTCGAGGCTGTCGTGCAGCTGTTTGCGAGGCTCGCCATCCAGATGCAGGATGTGGCTGGTGGCTTCCCGGCCTTGAAGGGCCAGCAGGTAGAAGGGGTTGTTCTCGCTGGGGCCCAGTTTGTTGAGGCCTTCGGCGAAGTCCTGGCTGTGCCAGAAGCCATCGACCACGCGGGCCTGTACCTGATGACGCCGGAGCGTCATGGCCTTGAGCGCAATCACCACCCAGGTGGCCACCGACATCCCCAGCAGGATGAGGGCGACGGTGCGTATCACCCAGTCTCCCTGATGCCACACGTGGCTCAGGCCGAATTGCATGTCCATGATCAATCACTCCAGAACGAAATGGATGGGAATATTGAACCACATGGCTTCAGGCACGCCATTGCGGGTGCCCGGCACGTAGCGCCAGGTGAGCACGGTTTGCACCGCTGTCTGGTCCAGGCGGCTGTAGCCACTGGACGACCGCACCTCGGCCTGGGAGGCGGTGCCATCGATTTCGATGCGCACGCGCAGCACCACTTTGCCCTGTTCGCCCAGTCGGCGACTGAGCGCCGGGTACCGTGGTGCCGGGTTGTTGAGGTAGCTGGCAGCAGCCGAGGGCAGTTCGATGCGTGGGGGAGGTGTCGGGCTTGGCGGAGCAGGGGTCACGGGCGAGGTGCTTGCCGCTGCGGGTGTGCTGGCCGTTGCGATGGCTACCGGGACTGAAGGAGCCGCCGGTGAGGCTGGTGCGGCCGGTGTCGCTGCTGAAATGGGCACGGCCAAAGGGGTGACAGGCTCGGCGACAGGAGTCGGTGCAGGCGTTGGCCGAGGTGGTGGGGGCTTGGGTGTGACGGGGACGGCCCTTGGGGCTGGTGGCGGGGGCGTGACCAGTGGCTGTGAAGGCGCAGGCGGGGAGGGGGCGATCCATTCCGCGAGAACCTCTGCGGGAATCACGACTTCCTGCGGGGTGCGGCTCTGCAATCCCGCCTGCAGCAGCCACAGCAGACCGGCGTGTGCGGCCACCACAGTGGCCACCACCATGAAGTGGCGAAGAGTCAGGGAGGGCATGAGAGCAATGACCTGCATGCTCAGGGTTTCAGCACCCACCAGCCGAGGGCGATGACGATGAGCAATGACAGCAGGAGACCAGAAATCATCTCATTGTAAAAAAGATGGGTCGTGTGGTGTGGAAATGCAATCCAGTGCTGAAAGTGAGGGGTGACGGCTCTGGCGGTGTTGCCGTTCAGGCGGGAGGCGATGTCCGTGCGGGCGGCATCAGGCCATCGCAATCGGGATGATCACATCCTTCTGAAGGTGGGCCATGCGGTGGCTGCGATGGCATTCCGACCAGATGCGGCGGGCGGTGCATTCGCACTTGCCACACTGGGTCGCGACGCCGTATTCCATCTGGATGTCATCAAACCCAGCCCCTTGCTGGGCCGACTGGGCAATGGTCTTGTCGCTGACCCGCTTGCATACGCAGACAATCATGATGACTCCTGAAGATTAAGTCAATGATAATGATTCGCGTTCGATAATGCAAGGGATGAACGAAAAAAAAGCGCCCGAAGGCGCTTGTTCGCAGAGCAGGGCCGAAGGGGTTATTCCACGTCGCCCATGATGCTCTGCTGGTAGTTCTGCAGGCCGACCTTGTCGATCAGATCGATCTGGGTTTCCAGGAAGTCGATGTGTTCCTCGGTGTCGTCCAGAATGCTCAGCAGGAGATCTCGTGAGACGTAGTCGCGAACCGTTTCACAGTGGGCAATCCCTTCCTTGATGGTGGCCTGAGCGGCGCGTTCCAGGCCCAGGTCGCAGGCGAGGATTTCCTTGACGTCTTCACCGATGTTCAATTTGCCCAGGTCCTGCAGGTTGGGCAGGCCGTCGAGCATGAAGATGCGGTCCATCAGTTGGTCGGCGTGTTTCATTTCGCCGATCGACTCTTCGTATTCTTTTTTGGCCAGTTTGTCGAAGCCCCAGTGCTTGAGCATGCGGTAGTGCAGAAAATACTGGTTGATGGCGGTCAGTTCGTTCTTGAGCTGGGCCTGCAAATGGGTCAAGACCAGTGCATCACCTTTCATCGATCGCTCCTTGTTCGTATGGGATGTATGTGCGAGATTGTGTGCCCCGCAGGGAGGTGTGTCCAGACAGGGGGCGGAGCCCCTTCGAAACCGGTCTGAAGATCAATGCGTATCGTTGTCATTGCCACGGATGACAGGCGTGGCGTAAGCGGTGATCACGTATCCGCTCAGCTTCCATCCTTGCGACTGAGCCAGTTGATCCAATTGTTCCTTCAGGCCAGGCAGGGTGAACTCGGTGACTTCGCCATTGCTGCACACCAGGTGGCCGTGCTCTTCTTGGCCTTCGGTGGGCAGTTCGAAGACCGAACGGCCGTGGCCGAGGTCGCTGCGCTGCAGGATGCCCGCCTGCTCGAACTGGGACAGGACCTTGTACACCGTGGCCATGCTGACCGTTTGTTCACGTTCCACCAGCATGCGATAGACGTCGTCTGCGGTGAGGTGACGCACCTCACTCTGGCGAAACACGTCAAGCACGAGCATTCGGGGTACGGTGTTGCGTAGCATGGCAGAAGGAAAGATTTTGCGTTTTAGTATAAACTAAATAAGAATGAGCAGCATTATCATGCTGTGCCGCAACATAAAAGCTATCGATCCAATAGAAACTATCATTCAAGAGAGTCCATTGTTTCGAGCTATCATTGACCCATTGGATCAGGGTTAACCCCTGCCAAGCTGTTTTCACCATCGCTCACCTGTTTCAACTGAAAGGAAGTTCCATGTCTCTCATCAACACCGCTGTCCAGCCGTTCAAGACCCAGGCCTATCACCATGGCAAGTTCATTGAAGTGACCGAGCAGAGCCTGAAGGGCAAGTGGTCCGTGCTGATCTTCATGCCGGCCGCTTTCACCTTCAACTGCCCCACCGAAGTGGAAGACGCTGCCGACAATTACGCCGAGTTCCAGAAGATCGGTGCCGAGGTCTACATCGTGACCACCGACACCCACTTCTCGCACAAGGTGTGGCACGAGACCTCCCCCGCCGTGGGCAAGGCCCAGTTCCCGCTGGTGGGTGACCCCACCCACAAACTGACCCGCGCTTTCGGCGTGCACATTGAGGAAGAAGGCCTGGCCCTGCGCGGCACGTTTGTGATCAACCCCGATGGCGTGATCAAGACCGCCGAAGTGCACTCCAACGAAATCGCACGTGACGTGAAAGAAACCCTGCGCAAGCTGAAGGCTGCCCAGTACACCGCCGCCAACCCCGGCCAGGTGTGCCCTGCCAAGTGGAACGAAGGCGCCAAGACCATCGCGCCTTCGCTGGAACTGGTGGGCAAGATCTGATCGTGACCAAAGCCTGTGCAAACGGGTGAACGAAAAGGGTGTTGCCGGTGGTGACACCCTTTTTTTGTGAGGTTGCGGGCTGCATGGAGTCTGCCTATTGATAGCTTAGAAATATGCAATCTAGATTTCAATAGATAGATTCTATAATTTGACCATCGGGCGGTTTCAGCCAAACGCCCTCACTCAACCCCTCGTTTCAAGGAGAAAACCATGCTCGACGATACCCTCAAAGCCCAGTTGAAAGCCTATCTGGAGCGCGTGACCCAGCCGTTTGAACTGGTGGCCACGGTGGACGATTCCGCCAGCAGCCGCGAGATGGTTGACCTGCTGCAGACCGTTGCCGGTCTGTGCGACAAGATCACCGTGCGCACCGACGGCAACGATGCCCGCAAACCCTCCTTCAGCCTGAATCGCGTGGGCGCCGACATGAGCCTGCGATTTGCCGCCATTCCGCTCGGCCATGAGTTCACCTCGCTGGTGCTGGCCCTGCTGTGGACGGGCGGCCATCCGCCCAAGGTGGAGCCGGGGGTGATCGAGCAGATCAAGGGCCTGGATGGCGACTACCACTTCGAGGTGTACATGTCGCTGAGCTGCCACAACTGCCCTGACGTGGTGCAGGCGCTCAGCCTGATGGCCGTGTTGAACCCGAAGGTCAAGACCGTGGTGATTGACGGCGGTCTGTTCCAGCAGGAAGTGACGGACCGCGAAGTGATGGCTGTGCCCATGGTGTACCTGAACGGCCAGGTGTTCGGTTCCGGCCGCATGATGGTGGAAGAGATCGTTGCCAGGCTGGACACCCAATCGGCCGAGAAGGAAGCCGCCAAGCTGACGGCCAAAGACCCGTACGATGTGCTGATCATCGGCGGTGGTCCGGCCGGTGCCGCGGCGGCTGTGTATGCGGCTCGCAAGGGCATCCGCACCGGGGTGGCGGCGGAACGTTTTGGCGGTCAGGTGAACGACACCCTGGCCATCGAGAACTACATTTCCGTGCTGGAAACCGATGGCCCCAAGTTTGCGGCCGCGCTGGAACAGCAGGTGAAGCACTACGGCGTGGACATCATGAACCTGCAGCAGGCCGTCAGGCTGGTGCCGGCCGAGGAAGAGGGCGGCTATGTGTCGGTGGAGCTGGCCAACGGCGGGATTCTGCAATCGCGTGCCATCATCCTGTCCACCGGTGCCCGGTGGCGCAACGTGAACGTGCCCGGCGAAAACGAATACCGCAACAAGGGCGTGGCCTACTGCCCGCACTGCGACGGCCCGTTGTTCAAGGGCAAGCGCACGGCGGTGATCGGTGGCGGCAACTCGGGCGTGGAAGCGGCCATCGACCTGGCGGGCATTGTGGCCCACGTGACGCTGATCGAGTTCGCCGACCAGCTCAAGGCCGATGCGGTGCTGGTGAGCAAGCTCAAGAGCCTGCCCAACGTGACCATCATCACCCACGCACAGACGACCGAAATCACGGGGGATGGCAGCAAGGTGAACGGCATCCGCTACAAGGACCGGGTGAGCGGTGCGGAACACCACGTCGAACTCGAAGGCATCTTCGTGCAGATCGGCCTGGTGCCGAATACCGAGTGGCTCAAAGGCACGGTGGAGTTGAGCCGATTCGGCGAGATCGTGGTCGACGCCAAAGGCCACACCAGCGTGCCCGGCGTGTTTGCCGCCGGCGACTGCACCACGGTGCCTTACAAGCAGATCGTGATTGCCGCCGGTGAAGGTTCCAAGGCCGCGCTCAGTTCCTTCGATTACCTGATCCGCACCCCGATGCCGGTGGTGGAAGAAGTGTTGGCGGTCTGATTGGCGTCACCCACCAGCAAAAAAGGCCAGCTTGGGTGCTGGCCTTTTTTGTCACGGGATGCAGAGGCTTACTTCAGGTCATCCGCCATGACCTGAACGATGCGCTGGGCATTGGCCGAGGATTCGGGTTGCCCGTTGGCATTCAGCACGGAAACGGTGGTCTTCGACTCGGAACTCTTGACCACGATGCGGTAGCGCACCGGCTCGGATTCCTGGCGGCTGGAGCCGCCAAACACGCGGCTCAGCAAGCCGGGCTTGGCCGCTTCCTGCGTGGCGTCAGGTGCCACATAACGGACGAAGTAAACGCCTTGTGAGCGGTCGCGGTCTTCGACCGTGAAGCCGGTCCGATCAAGGGCCAGGCCCACCCGACGCCAGGCGCGATCGAAGCCTTCGTCGAGTTGCAGCACCGGCACGTTGTTGACCGTGGCCACGCGGGCTGACGGTTGAACCGCGCCGGCCGCCAGCAATGCCTGAGACTGCTCCTGACTCACGCCCAGCTTGACCATGAGGCGGCGCAGGAATTCGGCCTCCAGTTCGGGGTCGGCAGGGCGGGGCTGCCAGACCGTGGAATCCTGGCGGGCGTTCGAGAACACCTCGATCATGCCCCGGTGGCTGACGTAGATTTCGGTGCCACCGGTTGCAGTGCGCTCCAGACGGGTGCGGAATTTGTCGCGTTCACCGGTGGAATACAGGTTTTCAAACAGGCGACCGATGCTGGCCCGGATGAAGTCCTGGGGCAGCTTGGCCCGGTTCTCGGCCCAGTCGGTTTCCAGCAGGCCCAGGTTCTGCTGATCGAGCGTGAGGAGGAAGCCGTTTTCCTGCCAGAAATCGCGAATGGCACCCCACAATTGTTCGGGGGGGCGATCCACCACCAGCCAGCGCTGGGTGCCGGCCCGTTCGATGCGGACGTCGCCGATCTGGGTCGCGGCCGTTTGCACGCCCACTTGCGGCTGTGCCACCTGAAAACCGCTGGCCGTGACCACGGCCCCCGGAACGGCGTAGCGCGATTCGCGGCTGAGCTGCGTCAGGTCTGGCGGGATTTCGAGGGAGTTGACCTGTTTCGCACTCTTGTAGTCGATGCGGTCTTCTTCCAGAACCGAGCAACCGGCGGCCAGGGAAGCGGCCAGGGCCAGCGCGGTCCAGCGCGAAATGGCCACCAGGCCCGTTGAGCCGGTGGGGGTGTGGGGAGACAGCTTCATGGGTGACGGATCCGGGTGGCGGGTGGGCGGGGGTTCAGAGCAGACCTGCCGCACGAAGGGCATCGGCAAGCACAGGCTGGGAGGCAGGCGTCAGGGGGGTCAGGGGCAGCCGCAGTGCCGGACCGCAACGTCCCATCTGGGCCATGGCCCACTTGACGGGAATGGGGTTGGGTTCGATGAACAGGTGCTTGTGGACGGGCATCAGCTTCATCTGGATGGCCATGGCGGTTCTGACGTCGCCGGCGATCGCGGCCACGCACAGTTCGTGCATCAGCCGGGGTGCCACGTTGGCGGTGACGCTCACGTTGCCCTGACCGCCACACAGCATGAGGGCCACGGCGGTGGGGTCATCGCCCGAATACACGGCAAAAGACTCAGGTGTTTCACGGATGAGCCACTGGGCCCGCTCGATGTTGCCGGTGGCTTCCTTGATACCGACGATGCCGGGAATCTGGGCCAGGCGCAGCACGGTGTCGTGGGCCATGTCGGCCACGGTGCGGCCAGGCACGTTGTAGAGCACGATGGGCAGATCGCCCGTGGCTTCGGCAATGGCCTTGAAGTGCTGGTACTGGCCTTCCTGCGTGGGCTTGTTGTAATAGGGCACCACCTGCAGCTGGCAGTCAGCCCCCACGTTCTTGGCGTAGCGGGCCAGCTCGATGGCTTCGGCGGTGGAATTGGCGCCGCAGCCGGCCATGATGGGCTTGCGACCAGCCGCCTGCTCGACCGCCACGCGGATGATCTCGCAATGCTCTTCCACACTCACGGTGGGCGATTCGCCCGTGGTGCCGACCACACCGATGCAGTCGGTGCCTTCCTGGATGTGCCAGTCGATCAGTTTGCGCAAAGTGGGGTAGTCCACGCTGCCATCTTCAAGCATGGGAGTGACCAGAGCCACGATGCTGCCAGTGATCGGTGTCATAAAAGAACTGTCAAGAAAAGAAAATGATCAGATGCACATTCTACCCAGCCGGGCGCAACAGATACCGAACGGGTCCGCTGGCGGGTTCCGGAGCGGGGCGTGTCGCGCAAATCCGCTGGACGAACCGCTCGGGTTGCGGGAGGAAGCCGTCTTCAAACGCAATGACGCGCAAGCCCTCGCACAGACGGAGCAGTTCGCCGTTCCGGAGGAGGAAATCCGGACGGGACGGTTTGCCGACCGTCGCATTCCCATGGGCGAAGGTTTCGTAGATCAGCAGACCGCCCGGGGCCAGACTCGACAAGATGGCAGGCCAAAGGGGGCGCCACAGGTAGTGGGTCACCACCACGGCATCGAAGGTCTGTCCTGCCAGCGGCCAGGGACCGTTTTCGACATCGGCGCAGAGGGTGCGCACCCTGGGAGCCAGATCCGCCAGGCTGGCGAGTGCATCGGCATCGCGGTCCAGTGCGGTGACGTGGCAGCCTTGGCGCGCCAGCCAGCGGGCGTGGCGGCCATGGCCACAGGCGAGGTCCAGCGCACGCGGGCCCCCTGGGCGATGATCGGGAATGAGGGGGGTCCAGCGGCAGACCCAGTCGGAAGGGGTGGATGAGGTGTGCGGGGAAGCCATTCAGAAGCAGGCCCAGAGCTGGTCGGCCAGCTCCAGCATGAAATGCGGGTTGGTGTAAAAGCTGAAAATGCCCAGCAGAGCCGCAACGGCCGCCACCCAGCCCAGCCAGCGCCAGACGCCGAGCCTGTTCATGCCGCAGCCCCGGCCACGCTTTGAGGACCGCGCTGGATGGGTTGTTCGCGAATGGGCCAGTTGACCACCGCCGCAAACACGCCCAACGCAATCGAGATGTACCAGACGATGTGGTAGCTGCCGGTCTGGTCGTACAGCAGGCCACCGAGCCAAACCCCCATGAAGCTGCCCACCTGGTGGCTGAAAAACACGAATCCCCCCAGCATGGAGAGGTGCGCCACGCCGAACACCTGCGCCACAATGGCGTTGGTGGGCGGCACGGTGGACAGCCACAGCAGACCCATCGCACTGGCAAAGAGGTAAACGCTCCACGGTGTGAGCGGCGCCAGCAGGAACAGGCTGATCGCGACCGAGCGGGCCAGGTAGATGAACGCCAGGATCTTGCGTTTGGCCAGTTTCTGGCCCAGCACGCCGGCCGCGTAGGTGCCGAACACGTTGAACAGGCCGATGAGCGCAAGTGCATAGCTCGCCACCTGCGGCGAAAGGCCGTTGTCTTTCAGGTAGCTGGGCATGTGCACCCCGATGAACACCACCTGGAAGCCACAGACGAAGTAGCCCGCCATGAGCAGCTGGAAACTGCGGTAACCGAACGCCTCCCTGAGCGCCTGCAGGATGGTCTGGTCCCGCCTGACGGGGGTGGACTGACTGCCAAAACCGGGCTCGCGCAAGCCCCACGCCAGTGGCGCCATCAGCAAGGCCGCCGCGCCCAGGATGAGGAGGGCGTCCTGCCAGCCGAACTCGCTGATGAGGAACCCTTCCACCGGCACCATGAGGAACTGACCGAAGGAGCCGGCGGCGGCGGCCATGCCCATGGCCCACGAACGCCGCTCGGCGGGAATCTGCCGCCCGATGATGCCGTAGATGACGGCGTAGGTCGTGCCAGCCTGGGCCGCACCGATGAGCACACCCGCTGTGAGCGCGAACAGGAGGGTGGAGGTGGACAACGCCATGCCGGCCAGCCCCAGGGCGTAGAGCACCGCACCGCCCACCAGAACCCGGTAGCCGCCAAACCGGTCGGCCAGCATGCCGGCAAAGATGCCGAACAGGCCCCAAGACAGGTTCTGGATGGCCATCGCGAAAGCGAAGGTTTCGCGCGTCCAGCCCTGCTCCTGCGTGATGGGTTGCAGCCACAGGCCGAAACCATGGCGAATGCCCATGGACAGGGTCACGATGGCGGCGCCGCAGGCCAGCACCTGGAAGGCAGACAGGCGTGGCACGGCGCCCGAAGACGGAGACGGGTTTGCGGTCGACATCCCCGTGAATGTACCGAATTACGACGATCTTTGCCGACCCGTCTCTACAATGCGCCTCCATGGCAGACAAAGCATTGACTGTGGGCGCCGCTGCGCCCGCCTACGGTGAGGGTTCCATCCGCGTGCTCAAGGGGCTGGAGCCGGTGAAGCAGCGCCCCGGCATGTACACGCGTACCGACAACCCGTTGCACATCGTGCAGGAGGTGCTGGACAACGCGGCCGACGAAGCGCTGGCGGGTCATGGCAAGCGGATTCGCGTGACCCTGCATGTCGATGCCTCGGTGAGCGTGGAGGACGACGGACGGGGCATTCCCCACGGCATGCACCCCGAAGAAAATGCGCCTGTTCTGGAGCTGGTCTTCACCCGACTGCACGCCGGCGGCAAGTTCGACAAGGGCAAGGGCGGCGCTTACAGCTTTTCGGGCGGTCTGCATGGCGTGGGCGTGAGCGTGACCAATGCCTTGGCCACCCGACTGGAAGTGACCAGCTACCGGGATGGGCATGTGGCCCGCATGGTGTTTGCCGGTGGCGATGTGGTGGAGCCGCTGAGCCGCCGCCCGGCCGGTGAAGGCGACCGGAAGCAGGGCACCAGCGTGCGGGTGTGGCCCGATGCGAAGTACTTCGAGTCCGCGGCGTTGCCGACCCACGAACTGGTGCATTTGCTGCGCAGCAAGGCGGTGCTGATGCCGGGCGTGGCGGTGAGCCTGACCCAAGAAAAATCCCGTGACACCCAGACCTGGCAATACAAAGGTGGCCTGCGCGACTACCTGCAGCAGACGCTCCCTGGCGAGCCGGTGATTCCGCTGTTCGAGGGTGAGGCCTACGCCGACGCCGGACACGACAGCTTTGCGGAAGGCGAGGGTGCTGCGTGGGCGGTGGCCTTCACGGAAGACGGCACCCCGGTGCGTGAAAGTTACGTCAACCTGATTCCCACCAGTGCGGGTGGCACGCACGACAGTGGCCTGCGCGATGGCCTCTTTCAGGCCGTGAAAAGCTTCATCGAGCTGCACGCCCTGCTGCCCAAAGGCGTGAAGCTCTTGCCCGAGGATGTGTTCGCTCGGGCCAGCTATGTGCTGAGTGCCAAGGTACTGGACCCTCAGTTTCAGGGCCAGATCAAGGAAAGGCTGAATTCGCGCGACGCCGTGCGGCTGGTGAGCAGCTTTGTGCGACCGGCGCTGGAATTGTGGCTCAACCACCATGTCGAATACGGCAGGAAGCTGGCCGAACTGGCCATCAAGGCCGCGCAAAGTCGGCAGAAAGCCGGCCAGAAGGTGGAAAAGCGCAAGGGCAGCGGGGTGGCGGTGTTGCCCGGCAAGCTGACCGATTGCGAAAG
>CAZEZY010000025.1:0-24214 GCA_964516635.1 uncultured Tepidimonas sp. | reverse complement strand
TCGAAGGTGGCGGTGTCGGACTGACCGGCGAAGCTGATCGGGTAGAGCTTCTGCAGGTCGGCGCCCAGCACGGGTGACGACATCACCCCTTCACGCGCCTTCATCCAGTTGTAGTTGCCCTTGACGGTGTTGATCTCGCCGTTGTGGGCGACATAACGGTAGGGGTGGGCCAGCGGCCACTCCGGGAAGGTGTTGGTCGAGAAGCGCTGGTGCACCAGGCCCAGCGCCGATACACAACGGGCGTCCTGCAGGTCAAGGAAGTATTCACCCACCTGGTTCGCCAGCAAGAGACCCTTGTACACCACCGTGCGGCTGCTCATGCTGGGCACGTAGTATTCCTTGCTGTGCGTGAGCTTCAGGCGCTGGATGGCCGCGCTTGCGGTCTTGCGGATCACGTAGAGCTTGCGCTCGAGCGCGTCTTGCACGATCACATCGGTGCCCCGGCCGATGAACACCTGGCGGATGATCGGCTCCGTTTTGCGGACGGTGGGCGACATCGGCATTTCCCGGTTCACGGGAACATCTCGCCAGCCCAGCAGGACCTGACCTTCGGCCTTGATGGCGCGCTCCATCTCCTGCTCGCAGGCCAGGCGGGACGCATGTTCCTTGGGCAGGAACACCATGCCCACCCCATATTCCCCTGCGGGAGGGAGCATCACGCCCACATGGGCCATTTCCTCGCGGTAGAGTTCGTCGGGAATCTGAATGAGAATGCCCGCACCGTCGCCCATGAGGGCATCGGCACCCACGGCACCTCGGTGATCGAGGTTTTCCAGGATCTTCAGACCCTGCTCGACGATGGCATGACTCTTATGCCCCTTGATGTGGGCCACAAAACCGACGCCACAGGCATCGTGTTCCTGGGCTGCATCGTACAGACCGTGCTGCTGCAGCGCCGCTATTTCCTGGGACTGGATCACGCCAAACTCCTGAGACTGATGACAAGTTTGCAAAGCATACGGCAATGCAACATGAATGCCAAGCTGAATAATTGGGGTCTGTCCCCAATTAATAATACATTCGACGAGTTTTAAATTAAATCAGGGACACATCAAAAATCGATTGCTTTTCGTGGACGTCCAGGTCGACCTTTGGTGACACGCCGCTCAGACTGTCCTTGAAGTTGCACCAGAAAAGCCTGGCCACCCAGTGCCCACCCCTTGAGGGCCGCATCGGTCAGTCGGCTTCTTTCTTCAGCCCGCAAACCCTGAGCAACCCGGCCGGCGTATGCCGCTTCACGTGCAAAGGGGGTGTTGCCCAGATCCCAGTAAACCTGCGGAGCCACCAGTCCAGCGTCCAGACGCCGGCCCAGATAATGGGCATGACTGCTCCACAGATAGCCCGCCGGCGCTTCGCTCAGATTCAGATGCACCGGTTCGGTGTCCAGCATCACCATGGTGCTCAAAACGAGTTCCCCAGGCTCGATGACGGTGCATCGATATCGGCCATCCCACAAGGTGCCCTGACGGGCATGTCGCAAGTTGAATCGACGGACATACGCTCGCCCCAGACCCTGCATCATCAATGAAAGCGATGCCACCCGTTGAGGCGTACACAACAGATGAATCCTCCGATCTGTCAGCAGATAGGCATGCAGATGGACATCATGAAGCCGGGACACTTCCGACAGAATGCGCAGAAACGCCTGCCGGTCGGCATCATCCACGAACACCGGTGATGCAGAATGCCCCAGCCACATCACATGATGTGGCAAACCTGCAACAGTCAGGCGATTTTGTCGGGCCATCGGGATTCAGCGCTTGCGTACCCGCCACCTCAACTGCAAACGCCAGGCAAGCCAGGCGCCGCACAGGCAGCAGAGCACGTTGAAAACCCAGGTCAACTGCCAGCCTCCGACGACAGTCGCCATCCAGGCGACCAGCGGAGGAGACGCGAACTGACCCAAAGAGGACAGTTGCTGCACCCAGCCCACCGTGGTGGTGACCGTCTGACCACTGGGTGCAAAATGCACAGCCAGGGTGAACAGCGTGCCGGGGATGAGCCCCCCGACGGCCGAAAACAGCAGCACGGCCACATACTGGCCCACTGCCGGCATCCACCCGCTGAATGCAAAAAAGGCACCGGTGGCCATCACTCCGTACCCGCTCCACAGCAGCGTGGCTGGTGACAGACCCATCGCCAGCAACCGGCCTGCGGCAATGTTGCCGATCAGGTTCACGCCAGCAGCCAGTGCCGTCAGCGGGCCAATCCAGGCCACAGACCATCCCGCCTGGGTATAGATCGTCGGCAGGAAACCAACCACCGCCAGCCACTGACCTGAATACACCAGGAAGGCCAGTGCCACCAGCCAGGGCCCCGGAGCAGACAACGTGGCCTTCAAGCCCAGGAAAACGGGTGCCGCAGCCAATGTGTGGTCATGACGGTCCGCAGGAATGCGAGTCCAGACAGCCCATGCACAGGCCATCACAAGCACGCCAAGCATCACCCAACTCAGGCGCCAGCCCATCCACTGATAGGCCAGGGGGCCGCTCAGCAAAGCCAATGCCGTGCCCACGGGCATGTAGGCACCCCAGAAACCCAACCCCTTCTGCAGGGCGCCTGGCTCATGAATCAGACGCCTGAGGAGCACGGGCGCGGGCAGTACCGCCATGAGAAATCCCATCCCCTCGATCGCCCGGGTCAAAAGCAACAATGCTGGCGTCGAGGCCGTTGCCCCCATGAAACTGCCCCCAGCGAGCAACAGCAGCCCGATCAGCATGATCCGTCGTGGCCCCATGCGGTCAGCGACGGTACCCGCCACCGCACCCAGCGTCATGCCGGCCAGCTGGATGATGGACAACAGGAACCCACCCTGCACCAGCCCCAGACCGAGACGGTCTGACAGCACCGGAATGGCCGGTGGCAACTTCCCGACATGCAGGGCACTGACCACACCGACCATCACAATCAGCATCGCCAGGCGAACTGACTGAGAGGCCTCCCCCGATGACGAACGAACGGCTGTGCGCATGCGCTTCATTCAAAAAGACGCACACCGGTCAGCCTGGCATGCTCCCGGATGGCAAAACGGTCGGTCATGCCGGCGATGTAATCGGTCACACGGCGTCGCGGCGAACAGGGAGTCGCCATCCCATCCGGCACCGGCATTTCTTCCGGTGCCGCCAGATAGATGCCGAACAGTTCACTCACCACCGAACGGGCTCGGCGTGTTGTCTCCATCACCTGCGGATGTCGGTACAGGTTGAGCATGAGAAATCGCTTGAGTTCGGCCGAAGCCGTGCGCATCTCCGGGGAAAAGCCGACCAGGGGCGGGGCCTGACGGACTTCGTCCAGCGAACCCACTCCGGCATCCTGAATCGCCTGACGGGTTGATGCGATCACATCATAGACTTGGGCGCTCAGCATGCGGCGAATCGATTCGAACAGCAGGCGCCGCCCTTTGATCGTCGGGTGTGCCTGACGAACCGATCGGAGATGCATTTCGAACAGGGTCACCGCCTCCAGTTGCTCAAGCTGAAGCAATCCAGACCTCACACCGTCATCGATATCGTGTGCGTTGTAGGCAATCTCGTCGGCCAGATTCGCCAGTTGCGCCTCCAGCGACGGAGACGTTCCTCTCATGAAGCGGGCACCCACCCCCTCCGGTTCGCGACGCTCCAGCCACTGGGCATTCGCTCGGGAGCAGTGTTTCAAAATGCCTTCCCGGGTTTCAAAGCACAGATTGAGACCGTTGAAATCCGGATACCGCTCTTCAAGCTCGTCCACCACCCGCAGGCTCTGCATGTTGTGCTCGAACCCACCGACCGGCTCATCCCCACATTCCGGGGCCGACAGCGGCTGCAACTGGTGCAGGCAGGCATTCAGGGCATCCTGCCCCGCATGACCAAAGGGCGTGTGACCCAGATCATGGGCCAGGGAGATGGCCTCGATCAGTTCTTCGCACAGCCCGAGACTGCGCCCGATGCTTCGTCCGAGTTGGGCCACTTCGAGGGAATGCGTGAGGCGGGTTCGGAACAGATCGCCTTCGTGATTCAGAAAAACCTGAGTCTTGTAGACCAGTCGCCTGAATGCCGTGGAATGGATGACACGGTCACGGTCGCGCTGAAAATCGTTGCGCGTCGGTGCCGGCACCTCAGCAAAACGGCGCCCTCGACTGGCTGCCGGCGAGCAGGCCAGCGGACTCAGAAAACCCTGTTCGGCACTCACACGCAGGACTGCTCGATCACGTCGGCCACCACATCATCGGAGGCGGGAAGGAGATGCGCCTTGCCACCGTCGTCAATCAGCACGAACCGGATCGCACCCGCCTCGGCCTTCTTGTCGACCCGCATGTGGCGGAGGTACGCAGCGGCATTGCCTGCCACCCTGTCCAGCATCGGCCCCACCACGGGCAAACCCGCTCGTTGAATCAGGTCTTTCAAAGCCGCCACCCGATCGGCCGACAGCAGCCCCATCCGATGCGACAGACGAGCCGCCATGACCATGCCGCACCCCACGGCTTCACCATGGAGCCATGCGCCATACCCCATGCCCGCTTCGATGGCGTGGCCGAAGGTATGGCCAAAATTGAGAATCGCACGCAATCCGGACTCTCGCTCGTCCAGTGCCACCACAGCGGCCTTGATCTCGCAACTCCGGCGAACGGCATAGGCGAGCGCTTCGGCATCTCTTGCCACCAGATCCCCCATGTGGTCATCCATCCACCTCAGGAACTGCAGATCGTAGATGGGCCCGTACTTGATCACCTCGGCCAGTCCTGCACTGAACTCACGAGGGGGAAGTGTAGACAGGGTATCCAGATCACAGATGACCTGAAGCGGTTGGTAAAACGCCCCGATCATGTTTTTACCGAGGGGGTGGTTGATGGCCGTCTTCCCGCCCACCGAGGAATCCACCTGCGCCAGCAGCGTGGTCGGGACCTGAACAAAAGGCACGCCCCTCATGTAGCAGGCCGCTGCGAAACCGGTCATGTCGCCGACCACACCCCCGCCCAGGGCGAACAAGACCGTCTTGCGGTCACAGGCATGACTCAGCAGGGCATCAAAGATCCGATTCAGGGTTTCCCAGTTCTTGAATGCCTCCCCATCCGGCAGAACGACTTCTCTGATTGCCGGAAAACACCCCGTCAACGATTGCTTCAGCGAGGCCAGGTAGAGGGGAGCGACCGTTTCATTGGTCACGATCACGGCCTGGGTGGCCTTGGGCAGATCAGACCAGATGCCAGGCTGATGCAACAGGCCGCAACCGATGCGTATGGGGTAACTCCGTTCAGCCAGATCGATCTGGATCTCGTGCGTTGGCGGATCGGAAAGCTTGGGAACATCCATGGGTCGAGTGTAGCGCCAGCCGGAGAGGCCAGACGGCGAAACGTCCTCAGGCCGACTCGCCGCTCAACTCCAGTTGCATCACGATCATGTTCACCAGGGTCGCCACCGAGGGCCTGCCCGTCTCGATCACGAAATGAGCGGTTTCGCGGTACAGCGGATCCCGAACCTCAAACAGATCGCGCAACTTCTGCATGGGGTCTGCCACTTGGAGCAGGGGCCGATTGCGGTCGTGTTTGACCCGGCGATACACCTCTTCAGGGGTGGAGCGAAGGTAAAACACCTTGCCCCGGGAACGCAGATGGGCCCGGTTGGCTGGCCGCAAGACGGCACCACCACCGGTGGACAAGACACACGGACCGTTACGGGTGAGTTCGTCAATCACCGACTCCTCCACGTCGCGAAAGCCCTCCTCACCCTCGCGCTCGAAGAACAACCGGATCGAGCAACCCAGGCGCTGCTCGATCTCGTGATCGGTGTCGATGAAAGGCAGTTGCAACCGACGCGACAACTGCTTGCCTACCGTGGTTTTGCCTGACCCTGGCAGCCCGATCAGAGCGATCATGCGATCACCTGAAAGGCGACATGGAGGTGGTATCTGACAGTACACGAGGAGTGATGAACACCAGCAACTCGGATTTCCTGGTGGAGTTCGATCGAGTGCGGAAAAGACTGCCTACAACAGGCATGTCACCCAACACGGGGACCTTCTCGTTGTTGTTCAGATCCTCCTGAACATAGATTCCGCCAATCACCACCGTACCGCCATTCTCAACCAGCACTTGCGTTGTGACACTCTTCGTTTGAATTGCTGTTTCACCATTAAAGACAACTGGCGAATCATTGTTAACTGCAAGATCCATGATCACATCGCCATCTGGAGTGATTTGGGGCGTGACGATCAGCCTCAAAGACGCATCAATGAATTCCGTCGTGGTGTTTCCATCGGCGTCACGTTTCAAGAAACCAATTTTCCGTCCGTCCTGAATCGTGGCTTGCTTCTGATCGGCTGTGACTATCCGGGGACTGGAAATGGTTTTCAACTTGCGATCAGACTCATTGGCATCAATTTCTAGATTGAGCAGACGACTGGCGCCAGGATTGAAAAGAGACAGCGCAAACCTACCTGCATTACTGGGTGGAACCGGAATATTGGTCACGTTGGTATTTGCAGTTGGACCGATGGAGCCAAAAGCAAACGTGGTGTTAAGTCGATCCCCGTTGTTACTGGCTATCGTAATAGGATCACTGACCCTAGCACCAAATCGAACACCCAGTGATCGGCCAAAATTATCCTCAGCCTCTACGATCCGAGCCTCGATCATTACCTGCCTGACAGGAATATCCAGTTTCTTGATCAGGTCCTGAATCTCTTTCAGTTTATCGGAAGTATCGGTCACAAACAACTGGTTGGTCCTCGGTTCGGCAAATACCGAACCCTGTCGACTCAGAATACGCACTTGCGATTCACCGCTGCCCACCGCCGTGCTCAATTGAGTAGCCACTTCCGCTGCTTTGGCAAAGTTCAGTCGGAAACTCTGGGTGCGAACCTGCTCCAGGGTACGGATCGCCTGCTTCGCTTCCAGTTCTTCTCGCTCCTTGGCGAGAATTTCAGACTGGGGCGCAATCCAGATCACGTTGCCAGTCTTGCGCATGCCCAGTCCTCTGGACTGAAGAATGATGTCCAGTGCTTGGTCCCAAGGCACATCATTCAGACGAAGTGTCACGTTTCCGGAAACGGTGTCAGAGGTGATGATGTTGAAGTTGGTGAAATCGGCAATGACCTGAAGCAGCGCACGAACTTCAATATCCTGGAAATTCAGAGAAAGCTTTTCACCCGTATAAGTTGGGCCCTGAGTCAAGTTGCTGGGAGCGACTTTGACTTCACGAACCTCAAGAACAAACTGGTTGTCACTTTGGTAGGCGCTGTGCTCCCAGTTGCCTGAAGACTCCACCACCAGACGAACCCGGTCACCGACCTGCGTGGCGGCGATGGTTCTGACGGGCGTGCCAAAATCCGTAACATCCAGACGTCGACGCAGGCCCTCGGGCAATGAGGTTTGCAAAAATTCCACCACCAGGTTGCGACCTTGTTGCCGAATGTCAACACCCGTCTGGTTACTGGCCAGGTCGACAATCACCCGGCCGGCATTCTCGGAACCGCGTCGAAAATCGATGTCGCTGAGTGGCTGAACACGAACGGCGGTGTTTTCGGGCATTGTGGCGCCTACCACCCCTCCACCCACGGGTGCACTGACCGCCGCAGGCTGCAACACGACGAGCAAGACGTTGCCATCCAGCCGTGTCTCGTAGGCCACCGACTGGTTCAGATTGAGCACGACCCGCGTGCGGTCGCCAGCTTCGACCACATTGGCCGACCGGAGATTGCCACGATTCAATTCAACCAGATTGCCGCCCGTTGCGTTGGTCACGCCTGAAAAATCCAGGGAAATCCGGGCCGGCGACTGAATGGTGAATCCGGCGGGCAACTGCTTGAGCGGTTCAGTGGTCTGGATGCGAACCACTTCCAATCCTCCCTCCGTGACAGCCGTCAATGACTGAATGGCCATCTGTGCGTGCGCCAGACCAGCCAGAAACAAGGCTGACGCCAGCATGCTGAATGTTCGGATACGGCCCATGGTTCGCCCGTGTGAGTTTCCAGTCAAATCTTGGTTTTTCATTTGCCGCTCGCCTCTTGTAATTGCAGTTCAGCGTTTCTCTCGATCCATTCGCCTGCGGCATCCTGGACGATCTCTCTCAAAGTGATCCGGTTATCGGTGATCTGTGTGATGCGGCCGTAGTTCTGTCCCAGATAATTGCCGGTGCGCACCTGATAAAGCAGGTTGTCTGCCTTGACCAGCGCCACCCTCTCGCTTCCCCGGTTCAGCACACCGACCATGGTCAAGGTATTCAGTGGAATGGCTTCCAGTGGTTCCTTGCGCCGCCTCATTTCAGCGGTAATCAGACTGGAAGCCGTCGGCGAAGCCGCTTCGGCACGCAGCAGAACCGTGAGTTTCTCGTCGCTGAAGGGAGAAATGCTGCCCACCGCTCCGTAAGTTTGGGGCTGGTATGGCTTGGGTTCAGAGACCGGTTCAAGCTTGAACCTGACCGTGGCCTTCTGCTGCGCCATCCATTCGGACAGATCGTCCTGCGAACCGCCTGCACACCCAGAGAGACCCCACATCAGGATCAGCATCATGCTGACCGCCAAGCCGTGAGAACGCACCGTCATTTTGCCGCTCCCGTACGCTGTTTCAGTGCTTCATCTGGATCCAGGTAGCGGAACGTTTTTGCAACGGCATCCATGGTGACAAGATCATTGCGATTCGGAACAGGGGTCAGCGCAATGTTGTTGATGGTCACGATTCGCGACAGATGAGAGACATCGGACACAAACAGACCGATGTCATGGTAGCTTCCCGTGACGCGCATGGTGATGGGCAACTCGGCATAGAAATCCCGAAGGACCATCTGATCGGGTCGGATCAGTTCGAATGTCAAACTCCTGCCCTGACCGGCCTGACTGATGTCCGAGAGCAGAGACTCCATGTCCGCATTGCTGGGCAACTGCTTTTCCAGTTGCGTGACAAACTGCCTGACCTGCACGAGTTGGTCCTTCAGGACATCCAGGTTGGCCGCCTGACCCAGTTTGCGCGTGTATTCCTCGCGGAGTTGCCTCTCAGTTGATCGCTCGCTTTCGAGTTGGCTGCCCAAGGCACCCAACCAGACAAACCATAGCGCCACCACCACCGCGATGGCCAAAACGACCAGCAAGACATAACGAGGAAAATTCGGCCAGCGTGACGGGTCGTTGGGGTCGAGACCCACAAATTGAGACCGGATGCGAGGCCGCCACGCCGAAACATCGAACGCTGGCTTGGAAGATGCAGAAGGTTTGCTCATGGCCATGCCTTACCCGTTCAGCCTTTCTCACCCGAGGCTTCGCCCGTGCCCTTGGTCAGGGTCAGGCGAACCGAGAAGTTGAAAACGCGCCTCTGGTCACGCGGACTCAGCGCCGCCGTTCCTGCCGTGATCTCGAGCAGTTGGGGCTGGGTCAGCCTTTGACTCCGGGTGGCAAGGTTACGCAACAGCTCCGAGACCCTATCCTGGGACAGAGCGACCCCGGTGATGGTGACAGACAGGTTTTCCTGTTTGAAACTGCGCAAAGACACCCCTTCCGGCAAGAGGACCGCCATGTCTTCCAGAAAGTGAACCGGCAGACTCCGGTCCGCCTGCAAACTTTCAACCGCCTGCTGGCGGGATCTCAAGCCATCAAGTTCCAGCTGCAGCGTGGCGATGTCCTTGATGCGCGCGTCCAGCTGCTCGATTTCGGCCTGGATGAACCGGTTGCGTTCTTGCTGTGAATCGATCTGCCGGTTGTAGAGGGAATGGATACCCGTTGAAATCGCGAGACCCATCGCCACCGACAGACCGATATGAACAAAAAACTGCTCTTTGCGTTTTTTGCGCGCCAGCTCCCGATGGGGCAACAGATTGATGGTGATCATTCCGTGAACCTCCTCATTGCCAGACCAGTGGCCACCAGAAATGAGGTCCCCTCTTTGCGCACCAGGTCGGCAGACACCTTGGCGCCAACCACCATGCCATCAAACGGATTGACGACCTTGCAGGGAAAAGAGGTGTGATTCATGACGGCCACATCGAGACCTGGTGTGGCTGCCGCTCCACCGGAAATCAGGACGTGATCCACCTTGTTGTGCGGTGTGCTGGTGAAGAAAAACTGCAAGGCTCGACCGATGTCCTGACCAACTCCCTCCATGAAAGGACCCAGCACCGATTCGGCATAGTCTGCTGGCACGCCTCCAGAGCGCTTCTTGCTTTCAGCATCCTCGAAGGACATGCCGTAATGCCGGGCAATCATGTTGGTCAGCTGGGCACCACCGAAGCTCTGATCGCGCTCGTAAATCATTTCATCGTTGCGGATCACCTGGAGGCTCGACGTTTGAGAACCCAGCTCGAACAGCGCAATCAGCATGTTCTTGCCGCGGTTCGGCAACGTCTCAATCACGCGGGAGGCTGCCAGGCGCGAGGCATACGACTCGACATCAAGGACCACCGGATTGAGACCAGCGGCTTCGGCCAGCCCCTGACGATCCAACACCTTTTCCTTGCGGGAAGCGGCAAGGAGCACCTCCACGTTATCCGGCATGTTCGGGGATGCCCCGATGACGCAAAAATCGAGACTGACTTCTTCGAGTGGGAAGGGAATGTACTGGGAGGCTTCGGATTCGACCTGAATCTCAAGCTCGTCCTCAGAGAGGCCGGCCGGAAAATTCACCTTCTTGGTGATCACCGCCGAACCGGGCAGCGCCATGGCGACGTTTTTGGTGGCCGCTCCCGATTTCTTGACCAGACGGCGCATGGCTTCGGCGACTTCGTCGAACTTTTCGACGTTGCCTTCGTTCACCCAACCCCGCTCTAGCGGCTCGGAAGCGCAATGCTGAAGGACCAGCACACCGTCCCTGCCCCTATGCAGTTCCACCAGCTTCAACGATGTGGAACTGATGTCGATGCCCAGCAGCGGCGAAGACTCACGACTGAATAGCGATCCGAGTGAGATCAAGTCCACCCCCAAAAGTGTTTATGCAGAGGCACCAACGCATTTCCGCAGTGTCAATCCTATCATCAAACTCAGCCTGACCAGGCAGATTCACACGAATTGAAGCACAGAAGGGGGGGCGAAAAAAGTCGCAATCCCTCTGCCAGTATCCGCGATTTCCTCATGTGTTGACAGACTTTTCTCTCTGTCATGGCCGCAGGCATCCACTTTTCACTCGGCTTTTTATAATCCTGGGCTGACAATTAAGGTCAACATGTCAACAGAATATCCCCGACAAGCGGGTTCAAAGGCTCATTCGCCTAACGCCAGGCAAACACCTGTCACCACCAGAAGCACGTGGATCCGGGGGTTGGCATGGCTGGCCGGGGCCCTCGCTGCCGCAGGTCTTGCCGGCGCCCTGACACTGGCTATCGGCCTGTCGATGGCCTATCCCAACCTGCCAGACGTCACCGATCTGGCCGACTACCGGCCCAAACTGCCCTTGAGGGTGTTTGCCACTGGGGGCGAGTTGATCGGTGAGTTCGGGGAAGAGCGCCGCAACCTGACGCCTTTCGAAGACATCCCGCCGGTGATGGTGAATGCCGTGCTTGCCATCGAGGATGCCCGTTTTTTTGAGCACAGCGGCGTGGATTACCGTGGCATGGCCCGTGCCGCGCTCGCCAACCTGTGGGAAGCCAAAAGCCAGGGCGCATCGACCATCACGATGCAGGTGGCCAGAAACGTCTATCTTTCAAGTGAAAAAAGCTATTTACGAAAAATCTACGAGATTCTGCTCACGTTCAAACTCGAACATTTGCTGACCAAGGAGCAAATTCTCGAGATCTACATGAATCAGATATTCCTGGGTCATCGCTCGTATGGTTTTGCGGCTGCCGCACAGACCTATTTTGGCAAGCCACTCAAGGAACTGACCGTCGCCGAAGCCGCGATGCTCGCAGGTCTTCCCAAGGCCCCATCGGCCTACAACCCCATCAGCAACCCGCGCCGGGCCAGGGTGCGTCAGCTGCACATCATCGATCGCATGCTGGACAACGGCTTCATCACCGAGGAGCAGGCACAGGCAGCCAAGGATGAGCCTCTGCGCCTGCGGCGCCTGAACCCGGACCAGTTCGTTCATGCGGATTACCTCACCGAAATGGTCCGGCAGGCGGTTTTCGAGCAATATGGGGAAGAAGCCTACACGCGTGGACTTCAGGTTCACACCACCGTGGATGCCAGAGCCCAGCGCGCGGCCTTTCGGGCTGTCAGGCAAGGCATCATGGACTTTGAAAGACGCCAGTTTTATCGAGGGCCTGAGCGTTTCATCGATCTGCCTGCCGCCGAAGCGGCACGGGAAACGGCCATTGACGAAGCGATCGCCGCTGCGGGCGACAACAACGGCCTCCTGAGTGCGGTGGTGCTGGAGGCTTCCAGTCGCAGGGTGCTGGTGAGTCGGGGCGAGGGTGAGCCGATCGAGATCACCGGAACAGGGCTGGACCCTGTGCGTTCCGGACTGGCTGACAACGCCCCTCCTCACCTGAAACTGCGCCCCGGGGCGGTTGTCAGGGTCGCACGCGATACCGGAAACCGCTGGTACCTGACGCAAATGCCGCTGGTCGAAACCGCTTTTGTGGCCGTGGATCCGAGAACTGGTGAAATTCGCGCCCTGGTCGGAGGATTCGATTTCAATCGCAACAAGTTCAACCGGGTCACACAGTCGCAACGTCAACCCGGCTCCAGTTTCAAGCCTTTCATCTACTCTGCGGCCCTCGAGAAGGGCATCACCCCCTCGACGCTGGTCAATGATGCTCCGCTGTTCTTCAGCGCCGCCGTGACCGGTGGAAAACCCTGGGAACCCCGAAATTACGATGGCAAGTTCGACGGCCCGATGACCGTACGAACCGGACTGGCCCGATCGAAAAACATGGTGTCCATCAACATCCTGAAGGCCGTCGGACCCAGCAGCGCCCAGGAATGGGTGACCCGGTTTGGATTTGAAGCCGAGAAACACCCGCCCTTCCTGACCATGGCTCTGGGTGCGGGTGCGGTCACCCCTCTCCAGATGGCCAGCGCTTATGGTGTGTTTGCCAACGGTGGCTTTTACGTGCCCCCCATGCTGATCACCCGAATCACCGATCATCGTGGCCGGGTGTTGATGGCATACGAACCCCGACTGCCCGATGAATCCCAACGGGTGATTTCGTCGCGCAACGCCTTTGTGATGAGCCAGTTGCTGAATGAAATCACCCGGACGGGAACGGCCGCCCGTGCCCAGTCCACGCTGCAGCGTCCGGATCTGTACGGCAAGACAGGCACCACCAACGATGCCGTGGACGCCTGGTTTGTGGGTTACCACCCCACCTTATCGGCGGCAGCCTGGCTGGGCTATGACACGCCCAGGAATCTCGGCCGTCAGGCCACTGGCGGCGCACTGGCGCTTCCGATCTGGATCCAGTTCATGGGAGAGATGCTGAACAACGTGCCGGTCCAGCAACCCGAAGCGCCCCCCGGCGTGATCCAGACCAACGGTGAATGGTATTTTGAAGAGTTCGGACCAGGTGAAGGGGTGGCATCGCTGGGTATGGCAGACGAAGGCGCTGCCGGATTTGACGCTCAGGTCGGTACGCCCATGGAGCCGCGAGAGCGCCGCAACATCCTCGATCTGTTCATGAACTGAAATGCAGCGCGTCACCCGACTGGGCCGAAGCTTCTCTGGAAAGGTGAGCAAACAGTTCGCCAGCGCCCTTGGTGTCCAGCCACTGTTGTCCATCAAACTTGTAGTGATACCCACCTGATCGGGCTGCCATCCAGATTTCATGCAGCGGTTTCTGCAGGTTGATCACGATCTGGCTGCGATTGCGAAAAACCAGGGTGATCATCCCACCCACACGCTGATTGTCGATGTCGGCATCCGTGTCTTCGTTGATGCGGTCACAAGCCAGTTCGATGGCCTTGAGCACCGCTTCGGCTCGATCCATGTATTCCAGATCGGTCATTACAATTCCCTCATGTCAAACATCAACGGCATTGTAGGCACGCCCTCTGTTCAACCCCGGCCCCGGTTCGGTGTCCGCATGGTTCTCATGGGCTTGTGTACCGTGATGCTGGTGATGCTTCTGGGTGCCTGTGGACAGAAGGGTCCATTGACCTTGCCCCAGCCCGACGACCAGAAAACCCCCTCTCCAACCCGCTGACCGGTTTTTCGATGACCTTGAACGTCCATGACCTGCCCACCCTGCCGGGCAGGCCCCATTTTCATTATGCAGATGGCCAGTTGATGGTTGAAAACGTCCGGGTGGCTGATCTGGTGCGGCAACACGGTACGCCACTGTTCGTCTATTCGAAAGCCGCCATGCTCGCGGCTCTGGATGCCTATCAGCGCGCTTTCAAGGGTCGGCAAGCATTGATCTGCTACGCCATGAAGGCCAACTCGTCACTGGCCATCCTGCAGACCTTTGTGCAGGCTGGTTGCGGACTGGACATCGTCTCGGGCGGTGAACTGGAGCGCGCCCTTCGTTCGGGCGCAGACCCGAAACGGATCATCTTCTCCGGCGTGGGCAAAACCCGACGCGACATGCTTCGCGCCTTGCAGGCTGGCATTGGTTGTTTCAATGTCGAGAGCACGGCAGAACTCGACGCCCTGAATGAAGTGGCCTTGTCTGCAGGCAAGATCGCGCCTGTCAGCTTGCGAGTCAACCCGGACGTCGACGCCAAAACCCACCCCTACATCTCCACCGGTCTCAAGGGCAACAAGTTCGGCATCTCGCATACCGATGCCCAGGATACCTATCTTCGCGCCGCCCGCCTGCCTGGACTGCACATCAAGGGCATCGATTGCCACATCGGTTCACAAATCACCGACATGGGGCCTTTTCTGGATGCGATGGACCGGGTGCTGGATCTGGTGGACACCATCGAGTCACACGGCATTGAGATCGAACACATCGATTTCGGCGGGGGCCTGGGGATCGAATACCAGGCCGATACGCCGCCTCGGGCCGATGCGCTATGGGCTGCGCTCCTGGCCCAACTCGATGCCCGTGGTCATGGCCAGAAATCCATCGTGATCGAACCTGGCAGATCGCTGATCGGCAATGCCGGGGTGTGCGTGACCGAGGTGCTGTATGAAAAAACCGGTCCCACCAAAAATTTCCTGATTGTGGATGCGGCCATGAACGATCTGCCACGGCCCGCCATGTATGAAGCCTTCCATGCCATCGTGCCGGTGATCCCTCATGCAGGCACCGGGAAGGTGTATGACGTGGTCGGACCGGTCTGTGAAAGTGGCGACTGGTTAGGTCGTGACAGGCTGTTGAAGGCTTCCAGCGGCGATTGGCTCGCCGTGTGCTCGGCAGGCGCTTACTGCATGAGCATGTCCAGCAATTACAACACCCGCGGACGGGCGGCAGAGGTTCTCGTGAGCGGGGATCAGGGACACGTCATCAGGCAGCGGGAAAGCGCCGAGGACCTCATGCGCGGCGAGTGCTTGCTCAGCGTCTCAAACGATACCCCCACCTGAGCAGCCACAACACCACCACCACCGCGCCGAACAGGAGGACGTCGGCGTAATCGCTTTTTCCGCTCCGCATCCAGAAAAAATGAAGCAACGCCAGTGCGACGATGGCGTGAACACTGGCATGCAGGCGCTTCCATTTTGTAGCCCCTAGCCATCGGATCGCCCGATTGAAAGAGGTGGCTGCCAGAGGAATCATGAGCAGCAGTGCCAGGGTCCCGACCAGGATGAAGGGGCGTTGCATCACATCCGTCCCTGCCTGCGCGAGGCTCCATTCCATGTCCAGCCACAGATAGACGGTGATGTGCTGCAGGGCGTAAACGAAACTCCACACGCCCAACCCACGGCGCCACAATGCCCACTCCGCTCGACCGGTCCATTGCCTCAGCGGTGTGATGGACAAGGTGAGGCAAAGCAGGATGAGCGTCCATTCACCCAATCCCCTGATGAGGGCCTCTGCCGGGTTGGCACCCAGGCGATCGGTCAGTGCCGCAAACCACAACCAGAGGGCCGGCAATGCCGCCATGCCCAGCGCAGGCCATTTGAGTTGCCTCAGCACCATGCCCACGCCCATGGCGGTCAGAAAAAGCGTTTCAGGTCCATGCCGGTGTATAGCTGTCCCACCTGGGGCTCGTAGCCATTGAACAACTGCGTGCGGTGCCGACGGGCAGACAAACCACCTTCACCGATCCGCCGCTCCGTGGCCTGGCTCCATCGAGGATGGTGGGCATCTGGATTCACGTTGGAATAAAAGCCATATTCCTGAGGCGCTGACCTGACCCAGGAAGTGGTGGGCTGCTGCTCGACAAACCGGATCCGAACGATGGATTTGCCGCTTTTGAAGCCGTATTTCCAGGGTATCACCATCCGGACTGGCGCGCCATTCTGGTTGGGCAACACCTCTCCGTACATGCCGAAAGTCAGCAACGTCAATGGATGCCGTGCTTCATCCATACGCAAACCTTCCACGTACGGCCAGTCGAGAATGCGGGCCTTGACACCGGGCATGGTATCGGCATCGGCCAGGGTGTGAAACTCGATGTACTTGGCACTGCCCAGCGGCTCCACCGCATCGATCAGATGACCCAGCGAATAACCCACCCAGGGAATCACCATGGACCAACCTTCCACACACCGCATTCGGTAGATGCGCTCCTCCATGGCTGACAGCCTGAGCAGGTCGTTGATGTCAAAAACACGGGGCTTTCGTATCAGGCCCTCTACTGTGACCGTCCAGGGTCTCGTTTTCATGCGGTGGGCATAACGGGCCGGATCCGTCTTGTCCATGCCGAATTCGTAGAAATTGTTGTAAGTGGAGGCGTCCTTGTAAGGGGTGATACGTTCATCGGTGCGCGCCCCTTCCAGCATGGAAGGAACCGATTTCAAAGGCGTCAGGACACCTGGGGCAGACACGGTTGCAGCCGACGCAGCAGTCGACCAGAACCCACTGGCAGCCAGCGTTGCGCCCGCACCGGCCATCATCCACTCCCTTCGATTGAAATACGTTTCTCGAGGGGTGATCTCACTGCCAACCGGATGGACATATCCGGATAGAGGGGTGCGGATGATCATGGGCTGACTCCTGTTTGTCCTTTGCCAACGGTCAGTTTGTCACAAAAACAAAACCCGGCACCTCGAACGGGGTACCGGGTTTTGGGTGTGATGGCGGATCAGAGTTCGCCGTAGCTGTGCAAACCGCTCAGGAAGATGTTGACACCCAGAAATGCAAACGTGGTGATGACCAGACCCACAAGGGCCCACCAGGCAGCCACGGTGCCTCGGAGGCCCTTCATCAGGCGCATGTGCAGCCAGGCCGCATAGTTGAGCCAGACGATCAACGCCCAGGTTTCCTTCGGATCCCAGCTCCAGTACCCCCCCCATGCCTCGGCTGCCCACAATGCACCCAGAATGGTGGCAATGGTAAAGAACGCAAAGCCCACCGCAATGGCCTTGTACATCACGTCGTCCATCACTTCCAGGGCGGGAAGCCGCTCGGCAATGCGGCGACGTGCCAGCATGATCCCCCCGACAATGAATGCCGAGATCCCGAAGTACATGGCCCAGTAGGAAATGCCGGCGTCTGCCACACCGCGGCGGAAGACCAGTGGCTCAAAACACAGGATGACCCCCAGCAACCACAACGGGGCCAGTTTCCACCAGCGGGTTTCGGAGGCACTCTGCTTGATGAGGTAAGCGAAGGCCAGCATCGCGGCGATCGCAAACGTGCCATACCCAACGAAGTTGGCCGGCACGTGCACCTTCATCCACCAGCTTTGCAGGGCAGGCACCAGTGGCTGAATCTGATGGGCTTCGCGAACCAGGGTGTACCAGAGCAGGAAACCCACAGCGGCGGCCACGATCAGCATGGCAAACGCCCCCATGCGACGGGTCTGGTAACGGTCTTCGTAATACAGGTAATAAATGGCCGTCAGCCAGGCAAAAAGGATGAACACTTCGTACAGGTTGCTCACCGGGATGTACCCAATGTCCGGGCCCAGCAGATAGCTTTCGTACCAGCGGACAAAGGAACCCACCAAGCCCAATGTGATGGCGACCCAGGCCATTTTGGAACCGATCGATTCGAAACCATCGGCGTTTTTGCGGGAAAAAATGCCAAGCCAGTAGAAGGCGGTACTCATGAAAAAGAGAACGCTCATCCAGAGGATGGCCGACTGGCTGGAAATGAAATACTTCAGCAGAAAAACGTTCTCGGCGCGTTCTGCAACACCCACCCCGTCTACCTGATAGAGCCACACGGCTGTCAGAGACAGCACAGCCACTGCCACGGTCAACTGACGCAACGGCCCCCAGAACCAGGCCAGCGCAATCATGCTGGGCACCGTGCCGATCAGAATGCTCTTTTCATACCCATTCATGAACTCGCCCAGCAACCAGTAGGTATACGCACCGCCCATGATCAACAGGGCCGCGAACACCCAGTCCCAGGTGCTTCGTCGGGCGAAGTAACCTGGCCTCAAGCCGACGCTGGCTCGGTCTTTCTTGAGATCTACGGTTTGGGTAGCGGCATTCATGTTTGCACCTCGACACCTTTCAGCAACAGTCGCGTCTTGAGCTGGTCAAACTCTCGATCGTTATCCATCAACTTGCGATTGGACGACAAAGCCATGGTGGCTTGCAAGCCCAGACCACCTTCCTTGGGCGACAGCCAGATCCATAACCGTCGTTCACGGACGTAAAGCATGGCGAAAACACCGATGATCAACAGGAGGCACCCCACATAAACAATGGTTTTTCCGGGAGCCCTCGCCACCTGGAAAACGCTGGCCTGAACGTGTTCGAAGTCGGTCAGCTGAAAGGTCAGAGGGGCTGGATAGAAAAAGGCATCGCTCAGGCTCAGAACCGACTGGGTCATGAAGCGCGCGACCTCCTCGCCGCGCTCCACCGGCGCCTGACCGGCGCGCTCGCGACTCAGCTGATAGAGCTCGAACAGGGTGCCATTGAGGATGCGCAAGAGCACCTCACCTGCCCGTTCACGTTCCGCTTCCGGTACGTTCACTTCCATGAAAGCAGACACGGCCTGAAGGCCACCCAGCACCGGCATGTTGCGGCGTGGAAGGCTTTCGATTTCGGGATCCTGACCAGCAAACAGATCAATGGCACGCTGCGCAGACACCGTCAGGGCTTGCTTGAGTTCGTCGCGCTGACCTCGGGCTGCCTCGTCCACATAGCGCCTCACTGCCTCGCGACGCATGACGGGATCGGCCAGCGCCGAGCGAAGACGGATGAATCCGTCAATGGCATCGTTTTCGTCCGCCGGCACACGAAGGTAGCGGAAGTCCTCGGCAGGTGTGTCGCGCACACCCAGAACGTACACGCGATTGCCATCCAGTTCGATCGGCAGCATGTAGTTGTGGTACTCACGGGCCTGGCCAGCCTCGTCACGCAACTTGTACGTGACGCTGGGGCCCACGTTACGCAGCTCTCGCTCGGTCACCGTCTTGTGAGCCGATCCCAGACGGTTCTCGATGGCCTGCCTCAGATCCACGCGTCGGACATCCGCACCATCTTCAAGAGGCGTCAGGAAGTTTTCGACGTTGATCACCCGCAGACCCGTGAACTCCAGCTGCATGCGCTGATCGCCGTTGGTGAGGCTGGTGGTTTCGCCGATTCGCCCCTGAACCGAGAACGGATTCACGGCCTGGCCCATGGAAACCGCACGAAGGTTGATCAGGGACCCGCCATCGTCAAAGCTGGACTGGTAGATCTGTATTCCTCGATGACTGGCGGGGTGGTTCACCTCGACGCGAGCCTCCTTGGTTTCACCGGTGTAGCGGTCGTGAATCACGATCTCGCTGGCAAACAGCTTGGGCATGCCGGTGTCGTAGTACTCGACGATGAACTTCTTCAGTTCGATGTCAAAGGGAAGCTCCTGCAGGATCACGCCCTGAGGCTGGGCCAGGATGGCGGTGCCGGCCCGTGTGCCTTCGGTCACCAGCAGGTTGCCCCTGAAGGTGGGATTGCGGTCTGACAGGCGATGCTGCTCGGGCACATCGGCAATCAGCCCCCCGCCGGTGAAGGCGGTCTTGTCTTTGAGCCACATCTGCCCTCGAACCATCATGTCGCCATCGAGCAGACCGCCAATGCAGATCATGACAATGGCCGAATGGGCGGCGATGTAGCCCAGCTTGTTGGCGGCACCCGCCTTGGCCGCCACCATCCACCCGTGACCGTTCGGGGTTTCACGACTTTGCAGTCGAACCTTCCAGCCAGAGGCCACGAGGACACCACCCATGCGACGAGCGGCCGCTTCGCCTTCCTCGTGAAGCTCAGCCTGGGCCTTGTGCGGAAAGGCCCGGAGACTTTGCTCCCGGATGTTTTCCTTGAACAGCTTGAGATCGGCCAGGATTTTGGGGGTGCTTCGGACAATGCAGAGCGTGGTGCTGACGACCAGGAATGCCAGAATCAGCAGGAACCACCACGCGCTGTACACATTGAACAGGCTGAGTGCCGCAAACACCTCGAACCAGAACGGCCCAAACTGGTTGATGTAATTGTTGATGGGTTCGTTCTGCAGCAGAACGGTGCCGACGACCGAAGCGATGCAGATGACGGTGAGCAACGCAATCGCGAACCGCATCGATGAAAGCAGTTCCACGGCAGCTCGCACAGGTTGCGAGCCGGTCTGCAGGTCAAGGCCTTCGGTGGAAACGCTCATCGGGAAAAACAGTCATGAAAAAGGCAGGCCGAAACGACCTGCCCGATAGGAAAAGTACCGCGTGAGAAGGTGCCGTGGGTTGAACGGATTTTCTCACAAACATAAACATGCACTGATATAAGAACAAAGCCCCTCGCAAGGGAGGGGCTCGGGTTTCGGGGTTCAGCGCAGACCGGCGATGTATTCGGCCACGGCCTCAATCTCGGCGTCGGTCATGTACTGGGCGATCTGACGCATTTGCAGATTGTTGTTCCGCGCACCCGACCGGAACTGACGCATCTGGTCAAGCGTGTATTCGGCATGCTGACCAGCCAGACGAGGATACTGGGCAGGAATACCGGCGCCATTGGGAGAGTGGCAACCCATGCAGGCGGCAATCTGGCGATCGGCAATGCCGCCACGATAGATGCGCTCACCCAGGGCAACCTTGTCCTTGTCGCGGGCAAAACCGGTGGTGGCTTTCTGGCTGGCCAGCCAGTAGGAAATGTCGATCTTGTCCTGTGCAGAAAGGGCCGAGGCAAAACCGGTCATGACGGCATTCTGACGCTTGCCGGACGCATACTCCTTGAGTTGCTTGACCAGGTATTCCGGGTGCTGCTGTGCCAGCTTGGGGTTGGCAGCCGTGGTGGAATTGCCGTCAGCGGCATGGCAGGCAACGCAAACCTGGCCGTAAAGCTGGGCGCCACGACGCAGATCAGGTTGGGAAGACTGCGCGTGCACAGACAGGGACAGCGTGGCAAGTGCAGCAGCACCGATAAGCGTGGCGATGGATTTCATTTCGTGTGCAATGTTCGACAACCAAGGACGGAACGTTGCGCTCAGGCACACCATGCCCACAGAGTGCAACATAGCGATTTTACAATGCCGGATAACCCTGATTCCACGAATGACCACGAATAACCCACCAGCCACCCCGGCAGACGCGCTCAAGACGGCCCATTCCTGGCTGCATACAGCCCGATTTCTGATCGAAGCCCCTCAGTTGCACCACCTCCCTGACCTGGAGATACCGGAAATTGCCTTTGTCGGCCGTTCGAATGCGGGCAAGTCGACCTGCATCAACACCATGACGCAACAGAAGCGTCTGGCATTTGCATCCAAAACACCAGGGCGCACCCAGAGCATCAATCTGTTCGCCCTGGGCAAGCAGGGCGTGACCGATGCCGTTCTGGCCGACCTGCCCGGCTATGGATACGCCGCGGTTCCCCAGGAAGCCAAGCGTCGCTGGCAGCAAGTCATGGCCAACTACCTGGTCAGCCGCCCCAACCTGCGGGGCGTGGTGATGCTGTGCGATCCTCGTCTGGGCCTCACCGAACTGGACGAGGCACTGCTTGAGGTGATTCGCCCTCGTGTGGAGCAAGGCATGGATTTTCTGGTTCTGCTGACCAAAGCCGACAAGCTGAGTCGGCAAGAGGCCACGAAAGCCCTGTCGATTGCGCGACTGCAGACCGCCGGAGGCGATGTGAAACTGTTCTCCGCGTTGAGAAAACAAGGCCTCGACGAGGTGGCACTGACACTCTGGAAATGGGCTCACCCTGACCCGTTGACGCCCTCGCCCGACGCCCAACCATGATTGAATCACGCGCATTCACCCTGCCTCATGGCATCACGCTCCATGCCAGGGTGACCGGGGAAGCCAACCGACCGGTGCTGCTGTTCCTGCATGGATTTCCGGAGTCGGCATTTGTGTGGGATCCGCTGCTGGAGTACTTTGCGCGTCCGGAACAGGGAGGTTACCGGTGCGTGGCACCCTGCATGCGCGGCTACCCGCCCTCCTCCGTACCTATTGAGCTGTCGGCCTACCACGCCAAGCATCTGGTGGAGGACGTGACGGCTCTGGTGGACCAGATCACCCGAAGCTGTCCAACCCCCGGGCGTGTGGCGGCGCTCATTGCACACGACTGGGGTGGGGCGATTGCCTGGAACGTGGCGGCATTGCACCCTGACAAACTGGCTCAACTGGTCATTCTGAATGCACCCCATGCTGGCACTTTTTTGCGGGACCTTCAGCATTCCCCTGCACAGCAGGCCGCCAGCGCCTACATGCGCTTCCTGACCCGGACCGATGCCGGACCGTTGCTGGCCGAGGACGACTACCGGCGGTTGTGGGGATTTTTTGAAACCGCCACAGGGTCCGCGCCCTGGCTGACGGATGCAGTCAGGGCGCAATACCGCGCAGTCTGGCAAATGGGGCTTGAAGGCCCCTTGAATTACTACCGAGCCTCGCCGCTGCGCCCCCCATCCCCGGAAGAAACCACCCCCCGGACCCTGACACTGCCTGGGGAACTGTTGCAGGTCAGCCGCCCGACCCTGGTGATCTGGGGCATGAAGGATCATGCCCTGCTACCAGGGTTGCTGGATGGCCTGGATGCTTATGTCCAGCCACTGCAAGTGGAACATCTGGATGACGCCAGCCATTGGCTGGTACATGAACGACCCTTGGAGATTGCCCGGCGCATTGCCGGTTTTCTCAACACGCCCAATAAAGCTTGAGCGTCATCTCAGCCTCGGACCGAGGAATGATTTCTGGGCGTCTTATAACGGGCATAACCCCATAAGTATTGAGCAGGTCTCTGACGAATCAGGCCTTCCATGGCCCGGTTCATCTGTGCCGCGGCTTCATCGGCCCTTTCGGCCACGGGCTCGCCCACGGCTTCAGACCAGGGATGCACATGCACCACAAACCCCCTGCCCCAGGGCAGACGCTCACCCCAAGCCAGCAAGACCTGCGTTCCAGGTATCTGGGCAAAACGGGCAGACAGGGTCATGGTGTAGGCATCCCGCCCAAAGAAAGGCGCCCAGACACCCAGACCTTCCGGTGGCACCTGGTCGGGTAGCAGGCCGACAGCCTCGCCCTGTTTGAGCGCCATGGCCAGTTGCCTGACGCCTCTCAGCGTGGCCGGGGCTGAACTCAACCCGGGTCGCTCGCGGGCAGCCTTCAAAACCTCCATCAGACCGGTTTTCCTTGGCTCGCGAAACAGCACCGTCATGGGTTTTCCACTCTCCATCGAACCAAACCGGTCCGCATAAGCCTGAGCCGTCACCTCGAAACACCCCATGTGGGGCGTGAGAAACAGCATCCCCTGGCCATGGTTCAGGGCGGCTTCGATGTGGGCGGCTCCCTCCCAGCCCACCCTGACCGGGCGCCCAAACCACAGGCGCGGCAGTTCCAGCATCTGCTTACCCGCCTCACCGACTGAAGCCCAGCGTTCGAAGCCCGTCACGCCTGCCTGCCGGGTGTTGTCGATCCAGCGCTGGCGGTAGGCAGCTGAACCGAGCCAGATCCCCCACCCCAGGAGCCAGCCCATGGCATGCAGTAAACCCAGGGGCAGAAGGCCCAGACAGCGAAAAAGAAACAGCATGTCGGCGAATGTTTACAATCCCGCTATCGCCGAGTTACTGGACAACTTGCGGGCGATTCACAAATTCAGCTAAAGCGTTCGCCAAAGCACCCTCTGCCCGGCGACCGCCAGGCATTTTCACTGGAGTGTATTCAAATGGCGAACGACTTTCTTTTCACCTCGGAATCCGTCTCTGAAGGTCACCCCGACAAGGTGGCCGATCAGATTTCCGATGCGATTCTGGACGCGATTTTCGAGCAGGACCCACGCAGCCGCGTGGCCGCCGAAACCCTGACCAACACCGGTCTGGTGGTGCTTGCTGGCGAGATCACCACCAAC
>CAZEZY010000024.1:0-24326 GCA_964516635.1 uncultured Tepidimonas sp. | reverse complement strand
GGAGAACTGGATCGGCAAATCGGAAGGTGTGCGCTTTGCGTTCACCCACGACATCAAAGATGCCTCCGGCGCCTTGATTGGCGACGGCAAGATGTACGTGTTCACCACGCGTGCCGACACCATCATGGGCGTGACCTTTTGCGCGGTGGCGGCTGAGCACCCGCTGGCCTTGCACGCGGCGGCGTCGAACCCCAAGCTGGCTGCTTTCTTGGAGGAATGCAAAACCGGCGGCACCACCGAGGCTGAGTTGGCCACGCAAGAGAAAAAGGGCATGGCCACGGGCCTGTTCGTCACGCACCCGTTGACGGGCGTGCAGGTCGAGGTGTGGGTCGGTAACTATGTGCTGATGTCCTACGGCGACGGTGCGGTGATGGGTGTGCCAGCGCACGACGAGCGCGACTTTGCGTTTGCGCTGAAGTATGGGATTAAGATCAAGCAAGTGGTGGGTGCTACGGTGGACGCAACGGGTACGGCAGCTGGCGGCACGGGACATACCCTTACGCCGCCTGCCACCGCACCCGCCGCCTCCACCTCGTTGGCAGGCGATAAAGTGTTTAATGCAACGCAGTGGCAAGACTGGTACGCCGACAAATCTGGTTCGCTGGTGTGCATCAACTCTGGCGAGCTGGATGGTCTATCGTACAAAACGGCTGTTAACAAAGTGGCCGAGCTGCTCGCCGCCAAAGGTCTGGGCGAGAAAAAAACCACCTGGCGTCTGCGCGACTGGGGCATCAGCCGCCAGCGCTACTGGGGCACGCCGATCCCGATCATCCATTGCGACGAACACGGCGCGGTGCCGGTGCCCGAAAAAGACCTGCCCGTGGTGCTGCCGCAAGACTGCATCCCCGACGGCTCGGGCAACCCGCTGCACAAACACGAAGGCTTCCACGCCGGTGTGACCTGCCCGGTGTGCGGCAAGCCCGCCCGCCGCGAGACCGACACCATGGACACCTTCGTGGACTCGTCTTGGTATTTCATGCGCTACTGCGACCCGACCAACACCGAGGAGATGGTGGCCGAGGGTGCCGATTACTGGATGCCGATGGACCAGTACATCGGCGGCATCGAGCACGCCATCCTGCACCTGCTGTACGCGCGCTTCTGGACCAAGGTGATGCGAGACCTGGGCCTGGTGAAGGTGGACGAGCCGTTCAAGAAGCTGCTGACGCAGGGCATGGTGCTCAACCACATCTATTCCCGCCGCACCGCCAAGGGCGGCAAGGACTACTTCTGGCCGCACGACGTGGAGCATGTGCTGGACGAGACCGGCAAAGTGGTGGGCGCGAAGCTGAAGAACGAAGCCGACAGCGGCGATGGCCGCCTGCCCGTGGGCACACCGATCGACTACGAGGGCGTGGGCACCATGTCCAAGTCCAAGAACAACGGCGTGGACCCGCAGGACCTGATCGAGAAGTACGGCGCCGACACGGCGCGCCTGTACACCATGTTCACCGCGCCGCCCGAAGCCACGCTGGAGTGGAACGATGCGGCGGTGGAAGGCAGCTTCCGCTTCCTCAAGCGCGTGTGGGCCTTCGGCCACAAGCTGGCACAGAACGACTGGGCGCAGGCCACGACCAGCGTGTCGGGTGCTCAGTCGCTGGGCGACGTGGCGTTCGGCAAGGCCGCCAAGGCGCTGCGCCGCGAGATCCACACCGTGCTCAAGCAGGTGGACTACGACTACCAGCGCATGCAGTACAACACCGTGGTGTCGGGCTGCATGAAGATGCTCAACGCGCTGGAAGACTTCAAGGCGATGGACGACGCCGGCGCCGAGGTGGCACTGATCGAAAGTTTCGGCATCCTGTTGCGCTGCCTTTACCCGGCCACCCCGCACATCACCCACGCCTTGTGGACCGAGCTGGGCTACGCCAGCACCCTGGGCGACCTGCTGGACGCCGCCTGGCCGAAAGTGGACCCAGCCGCCCTGGTGCAGGACGAGATCGAGTTGATGCTGCAGATCAACGGCAAACTGCGCGGCTCGATACGGGTGCCGGCCAGTGCCGACAAGGCCGCCATCGAGGCCGCTGCCGTGGTCAGCGAGGCGGTTCAGAAGCAGGCCGATGGCGCCTCACCCAAGAAGGTGGTGGTGGTGCCGGGCCGGCTGGTCAACGTGGTGCTGTAACGCATGTGCCGACAACCACACGTTCCCTCGCGGCGCATCGCTTTGCGTACCCTCGGCTTGGGCGCCGCGGGCTTGCTGGTGGGATGCGGTTTCCAGCTGCGCGGGACCGGCGTGACAATGCCGTTTTCGAGCTTGCAGATCCGTGGCGTGGGCAACCCCGGTCTGATCAGCCAGTTGTCTGCCCAGTTGAAGAGCAGCGGGATCGAGGTGATCCGCAACGTCCCTGGCGATGTGGCGATCAAGCCAGAGGTCGTCCTGGAGATCCTTCAGGATCAGCGAGAACGGGTCGTTGTCGGCACGACGGCCGCCGGACAGGTCCGTGAACTCCAGTTGCGACATCGTCTGCGATTCCGGCTGCGAACCCCACAGGGCCGGGACCTGATCGCCGAGACCGAACTCCTGCAGGAACGCGAGCTCAGCTTCACGGAAACCCAGGTGCTGGGCAAGGAAGAGGAAGAGGCCTTGCTCTACAACGACATGCAGAACGGGTTGGTCCGTCAACTCATGATGCGTCTGGCGGCGGTGAAGACCCTGTGAGGATCGCTCAGAGGTATCGATGTTTGCATTTTTTGTGCGATTGACACAGTTGTTGGAAATCAATTAAAAAGCCCACATGAGAGTCCACATCCTCGGTTGTTCGGGTGCCATCGCGCAGCATGTCCGCACAACATCGTTTCTCATTGATGAGCACATCCTCATCGATGCAGGCACGGGAGTGGGCGACCTCACGGTCGATGAGATGCTGGCCATCGAGCACGTCTTCATTACCCATGCCCACCTCGACCACATTGCCGCTCTGCCCCTGATGATTGATACCGTGGCGGGCGGACTCACGCGCCCGATCGTGGTGCATGCCCTGCCCGAAACGATCTCGGCACTGAAACAGCACATCTTCAACGGCACGATCTGGCCCGATTTTTCCCGCATCCCCGATCCGGATAATCCGTTTCTGGTTTTTGAACCTTTGCAGGTGGGGCAGGTGGTGGGGGTGTCTGGGCACCGGGTTGAGGTGCTGCCCGCCGCCCACACCGTGCCCGCCGTTGGCTATGCCGTGGACACGCCGACGGGCCACTGGGTGTTCACGGGTGACACCTGCACGAACCCCCGGTTCTGGGAACGGGTCAATCGGCTCAGGATGGCGATGCTGGTGATTGAAACCGCCTTCAGCGAGCGAGAGCTGAATCTGGCCCTGCGCAGCCAGCACCTGAGTCCGAGTCTGCTGGCCGACGAACTGCAACACCTGGACCTGACTCGCCATCCGGGTCTGCGCATCGGCATCACCCACACCAAACCGATCGAGAAAGGCCTGATTCAGGCCGAGGTCGGACAGATGGTGCAGGGGATGGAGCTGATCTGGCTGGAAGCCGGCCAGGTGTTCGATTTCGGCTGATCAGCCCAGATAGGCCTGGATGTCCCCCGGATGGATCGGGTCGGGGCCGAAAACAACGAAAGGACAGAAACGTCAGGGCTTGGACTTTCGAGTGAACACAGCCTCAGTCGGCTTATGGATACACTTCAATCTCGTCGCCTGAGCGACGCAAATGCCTGCATCAAAATGTCAATGCGCTGAGCCCCATGCAGATTCCTGGAACGCAGCTGGCGGCAAGCCTTCAGCGCCAACTTCGCCCGCTCTACACCCTTCACGGTGACGATCCCTTGCTCCAGCAGGAGGCCCTCGACGCCTTGCGTGCAAGCGCCAGGGCGCAGGGTTACACCGAGCGGGAGGTGTTCACGGTCAGTGGCGCCCATTTCGACTGGAGTGCGGTTCATGCCGCGGCACAGTCGGTGAGCCTGTTCGCCGATCGCAAGATCGTCGAGATCCGCATGCCCTCCGGCAAGCCGGGCAAGGAAGGCGGGCTGGCCCTGCAGCAGCTGGCCGAGCGGGCGGGGGCCCATACCGAGGTCCTGACGCTGGTCGTGCTGCCCCGGCTCGATGGGACCGCCACCAAGAGTGCATGGTTTGCGGCGCTGGACAGCCAGGGGGTGACGGTCCGCCTGGACCCGGTCGAGCGCGCACAACTGCCGGCCTGGATGGCCCAACGGCTGCAATCGCAGGGGCAGCGTGTGGCTTCCGGTGAAGAAGGCCAGCGTACGCTGGCCTTCATGGCCGATCGGGTGGAGGGCAACCTGCTGGCCGCCCACCAGGAAATCCAGAAGCTCGGCTTGCTGTATCCGCCCGGTGAATTGCGCTTTGAACAGGTGGAGCGCGCCGTGCTGAACGTGGCGCGCTACGACCCGTTCAAGCTGGCCGAAGCGGTGCTGGATGGCCAGCCGACTCGGGCACAGCGCATGCTGGACGGGCTTCAGGCCGAAGGCACGGCACCGGTACTGGTGCACTGGGCCCTTTCCGAAGAAATCCGGAGTCTCTGGCGGGTGAAGATGGCCACGGCAGAGGGCAGGCCCATGCCCATGGCCCTGCGAGAAAACCGCATCTGGGGTCCGAGGGAAAAGCGGTACGAGAAGGTGCTGCCTCGGCTGTCGATCCCGGACCTCGAACAGTGGGTGCTCTCGGCGCACCTGATCGACGGCATCACCAAGGGACTCCGATCGCCGGACTGGCCGTCCGACCCCTGGCTGGCCCTTCATGCCCTGGCCCAGACAGTGTGCCAGGCTTGCGCTGCCCGGCCCGCCTGACTCAGCCAAAGGACGGCATGTCCGGCTTGACGACCGGTTTGCCAGCCGCCACCCAGGCGTCATAGCCGCCCGCAATCGACTGGACATTCAGATAGCCCATCTCCTTCATGGAGGCGGCAGCCAGTGCCGCGCGACCGCTGGTCTTGCAATAGAGCACGAACTTGAGGTCGCGGCCACTCCATGACGGGGTGCTGCTGAGCTTGAATTCGAGCATGCCGCGCGAGGCATGGACGGCACCCGGCAGGTGACCGGCTGCAAATTCATTGGCTTCCCGGACATCCAGCAACACATCGGCCTCGCGGATGGCAACCTCGGCCTCGGCCAGGGGAATTTCGGTGATGCGCTGCTTGGCGGCCGCCACCAGATCGAGTGCGGTTTTCATGGGATTTCCTTGTGTGTCACGGAACACCATGTCATCCCGTCAGTAGCCCCATGATTCATAAGGACATTTTTTCTGACGGGCGATTAAAATGCAATGGTCTCAAATTCTCTCCTCACGCTCATTCTTTGTCCACCATGCTGTACCCTGAACTCTTCAAGCAACTCGAATCGGTCCGCTGGGACATGGACAAGGACATCCCCTGGGCCCATTTCGATGCCAGCCTGCTGAGCGATGAACAGGCCCAGACCATCAAGATGAATGCCATCACGGAGTGGGCTGCCCTGCCCGCCACCGAGATGTTCCTGCGCGACAACCGCGACGACAGCGATTTTTCCGCCTTCATGTCGATCTGGTTTTTCGAAGAGCAGAAACACTCGCTGGTGCTCATGGAATACCTGCGCCGCTTCCGCCCCGACCTCGTGCCCTCTGAACAGGAACTGCACGAGATCCGCTTCGAATTCGACCCGGCCCCTGCGCTCGAGACGCTGATGTTGCATTTCTGTGGCGAAATCCGTCTCAACCACTGGTACCGCCGTGCCGCGGAGTGGCACACCGAACCCGTCATCAAACACATCTACACCACGCTGAGTCAGGACGAAGCGCGCCACGGCGGGGCTTATCTGCGCTACATGAAGCGGGCGATCGGCAAATTCGGCAACGAGGCCAAGGCCGCTTTTGCGAAGGTGGGCGTGCTCATGGCCAGCGCCCGTCGCACCGCTCAAGCGCTGCACCCCACCAACCTGCATGTGAGCAAAGCGCATTTCCCTCGCGACACGGTGCAGAGCCGCCTGCCCAACCCCGAGTGGCTGGAGCACTGGCTGAGCGAGCAAATCCAGTTTGACAACGCCTGGGAAACCAAGGTGGTGGACCGCATCCTGCACAACATGAGCCTGCTGATGGAACAGAGCTTCAAGACGGTTCAGGAACTCAACCGATTCCGCAAGGAAATGGCCGCCACGCTGCCCGCCGCGGCCACCTACCAGGGCGCCTGAACCAGGCGGTTTTTCAGCCCAGCACGTGGGTCCAGAGCGCCCGGACGGCCTCGGCCTCCCGGGCCACAGTCGCCTCATCGATCTGGGTGCTGGCTTCATCCAGGCGAGCCCGATGTTGAAGCTGGCGCAATTCGCGGTAGGCATCGGCCGCGGCACGGCCCATGCCGGGCGGAAGCAAGCCCACGGCCTCGGCCTCCTGCAACAAGGCGATGTTGCCCGTATTGGCCCGCAGCGCCTTGTGCGTGGCCGAATGGGCCAGCACCAGATACTGCACCACGAACTCCACATCCACCATGCCGCCTGGACTGTGCTTGATGTCGAATCGCCCGGCCTTCACCGGATGGGCGTCACGCACCCGCTCACGCATGGAGCGGATCTCCGCTGACAACGCGGGCAGGTCGCGTGGTGCGGTGATGACGGATTCACGCACGGCGTCGAAGCGGGGTCCCAGGACGGACACCCCGAGCACGAAACGGGCCCGCGTGATGGCCTGATGTTCCCAGGTCCAGGCGGTGTTGCTGCCCCGGTTCTGCTGGTAGTTGGCGTAGGCGTTGAAGTTCGTCACCAGCAGACCCGAATTGCCATTGGGCCGCAGGGCGGTATCGATTTCGAACAGGTCGCCTTCACCCGTTTTCACCGTCAGCCAGTTGATCATCTTGCGGACGAAGGCCGAATAGATGTCGGGGGCGCGTTCGTCATCGTCCTCGTAGACAAACACAATGTCGAGATCGCTGCCGTACCCCAGTTCCTTGCCACCCAGTTTGCCGTAGCCGATGATGGCGAACTGGGGCTCCGGTCGATGGCGCTGCTTCAGACGCTCCCAGCACCAGCGTCCCGTGACACGCAGCACGGCATCGGCCAGCGCGCTGAGGTCATCGGCCACCTGCTCCACCGTCAGCACACCCTCGACGTCGCGGGCCAGCGTGCGGAACACCTCGGCATGATGGGCGCGTCTGAGCAGGTTCAGCAAGGCTTCATCGTCGTCTTCGCCGGTGACGCTGAGCGAGCGCTTGCGTGCCTCCAGTTCGGCTTCGAACTGGCTGGCGTCGAACCGTTCGGCATAGAGCTGGCGTCCCGCCAGCTCGTCGATCACGCCCGGGTGCTTGAGCAGGTAACGGGCCGGCCAGCGGGCCGCACCGAAGACATGCAGCAGGCGCTCATGCACCGAGGGCCTTTCCTGAAGCAAGGCCAGGTAGCTTTCACGCCTGAGCAGCGGCTCCAGCCAGTCCGCCAGGCGCATGGCCGCCACTTCGCTGACCCGACCTTCCTCGAGCCAGGCGCCGGTCCGCTGCACCAGACGCGCCAGCCGGACCCTGGCATCCTCCCGCAGCGAAAGCACACGCGGGTGTTCGCACCACTCGGCCACCTTGGCGGCAAAAGCGTCGGGCAACTGATTCATGACCGACTGCAGGTCCTCGACGGCGGTTCGCTGCCGGCCATTGCAGCCCTTGCCATGGCACTGGCCACCCGATGAACCCAGCAGGGTGTCGAATTCCTGTGCCACGGCTTCGCGATGATGGTCCAGGGCATGCAGAAAGCCGCAGGCATCGTGATAACCCATGGTCTGGGCAATCCAGAGCAGGTCGTCGTCACGGGTCGGGAGGATGTGCGTCTGCTGGTCATCCAGGTACTGGATGCGGTGCTCCACGCGGCGCAGGAAATCGTAGGCTTCCGACAAGGCCTGCACTTTTTCGGGGGGCATCAGGCCCGCCTTTTCCAGCCGTTTGAGGGCAGCCAGGGTAGGCCGTGTGCGCAATTCGGGAAACTGCCCGCCGCGCACCACCTGCAAGAGTTGCACGGTGAATTCGATCTCGCGGATGCCCCCACGAGACAGCTTCACGTCGTGCGCACGACCCGGTTGCCCGGCCGCCCGTTTGGCGGCGTGTTCGCGTATCTGGCGATGCAGGGTGCGCAGCGACTCGAACACGCTGTAGTCGAGGTAGCGGCGGAACACAAAAGGCAGCACCACCCCGCGCAAGGCCCGGGCAGAGCCCCCCCTGAGGGTCGAACGCGGCGCCACCACCCGGCTTTTGAGCCAGGCAAACCGTTCCCACTCGCGGCCCTGGACCAGAAAGTATTCTTCCAGTGCCCCTAGAGAAACCGCTGGCGGCCCCGAGTTGCCATTGGGCCGCAGGGCCAGATCGACCCGGAACACCTGGCCGTGCTCGGTGGTGTCACCCACGAGGCCATAGACGCGCTTGACGGCCTTGCCAAAGTATTCGTGGTTGCTGATCCGGTTGCGCCCCAGCGCATTGCCTGCCGTTTCACCGTCGTGGTCGTAGACGTAGATCAGGTCGATGTCACTCGACACATTGAGCTCTCGAGCCCCGAACTTCCCCATGCCGATGATCCACATTTCGGCCCGCCGCATCACGGGCCCTTGCGCAGCGGGAACCGTGGGGTCGGCATATTCGGGCGCACCATGGGTGTCGTCGAGTTCGCGCAAGGCCTGAGTCAGGGCATGGTCCAGAGCCAGTTCGGCCAGTTCGGTCACGGCCAGGGTGACCACGCGCAGGGGGGCCTCGCATTCGGCATCCAGCACCGCAAGCCGTTCCAGCACGAGATGCCGCAGCACGCGCAAGGCCGAGGGCAGGTCCAGCCCCTTCTGACGCAGCGCCTGCAAGACCTTTTCCTGACGAGCCCGGTCGGGAACCCCCGGGGCCAGCAGGGTCAGTTCCTGCTCGTAACGCCGTCGAATGCGCTGCACATAGCGCGAATGGGTCGCGGCATCGACATGTCTGGATACAAATTGAATCGGTTCGGGAGAACTTGCCGATGCGCTGGCCGTCATAATTTCGCGTGCTCGAGACTCGTGAATTCCCCCCGACTGCCCGCCTGACGCGTGCCATGGCCCGTCTGGCCAAGGCCATGCTGTGGCTGATTGCCGCCGTGTGGCTGCTGTTTGCGCTCAGTTGGGGGGCGCTTCATCTTCTGATTGTGCCGCGAGTTGACGAATGGCGCCCGATGCTCCAGCGTTTGGCCTCACATGCCCTTGGGGTGCAGGTGGCCATCGGTGCCGTCAGGGCCGAATCGAGTGGCCCGGTACCGGGCATCCGGCTGGACGAGGTGGTGCTCATGGACGCCGAGGGCAGAGAAGCCCTGCGCCTGCCTGCGGTTCAGGCTGCGCTGTCGGTGCGCTCGCTCTGGCGGCTCGGTTTTGACCAGCTGGTGATCGATGGACCCGTGCTCGACATCCGACGCACGACCGACGGACGCCTGCTGCTGGCGGGGATCCCGCTCGAGCGGGATGACAACCACGGCAGCAGCGGGATGCTGGACTGGTTCTTCGACCAGTCCGAATTTGCCATTCGCGGCGGCACCTTGCGCTGGACCGACGACCAGCGGCCCCATGCCGTGCCCCTGGAACTGGACGGGATCGCGCTGGTGTTTCGCAACCAGGGGCGCCAGCACCAGTTCCGTGTCGATGCCTCCCCGCCCCCCGACTGGGGACAACCCTTCACCCTGCAGGGACAATTCAGCCGCCCGGTGTGGCAGACCCGGGCCGGGCAATGGCGAGACTGGACAGGCACGGCCTTTGCCAGCTTGCCTGGTGTGGATGCGCAGGCGCTCGGCACTTACGTCGACCTCGAGGGCCTTCTGGGCATGGCATTGCAGGAGGGAAGAGGCAGTGCACGGTTGTGGGCCGATATCCAGCGAGGGCAGATCACGCAGATCACCAGCGATCTTGCCCTGCCGGAGGTGTCACTTCAGTGGAAGGGGGCTTCGGGGGCCTTTGCGCTGCGTGATTTCCGCACCCGGCTCGAAGTGCAGCAGCGAGGGGCAACGACGCGCATGGCCACACGAGGCCTTGCCTTCGTGACGGGTGAAGGCACCCCCTGGCCCGGCGGCGATCTGCGCTACGAACAGCGGCTCGATGAAGCGGGGGGTCTGGCCGCCGTGAACCTGGCGGGTGAGCGGCTGGACGCCCAGGCCATCCGGCAACTGGCCCAGCACCTGCCCCTGCCCGCCTGGGCCACCCAATGGCTGGAGGCCACTCAGGCCGCCGGGCTGGCGGAAACCTTCCAGCTCGAATGGCAAGCGCCCACCGCCCTCTCGGAAGCCCAGTGGAGCGCCAGCGGCAGGCTGAGAAACGTCAGCCTTCAAGCCGATCGCATCCCTGAACCGGTCCGCCGTCCCAGTGGATCCCTCCGGTACCCGCTGGCTCGTCCAGGCGTGAAGGGCTTGAGCGTCGACTTCCGTGTCAACCGGTCCGGCGGGCAGGCGGACCTGTCCCTGGAAAATGGCCAGCTCGTTTTCCCAGGCCTGTTCGAGGACCCGACCCTGCGGTTCGATCGCCTGCAAGCGGGGATACGCTGGACCGTCAGCGGCGATCGCATCGCGGTGGACATCCCTCGACTGACACTGGCCAATGCCGACGTGGACGGGGAAGTGACCCTGCAATGGCAAACGGCCGATCCGGCCACCAGCCCTGCCCAGTCCCGGTTCCCCGGCGTGCTGCAACTCGATGCCCAAATCCACCGGGCACGGGGGGATCGCGTGGTGCGCTACCTGCCGCAAGACATTCCGGCTTCTGTGCGCCGCTACCTGACGGAAGCGATCTCGGGCGGAGAAGCGCGTGAAGGGCGATTGCGGATTGCCGGTGATTTGTGGCATTTCCCATTTGACGAGCCGGGCACCGGGGCATTCAACGTGTCGGCTCAGCTCAACCGGGTGGGGCTCAGCTACGCCCCGAGGTATCTGCTGCCACCGGACAGCCTGGGCTGGCCGGCACTGGAAGTGGAGCAGGCCCGGTTGCTCATCGACCGGACCCGCCTGCTCATCGAGGACGCGCGCGCCGCTTCCCGTGACTGGCCCCAGCTGCGTGTCTCCGGCGCCCGGGCCGAAATGACCGACTTTTCATCGGACACGCCGCAGCTGGTGGTGCAGGGACAGGTGCGTGGCCCAGCCCAGGACGCCCTGTCGCTGATTCAGCGATCGCCGGTCCGGGGCATGACGGCTGGCGTGCTTGACCGGTCGCGGGCCAGCGGCATCGCCGAGCTGGACCTGAAGCTGGACCTGCCACTGGCCGACACCCGATCAACCCGGGTTCAGGGCGTGGTGCGCTTGCCCGGCAACGATCTCACGATCTCACCGGATGCCCCGTCGCTGCTGGGATTGCAAGGCTCGATCCGCTTCACGGAAAGCGGATTCGACGTCCCGACCGCCACGGCACGGCTGCTGGGTGGCCCCGTGCGGTTTTCGGGTCGCATGACGGGCGAAACCGGTGCCCCCATCACGTTTCAGGGACAGGGCCAGGCCACCGTCGAAGCGTTGTCACAGGCCCCATACTGGCCCTGGCTGGCCCCACTCGGTGTGGGGGCTTCGGGGCAAGCCCCTTATCAGGCCAGCCTGACATTTGATCGGTTCGGCACCGCGATCCAGGTGGAGTCCAACCTCCAGGGCCTGGCTTTGCAACTGCCCCCCCCGTTTGACAAGGCCGCGGCAACCCTTTTGCCCATGCGGCTGTCCATCCGGCCGATCGAACCGGGACCCGGTGCTCGGGAACGAGACGAGGTGGTCTTCGAGCTGGGCGCCGGTCAAATCCCGCTGCTCGGACTGCATTACCTGCGTGAGTTCGAGCCGGGCACCACCCGGGTCCTGGCGGGGAGTCTGGCCGTGCGCAGCGAGCGCCCACCCATGCCGGCGAGGGGGGTGAGTGCCCAGGTGCACCTGGACACGCTCGATGTCGGGGCGTGGGAGCGTGTCGGACAGCGCATGGGAGCCAGCGGCGCACCGCCTGGCGTCGACACCACCCAGCCTTACTGGCCCACAGAACTCGGTCTCAGCATCGCAAGGCTCGAACAGGGCGGCCGCGTCTTTCGGCAGGTGGTCGCCGGCGGCGTTCGTGACCGAGACGTCTGGCGTCTGTCCGTGGGTGCGGAAGAGGCATCGGGTTACGTGGAATACCGCCCGTCCACGGCACGCGCCCCTGGCCAGCTTTACGCCCGGCTCGCCCGGCTCGACCTCTCGTCCTCAGGGGTGAGCGATGTGGAGAACCTGCTGAACGAGCAGCCACAGCAGATTCCCGCGATCGACCTGGTGGTGGAGCAGTTCCGGATGGGTGGACGGGAACTGGGCCGGCTCGAAATCCAGGCCATCAACCGGCAGGCCGTGCTGGCGGCGCAGGAGCGCGTCCGGGAATGGCGGCTGAACACCCTGAACCTCACCACACCTGAAGCCCGACTGCAGGCCAGCGGCAACTGGGCATCGAGTGCGGCAGGGGCACCCGACCGACGGCGCACCGCCTTGCGCATCCTGCTGGACATCGAGGACGCCGGTCTGCTGCTGGAACGGTTCGGCATGCCAGGCGTGGTTCGTGGCGGCAAAGGCACGATCCAGGGACACATCGGCTGGGTCGGCTCGCCCCTGTCTTTTCATGCACCCACTCTGGCAGGGGCCTTGTCGATCGATGTCGAGCGGGGGCAGTTTCTGAAGGCCGATCCGGGCATAGCCAAACTCCTGGGGGTGCTCAGCCTGCAAAGCCTGCCCCGGCGACTCGCACTGGATTTTCGGGATGTGTTCAGCGAAGGGTTCGCATTCGATGTTGTCCGGGGTAACGCCCAGATCAGCGAAGGCCTGGCCACCACCAACAACCTGCAGATGAAAGGCGTCAGTGCCGCCGTGCTGCTGGAAGGACAGGCCGACATCGTTCGCGAGACGCAGGACATCACAGCGGTGGTCATTCCCGAACTGAATGCGGGAACGGCCTCCCTGGTCGCCACGGTGATCAGCCCGGTCACCGGACTGGGCACATTTCTGGCACAGTTCCTGTTGCGCCAGCCCCTGCAGGAAGCGGCCACGCGCCAGTTCCGCATCACCGGTCCGTGGGCCGACCCCCAGGTGGAAAGGGTGACGAGACGCAACCCGGGTGCCAGCGAATCCCGCTCATCCAACCCCACACCAGGAGCCAGCCCACCATGAAAGTCGCCACTCTCCAGATGGTCTCGGGCATCAGCCTGACGGCGAACCTTGCGCAAGCGCGGCGTCTGCTGGAGCAGGCCAGCCGCTCGGGGGCCGAGCTGGCCGTGCTGCCCGAGTATTTCTGCTTCATGGGCGAACGCGACGCCGACAAACTGCCCCTGGCGGAAACCCCGGGCCATGGCCCGGTACAGGATTTTCTGGCAGCCGCTGCGCGAGAGCTCGGCCTGTGGGTGGTGGGTGGCACCCTGCCCATGGCCACCGAAGATCCCACCCATGCCGCCAATGCGTCGGTGGTCTACAGCCCGGCGGGGGAATCCGTGGCCCGCTACGACAAGATCCACCTTTTCCGCTACGACAACGGCCGTGAACGTTACGACGAGGCGGCGGTGCTGGTGGCGGGCCATACTCCCACCACCTTTGAGCTCACCGACCGGGCGGGGACGGTCTGGCGGATCGGGATGAGCGTCTGCTACGACCTGCGATTTCCCGAACTCTACCGTCAGCTGGGCGCCGACATCCTGCTGGTGCCCGCCGCCTTCACGCATACCACCGGCCAGGCGCACTGGGAAGTGTTGCTGCGGGCCCGCGCCATCGAAAACCAGGCCTATGTGGTTGCGAGTGCACAAGGCGGGACCCATGAAAACGGCCGCAAGACGTGGGGGCAGAGCATGGTGATCGACCCCTGGGGCCATGTCCTGGCGCAACAGGCCCATGAAGCGGGGGTGGTGATCGCGGAGATCGGCATGGCCCATCTGCAGCAGATCCGGCGACAGCTGCCGGCCCTGCAGCACCGCCGGCTCTGAACCGGCATGGAACGGCTGTCAGGCCGGATGGCCCTGCGCTGGCTGCTCTGGGGGCTGACCTGCCTGCTGGTGGTGGCTTTGCTGGCCGTCATGGTGTTCCTGGTCAGAGAGTACGAGGAAAACCAGAATCTGGTTCGGATGGAGCAGAGCGCGGCAAGCATGGGCATGGACGTCCGGTCCGGCCTGACTCGCAGCGTCCAGAACCTGATGGCCCTGCACAGCCTGACGCCATCGCCCTCGAACTGGCCAGCGCTGGCAGCCGATCTGCTGGCCTCCCAGCGCGAAGTGGTGCACCTGGAATGGCGAGACCGGCTCATGCGCCCACAGGCCACCCGGACCACGCCTTTTCTTCCCCAGCTCTACCGCTACCGGCCACGGTCCGACAGCCAGGCCGACGTGGCCCAGGCCTGCCTGAATGCCAACCGCATCAGTGCACCGGCCTATTCGCCGAGCTACTTCTGGCCGCTCGGACCCGGTCAGGGCATCGAGCTGCTGGAAATGTGCCTGCCGCTGTCGCGTGATGGCCAGCCCGACGGTTACCTGATCGCCACCTATTCCCTGGCCGGCCTCCTGACAGAGCTCATCCCATCTCAGGCCCAGCGGGGCCGCCGGATTGCCTGGACCGAACCGGACGGCACCCGGCTCACCATCGTCGGCGAGCTGCCGCCCGGTAGCCAGGTGATGCACGTCAACCACTTGGTGGACCTGCCTGGCGCCACCTTCCTGCTGCGCCTGGAGCAACCGCATCTGACCACCGCCTGGCTGCCTCATGTCCTGACCGTGGCCGTGGGCGCACTGGCCCTGAGCCTGCTGGGGGCACTGGGCCTGCTGGCCAGGGACCTGCGTCGCCGGCTGCTGGCCGAACAGCAACTGGCCGATGCGCTGGCCTTCCGCAAGGCGATGGAGGACTCGCTGGTGACGGGCCTGCGCGCCCGGGACATGGACGGTCACATCACCTACGTGAATCCGGCTTTCTGCCAGATGGTGGGGCTGCCTGCCGAACAGCTGCTCGGCACCAGCATCCCGGCGCCCTACTGGCCACCCGAACAGATCGACGAATACCGTCAGCGACTGGCCGTCCGGCTCGCTGGACGGGTCCTGCCCCGAGAGGGTTTTGAATCGGAATTCGTCCGCTCCGATGGCACCCGCTTTCCCGTGCTCATCATCGAAGCGCCGCTCATCAATGCCCAGGGGGTGCAGACTGGCTGGATGAGCGCCATCCTCGACCTGAGCGAGCAACGGCGGGTGGAAGAACTGTCACGCGCCTCCCAGGAACGGCTGCAGGCGACCGCCCGCCTCGCCATGGCGGGCGAGATGGCCTCCCTCATCAGCCATGAACTCAACCAGCCGCTGGCCGCCATTGCCAGCTATGCCACCGGTTCGCTGAACCTGATGGCACCACAGGGGCCACCTGCGGATACCGATGCCCTGCGGACGGCGCTGCAGCGGATCCAGGAACAGGCCGAGCGGGCAGGGCGTGTCATCCGCAGCGTCGCTGATCTGGTGCGACGCCGCGAGCGGGACAAGGAACTCGTCGATGTCGGCACCCTCTTTGGGGCCATCCTGCCGTTGTTGCAACTGCAGGGGCGCAAGCTCGGGATCGTGGTCGAGATGCTGGTCTCGGAGGACTGCCCTGCCGTCTGGTGTGACCGGACCATGGTCGAACAGGTGCTGCTCAATCTGGCACGCAATGGCATGCAGGCCATGCCGGTCGGCCAACCACCGGTCGCCAGTGGTCTGCGCCGGATCCGGCTGGCGGCTCGTCCTGTTCGGGACATGACCGGAGAGTCTGTCAGGCAATGGGTCGGTTTCGAAGTGGCCGATCACGGTCAGGGGATTGCAGCGGAAGATGCCGAGCGGCTGTTCACCCCGTTTTTCACGACCAAGGCCGAGGGCATGGGGCTGGGCCTGAACCTGTGCCGCACGGTGGTGGAACAACATGGGGGCATGCTGCAGTTCGAGTCCAACAGCCCCTGTGGCACGCTGTTCCGGTTCACACTGCCTGCCGGCAAACCCCTATCATGAGCAACCATGACACCCTCCTTCCTGGACGATGCCTGCGTCTACATCGTGGATGACGACGCCGGCGTGCGCGATGCACTGGGGTGGCTGCTGCGCACGCGGCGGCTGCTGAGCGAACCCTTTGACAGCGCCGAGCCATTCTGGGCGCTGGCACAGTCCTGGACCGACCGCCAGACACCCGCTTGTCTGCTGCTGGATGTGCGCATGCCGGGCATGAGCGGGCTGTCGCTGTTCGAACGGTTGCTGGCCAGCCCGTGGATTGAAACCCTGCCCGTGATTTTCCTGAGTGGCCATGCCGATGTCGGTACCGCCGTGGACGCCGTCAAGCGAGGGGCATTCGACTTCTGCGAGAAACCCTTTTCCGACAATGCCCTGGTCGACCGGGTCGAGCAGGCCCTCAAGCAATCGGCGAGCGTCATTGCCTCCCGGCAGAGCCGGGCGGAGCGTCAGCGCCGTATCGACGCCCTCACTGACCGGGAAAGAGCCGTCATGCGCCTGATTGCCGCCGGTCTGCCCAACAAGCTGGTGGCCGACGAACTCAACATCAGTGTTCGGACGGTGGAGGTCCACCGCGCACACGTGTTCGACAAGATGGGCGTGCGCTCTGCTGTGGAACTGGTCAACCAGTTGCGGGATCTGTGACTATCATTCCTGCCTGGGCGGCTCCTGGCGTCGCTCGGCTTTTTCCCGCTCGACCTCTTCGGGCAACTCGCCCTTCTTGCGCCCGGAGAACATGGTCCACCAGATGATGAACAGGAGTATGAGCAGTGCGCCTAGCGCTTCGAGCAACAACAGGGTCATGGACAGATTGACGGTGTGGTTGCGCCTGGCGTGGCGCAAGGTGGCAATGTCATTCATTGTAGGCATGCTCACCGCTTGCGCCACCCCGCCCCAGCCAGAAACCCCACCGCCCGCCGTGGTGACCCCACCGGCACCGCCCGCGATTCCCCCCATGCCGGCACCGGCGCCGCTTCCTCCGACCGTTTCTCTCGATGAGCAGTGGCCCGACCCCATCGTCACGCCCCAGCACGCCGTCTGGCAATGGGCCGACAGCCAGCCCCTGCCACCGCCCATTCAACGAAACAAGAGCCTCTGGCAGCCGGTCCGCTGGAGCGATCTGCCGGGCTGGGGGCGCGATGCCCTGAACGAAACCTGGAATGCCTGGCTGCGCAGTTGCGAACGCCCCGCACCCGTTCTGGGTCCCCTGTGCGCCGAGGTGAGGCAGCACAGCATCGCGACCGTGGAAGCGCAACATGCCTGGATCATGCAGCGCCTGCAACCCTACCGGGTGCAACAGCCCGGTGGCCAGACCCAGGGTCTGCTGACCGGCTATTACGAACCGGTGCTACAGGCCCGCCGCAGCCGCGATGCCACCCATCAGACCCCGTTGCACGCCCTGCCGGCCACCTTGCGGCCCGGCCAGCCGTGGTTCACCCGCGAGCAGATGGTCACCGACTCCACCGCGCAGGCCCAGTTGCAGGGACGTGAAATCGCGTGGCTGGCCGACCCGCTGGACGCGCTGCTGCTCCAGATTCAAGGCTCGGGACGGCTCCTCCTCACCGAACCCGATGGCCGGCAACGCACCGTGCGGCTGGCCTTTGCCGGCCACAACAGCCATCCCTATCGCAGTGTGGGCCGCTGGCTGCTGGACCGCGGCCTGATCCGCGACGGGACCTGGGAAGCCATTCGGGCCTGGGCGGCCGCCAACCCCGATCGCATCGATGAAATGCTCTGGAGCAATCCCCGGACCGTCTTCTTCCGGGAAGAACCGCTGGAAGGTCTGGATGCCCAGTTCGGCCCCCGGGGCGCCCAGGGCGTGGCGCTCACTCCCGGCCGCTCGATCGCCGTGGACCGCGACAGCATTCCCTATGGCACCCCCGTCTGGGTGCATTCACCTGGCCCGTTCGCCCATGTGCGCCGCCTGGTGATGGCACAGGACACGGGCGGTGCCATCGTGGGTGCCGTGAGAGCCGACTTTTTCACCGGCTGGGGGGATGACGCGTACACGCTCGCCGCCGGCATCAAGCAACCCCTGCAGATGTGGGCACTGTGGCCTCGACCCTGAAACCCCGCTGCAACCAGGAGAGCCCATGCGCATCGGCGTCCTGACGGGCGGGGGTGACTGCCCCGGTCTCAACGCGGTGATCCGCGCCGTCACCAAGTCGCTGCTGCGCCAGTGCGGCGCACAGGTGATCGGGATTGAAGACGGTTTTGCCGGCCTCATGGGCCCTGTCGCCCGCACCCGCAAACTGGACTGGGCGTCGGTGAGCGGTATCCTCATGCAGGGCGGCACCATCCTGGGCACCACCAACAAGGCCAACCCGATGGCCTCTGCCGAGGCGACGGCACAAACGCTGGCCCACGTTCACCAACTGGGGCTGGATGCGCTGGTGGTCATCGGCGGCGACGGCAGCATGGCGATTGCCCATGGGCTCGCTCAGCAGGGATTGCCCATTGTGGGCGTGCCCAAAACCATCGACAACGACATTGTGGGTTGTGAACGCAGCTTCGGGTTCGACACCGCTGTGGCCACCGTGACCGAGGCCCTGGAACGCATCCAGACCACCGGCCAGAGCCACAGCCGGGTCATGATCGTTGAAACCATGGGCCGCTATGCAGGCTGGATTGCGCTCGAAGCGGGCATCGCGGGTGCGGCGGATGCGATCCTGCTTCCCGAGATCGACCACGACATCGAAACCGTCGCGAGGGTGTGCCAGGCACGCGAGCAGCGCGAGCGATACACGGTGATCTGCATCGGCGAAGGCGCCAAGCCGCTGGGCAGCGCCCTCACCGTGGAGCGCCGCATTGCCGACAGCCCCGATCCCATCCGCCTCGGCGGTGTGGCCCATGCGTTGCGGGAGCAACTGCAGCCGCTGATGCGCAGCGAGGTGCGATCCACCGTGCTGGGCCATGTGCAGCGCGGCGGCTCGCCAACCCCTTTTGACCGGGTGCTGGCCACCCAGTATGGCAACCAGGCCGCCCAGCTCGTGATGCAGGGTCGGTTCAACCGCATGGTCACCCTGCAGCGTGGGCAACTGGGCAGCATCGCCCTCGCCGACGTGGCGCACCGGCACCGCCAGGTGCCGCTCGACCATCCGTTGCTGCTGACGGCCCGTCAGATCGGGGTTTCGCTGGGAGACTGACCCGTGAAGCGCCCCGCTTGTCGCTCAGGCGATACACAAGGGAAAACACCGTGATCAACGAGCGGATGCCTGATGCATAGTGAAACTTTTGTAACACTTTTAGGTGTCAATCAATGAAACTTCAGCTGATCGCTCTCTCCGCCATCCTGGCCCTGGGTGGCACTGCCGTGCAGGCGAAAACGTTCAAGTGGACCAGCGCCAGTGACATCCCCACCTGGGACATCCATTCACAGAACAACGCGCTGGCCAACGGCATTCACGCTTCGGTCTATGAGTCACTGGTGTACTACAACAGCAAGACCTTCAAGCCTGAACCCATGCTGGCCGAGTCCTGGACCCAGATTTCCCCCACGCAGTTGCGCGTCAACCTGCGCAAGGGCGTCAAGTTCCACGATGGCAGCGCCTTCACGGCCGACGATGCCGTCTTCTCCCTCGAGCGAGCCATGGCGAGGACGTCCAACTTTGGCATCTATGCCCAAGGCATCACCAAAGTCAACAAGGTCAACGAACACACCATCGACATCATCACGGGCGGCCCCAATCCGGTGCTGATCAACCAGCTCACCGAGCTGCGCATGATGAGCAAGGCCTGGGCCGAAAAGAACAACTCACAGGTCCCCAAGGACATCCGCACGCAGGAAGAAAACTTTGCCCATCGCAATGCCATGGGCACTGGCCCCTTCATGCTCAAGGAATGGCAGCCTGACCAGCGCATGGTGCTGGTCCGCAACCCCAACTGGTGGGGCAAGATGGAAGGGAATGTGACCGAAATCGTGTATTCCCCGATCAAGGCCACCGCCACCCGCATGGCCGCGTTGCTGTCAGGCGAAGTGGATTTCGTGCTCGACCCCAGCCCCCAGGACCTGCCTCGCGTGCGCAACAACCCCAACCTCTCGGTGATCGACGGTGTCGAAAACCGCACCATCTTCCTTGGCATGGACCAACACCGGGAAGAACTGGTGGGCAGCAGCGTCAAAGGCAAGAACCCCCTCAAAGACGTGCGAGTTCGCAAGGCGCTCTACCAGGCCATCGACATCGAGACCATCCACCGCGTGACCATGCGTGGCCAGAGCCAGGTGACTGGCGCCCTGGTCTCACCCCAGGTGGCAGGCTGGAACGAATCGGTACACAAGCGCTTCCCCTTTGACGTGGCCGCCGCCCAGAAACTGCTGGCCGATGCCGGGTACAAAGACGGCTTCGAGGTCGATTTTGCCTGCCCCAACAACCGGTACATCAACGACGAACAAATCTGCCAGGCCATCACCGCCATGTGGGCCAGGGTGGGCGTGCGGGCCAAGCTTCGCACCCTGCCACTGGCCACCTACTTCCCCATGATCCAGCGCTACGAAGCCAGCATCTACATGCTGGGCTGGGGCGTCCCCACCTTCGATGCCCTGTACAGCCTGCAGTCGCTGGTTCGCACCGTGGGTCAGGGAGGTGATGGCAACTACAACGTGGGACGCTACAGCAATCCCAGGATGGACGCCGTGATCGACCGCGCCAAGACCGAAACCGACCCCTTCATTCGGCCCCGTCTCCTGAGCGAAGCGCTGCAACTGCAAAACGACGATGTGGCCCACATCCCGCTGCACAACCAGATCATCCCGTGGGCACTCAAGAAAAATGTGAGTGTGGTGCACCGGGCCGACAACCGGCTGGACTGGCGTCTGATCAAGGTGAACTGACGCAGGATGCTCGCGTTCATCATCCGCCGCCTGTTTCAGGCGGTTCTGGTCATGGTCACCGTGGCCCTGATCGCCTTCATGCTGTTCCAGTATGTGGGCGATCCAGTGGTGCAAATGCTCGGGCAGGACGCCACCGCCGAGGAACTGGCGGAAATGCGCCAAGCCCTGGGGCTGGACCAGCCGGTGATCGTCCAGTTTGGTCAGTTCCTGCTCAATGCCTCGCAAGGCCAGTTCGGCATGAGTTTGCGTCAGGGAACACCCGTTTCGCAGCTCATTGCCGAGCGGTTTCCGGCCACCCTGGAACTCGCCCTGGTCGCGGCATTCATGGCATTGGTCATCGGTATTCCGATGGGGGTGTATGCGGCACTGCGCCGTGGCACATTCATGAGCCAGCTGTTCATGACGCTGTCACTGCTGGGTGTGTCGCTGCCCACCTTCCTCATTGGCATCTTGCTGATTCTCGTGTTCGCGGTACAACTGGGCTGGTTTCCCAGCTTCGGGCGTGGCGAGGTGACGCATCTGGGCGGCTGGACCACCGGCTTGCTCACCGCCAAAGGCTGGCACCACATCACGCTACCGGCGGTCACGCTGGCCATCTTTCAGCTGACGCTGATCATGCGGCTGGTTCGTTCCGAAATGCTCGAAGTTCTGCGCACCGACTACATCAAATTCGCGCGTGCCCGTGGTCTGACCGACCGGACGGTCCACTTTGGCCATGCACTCAAGAACACACTGGTGCCCGTCATGACCATCACCGGCCTTCAACTGGGTGGCCTGATTGCATTTGCCATCATCACGGAAACGGTGTTCCAGTGGCCGGGCATGGGCCTGCTGTTCATTCAGGCCGTCACCTTTGCTGACATTCCGGTGATGGCCGCCTATCTGTGTCTGATTGCCCTGATTTTTGTGGTCATCAATCTGATTGTCGATCTGCTCTACTTCGCCGTCGATCCACGCCTGCGCGTGGACCGTGCGGGAGGACATTGAACGGTCCGACCGGTCCCACTCATGAAAAATCTCTGGTCACGCTGGCTAGACAGCGATATCAGCCACAGTTTCCGCTCCTCGCCGACCGCCATCGGCGCAGCGTTCATTGCCTTCGTTTGCGTTTTCTGTGCGGCATTCGCACCCTGGGTGGCGCCGCACAACCCTTTCGACCTCGCCACTCTGGAACTTGGCAATGCCCGGCTGCCACCTGCATGGCATGCGGACGGTCGAATCGAATTCCTGCTGGGCACCGACGATCAGGGTCGAGACATCCTGTCAGCCCTCATGTACGGGGCTCGCATTTCGCTGGCGGTGGGGCTGGCTTCGGTTCTTCTATCGGTACTCGTCGGCGTGACGCTCGGTTTGCTGGCAGGGTTTCTGGGGGGCTGGGTGGATGCCGTGCTGATGCGCCTGTGCGATGTCATGCTCTCGTTCCCCGCCATTCTGGTGGCTTTGCTGATTGCCGGCGTCGGAAGGGCGATGTTTCCGAATGCCCACGAATCCCTGGCCTTCGGGGTCCTGATTTTCTCCATCGCACTCACCGGGTGGGTGCAATATGCCCGAACGGTCAGAGGGTCGACCCTGGTCGAGCGACAGAAGGAGTATGTTCAGGCTGCGCGGGTGATTGGCGTTGCCCCACTGCGCATCATGCGCAAGCATGTCCTGCCCAATGTGCTCGGCCCGGTTCTGGTGCTGGCCACCATTCAGGTCGCCACGGCCATCATCACCGAAGCCACGTTGTCCTTTCTGGGGGTCGGTGCCCCACCCACCTCGCCATCGCTGGGCACACTGATCCGCATTGGTAATGACTATCTGTTCTCTGGTGAATGGTGGATCACGGTTTTCCCGGGCATGGTGCTGGTGCTCATCGCCCTGAGCGTCAACCTGCTGGGTGACTGGCTGCGCGACGCGCTCAACCCACGACTGCGCTGAGGTACCCGCCATGAGCCTTCTGGAAGTCAAGAATCTGGTGGTTGAGTTCCCGGGCCGTCGTGGCACCTTGCGGGCGCTCGACAACGTGTCTTTCGACATTGCCCCGGGTGAAATCCTCGGCGTGGTGGGCGAATCGGGTGCAGGCAAGTCACTGACGGGGGCATCCATCATCGGCTTGCTCGAACCCCCTGGGCACATTGCCAGCGGCGAAATCCGGCTGGAGGGCCGCCGCATCGACAACCTCCGCCCGGAAGCCATGCGCCAGATCCGTGGCCGCCAGATTGGTGCCATCTTTCAGGATCCGCTCACTTCACTGAATCCCCTGTATTCCATCGGCCGGCAACTCATCGAAACCATCACGACCCATCTTCCGCTCGGCCCTGCCGAGGCACGCCGGCGGGCCATCCAGCTGCTCAAGGATACCGGCATCCCGGCCGCGGAAGAGCGCATCGACCACTACCCTCATCAGTTCAGCGGCGGGATGCGTCAGCGCGTGGTGATTGCACTCGCCCTGGCGGCAGAACCCAGGCTGATTGTGGCCGACGAGCCCACCACCGCTCTGGACGTGTCCATCCAGGCCCAGATCATCGGCCTGCTCAAGACCATTTGCAGGGAACGCGGCGCTGCCGTCATGCTGATCACCCATGACATGGGGGTGATCGCTGAAACCTGCGACCGCGTGGCGGTGATGTACGCAGGACGCGTGGCTGAGATGGGCCCCGTTCACGAGGTCATTCACCAGCCTTCGCATCCCTATACCCGCGGTCTGATGAGTTGCATCCCAGACATGAACAGCGACCGGGATCACCTGCACCAGATTGATGGCGCCATGCCCCGACTGAATGCCATTCCCTCGGGTTGCGCTTTCAATCCCCGCTGCGAACACGCCTTCTTGCGCTGTACCCGGGAACGACCAGAGCTCATGCCAGCCAAGGCCACACGGGCCGCCTGCTGGTTGAATGAAGACCCGGCTTTCCCACCGGAGGTCCACCCATGAGCCTTGCAACGGCATCCTCGGCTTGCGCTGACACCGCCCCGTCAAACGCCCTGACGAAAGATCCGCTGGTTCAGGCCCGCGATCTGGCCATGACATTTGACGTGTCGGCGAACTGGCTGAATCGGGCACTGGAACGCAAACCGCGGCAACTGCTGCATGCCGTCGATGGCGTGAGCTTTGACATCCAGCGTGGCCAGACCTTGGCACTGGTGGGCGAATCCGGCTGTGGCAAAAGCACGGTGGCACGCCTTCTGGTCGGTCTGTATCAGCCGACTCGGGGTCGTTTCGCTTTTGACGGTCTCGACGCCCATGCCGCTTACGCCACCGCCGAGGGCCGGCAACTGCGGCGCCGGATCCAGATGATCTTCCAGGACCCCTATGCCAGCCTCAATCCGCGCTGGCGAGTGGCCGAGATCGTGGCCGAGCCATTGCGGGAACACGGTTTGCTGCAAGACGCCCACGCCATCAAAGAAAAGGTGGGACAGCTGCTGCAATCGGTCGGGCTCAGTCCGCTGGACATGATCAAGTACCCGCACCAGTTTTCAGGCGGGCAACGCCAGCGCATTTCGATTGCCCGCGCTTTGGCCACACAGCCCGATTTTCTGGTCTGCGATGAACCGACCTCCGCACTCGACGTGAGTGTCCAGGCCCAGGTGCTCAACATCATGAAGGACCTGCAGCGCCAGCAGGGACTGACGTACCTGT
>CAZEZY010000023.1:13704-24824 GCA_964516635.1 uncultured Tepidimonas sp. | reverse complement strand
CGAACGGTTGCCCGTTGCCGGTTTTCAAGACCGGTGCAATCGACCACTCTGCCACGCTTCCAGAGGTTCAATGCCACGCATTGTAAGCCACCGCCACAGCTGACACTGAAGGTCACAGCTGCAACGGCGTAGGAATTTGGCTGACACACGAAACATCGTTTTTCTGACTCACGCGGCGCCACTCACTGTCTACATTGTGGGTGAGTGTTCAATCGTAATCAGCTTGACATGCTGGAGGAGAACTCGAATGTGGACGAATACAGTCAGCAACGTTGGCCAGCAAGGGTCTGTGATTCCAGGTTCCGGCTTGGACGAACGGGCAAATCCGTCTGAACCGCTGAAGGTTGAATACTGGCCTTTCACCCTTCGAATTGCACGGAATGGCAATGATTTGAAAAAAGTCATCGAGATACGTCATTCTGCCTACGCACGCCACCTGCCAGGCCACTTGAGTTCAGCATTACAAAAACCGGAAGCACTGGATCAGTCACCTGCAGTGGCGTTGCTGCTTGCCGAATCGAATCTGGATGGCTCCGCTGTCGGAACCATGAGGATTCAGACCAACGCTCACGGTCCATTGGCACTGGAGCAGTCGGTGACCTTGCCCTCCTGGATGAAGGGGAAAGCGCTGGCTGAAGCCACGCGTCTGGGCGTGGTGCAACAGACGGGGAGCCGGCTGATCAAGACGGCGCTGTTCAAGGCCTATTATGAATACTGCCTGCATCAGGGGGTGGACTATATGGTGATCACGGCACGTGCACCCCTGGATCGTCAATATGTGAGCATGCTCTTCAAGGACGTGTTTCCAGGGGTTGGCTTTCAACCACTTTCACATGTCTTTGGTTTGCCACACAGGGTTATGTACCTCAGTGTGAAGGATGTCCGCAGACAGTGGGAAGAGGTTGATCATCCACTAAGGAACTTCATGTTCCATACCGAACATCCCCTGATGCAGTTGGCGATGGGCTGAAGGTCACTGGCCCTTGGGCCTTGGGGCCGTGGAGTAATCACCTCCGAGAATCAGGTCAATGTGCTCTTCGTCTGACTGGATCATGGCGCTCAGGAAATCATGGAGCTTCGGATTGACAATGAAGTCTGCGCCTGAACTGGCTGTGAGAATGGATTCGGGTTTCTGAGGTCTGGCGACAACAAAGCCCTGCACAAAATCAACGCCAATCTGTGCGAGCGTCTCTACTGTTTCAAAATCCTCTGCCCATTCGGCAATGGTTTTCATGCCGAGGTTTTGCGCAAGGCTGACGATGGTTTCAACAATCGCCACGTTGGCAGGATGGTTGGTCATGTTGACGATGAAGCTGCCATCGATCTTGAGGACATCGGCAGGCAGGTCTTTCAGATAGGAGAAGGAGGTATAACCTGCTCCGAAATCATCAAGTGCCACTTTGGCGCCGACACTGCGCACCCTGTCGATGAATCGTCGTGTATTGATCGTATCGTGGAGCGCCACACTTTCGGTGATTTCCAGACAAATGCGGCTGGCAACCGATCCATGTTCTTCCAGCATGATAAAAACATCATCGATGAAGCGTTCGTCGTTCAGAGAGGCGCCGCTCAGATTCATGCACACGAATTGGTTGTTGCTGAGCGTGGCATGATGCTTCTGAAGCCATTCCAGGGTATTTTTCAACACCCAGCGGTCAATCACACCCATCTGCCCTGCATTTTCTGCCGCGTGTATCAGCCGCTCAGTGGGAATGCGCTGACCAGATGCGTCTTGCATGCGAAGCAGCACTTCAAAATTCAATGAGCTGTACGGAGCTCGCAGAGACATGATCGGCTGCATCTCCAGATAAAGGCCCTCGATGGAGTCATGCGTTGAAAGGCGTTCGATCAGTTGAAGCTCTGCTTCGTGCTCCGAAAGAACCCCTGAAGAGCGGTCGAAAATGACAAGCCCGCTGCCTTTTCCTTTTTTTGCCATGCGGCATGCATGGTCGGCCATGGACACCATGTCCTTCTGCTGCATGCTGGGGGAAACTTCAACCAGGCCGATCGACCCGCAGACATGAAATGCCTTGTTTCCAACCTGATACGGACTGTTGTTCAGTCCATGTAGGATTTCCCGGCAAACGGACTCGGCCTGTGCCAATGGCGTTCGGGTCATGACAATCAGGAATTCATCACCGCCTACACGTCCGAGAAACATCCGGTCATTGAGAGGATGTTGCACCCGTTGGCACACCGCTTGCAAAACGATGTCACCGGCAGAATGACCATAAAGATCGTTGATCAGTTTGAATCGGTCCAGATCGAGATAGGCAACAGCCATCAGATGACCTCTCGACATTTCGGCATTGCCTCTGGAAAGGATTCTTTCTATTCCTCGGCGATTCAGCACTTTGGTGAGCGGATCATGATTGGCAAGAAACTTGAGGTGCTCGGTTGCTTCGGATTTTTCTGTGATGTCCTGCAGGGTGCCTTCGATCTTGATGTCTGCGAGTGTGGCCTGAACCAGGAATCTCTTTCCCGAGTGCGGACCACTGCCAGTCAGGACTTCGAGCTCGGCCGTGCCATTCAGGCGGGTTCTCTTTTTCAGGGTCTCCCAGGATTCAGGCGGAAAAATCTCAGACCAGGCGGTGCCTTCCAGGCTGTTCTGTTCCAGACCGATCATCTGCTTAAGTGCTGGGTTGGTGTTGATGAAACGGCCATCAAGACCAATGGCAAATAGACCTATGGGAATGACCTTGTAGGTGTGCTGAAGCTCTGCTTGTGCAGCCAGTTTTTGCAGATGAGTCTGCCTCATCTGCTCGGCAATGGCCAGTGACGCCAGTAGACTGGATGCCAAGGCTGCAGTCACGCTGTTGATCGTGCCGATGAAGAACTTGATTCCCAAGGCGGCAGCTATTACCTCGTACAGACTGGCGAACAATGCCACGCAGATCGATCCGACATACCAGACGGCCACTGTCGATCTCGTTCTGTAGAGTATCAGTGACAGGTAGATGATGAGAATGGCAGAGCTTACTCCGGTACTGGCCCAGATTACCGGAAGAAACTGGGCATATGGCAAGAACAGTGCCGCTGCCATGATCGGGAAGCAGGACAACTTGGCAATCTTGAGCAGCCAGTTAAAGCCGACTTCTCTGAGTTCATTTCTGAAAAGCGATGCAAACAGTGTGATGGTCACCACGTAGTACAGGGCGAGGGTCATGGGCCTCGCCACTCCCAGCCATTCCATAGGCAGTGTTTGCCCGAGCCATTGATGGTCCCAGCCGCCGGATAGGGCGGCCATCCTCATATTCAGAACTAGCCATGCTGCAAACAGCATGTAGGTCTTGTTTCGGTTAATCAGGCCGGCAATGGACGTAAACAGAGCGAGCATCAGGATGCCGCCATCCAGAAGGCCCGATGTCCGGTGGTATTCGCTTTCCTTGCTGAGAAAAGACGCATCGTCCAGATAATGTACGCTGATGCGTCCCGGGCCCACCAGCTGGACCTTGCAGAGCAGCTGGCTGGCGCCGACGGGATCCAGTGCAAATCCCGCTCTGAATGGCCGCATCCAGCCTGTGCTGCCTGTCCGGTTGGCCTGTCCCACGGCCTGGAGATCAAAGGCGTTCCAGCACGCTATGGATGTGGCGTGTCGTGATGGAAAATCCACCCACACACGGCTGTTATCGTCAGGTGCCGGTGGTGCATCGAGGAGCAGCCAGAAGGGATTTTCGGACAGGTCTGTCTCGCGCCAGATGGTGGACGAGGGCGAACTTGCCCTGAATTTATCCAGGGCTGCCGACGGCTCGAGCAGGCCGGCCGTGCCTTCGAATACATAGAAGGAAACGGCCCGCCCGGATTCCGATGGATACTGGCTAGGCCATGAGGTCATGGCCATGAAGGTGAATACGCCTACAAGGACCGGTATCCAGAAAATGGCAAGCGATTGGAGGCAGCCATCCAGGGTGGTAGTGGCTTTTTCAAACAACGTTGGCGCTTGACCGCTGGGCATGTAGGAGTGACCTTGTTCAAATATCCGCTCCCTGAAGCATGCTGTTGATTATGACCGCAAGCGGAAATGAATGTATCTTATGTGCCACACTTCAAAGCTATGAATCGATCAGAAATGTCAAGTGAAGCCTTGAAGGCATTTGATCGCGTGGTTCGTTTAACAGAAGGCATGCGTTCAAGGGACGGCCAGCGTCAGATGGCTGCTGAGGTTGCGCGCGTATTCAGTCATGCCGATCTGGGTAAACTGTCCGAATGGACGGAAGAGGCCGATGAACCGCCCGCAAGATCGATTTCGGTGATTCAGGCGGGTACGGGTGTGGGAAAGTCTCTGGCTTACAGTGTCCCTGCCATTGCAGTCGCACTGGCCCGAGACTGCCGCGTGATCATCTCGACGGCCACGGTGGCCTTGCAGGAACAGCTGGTCAACAAGGACCTGCCCGCCCTATCCAAAACAATGCCTGGCGAGTTTCGATTTGCATTGGCCAAGGGTCGCGGTCGATTTGTGTGTCGACTGAAACTGGACCGGTTTGTGCAACCAGCGGTGCCCGAGCCTGATGAGGACGAAGAGGAGGACCTGTTTTCCGGGATCCAGGACACTCACGCTGAAAAAACCAGGCGACTGACGTTCTATTCCGATCTGGCCGATGGGTTGAGCGCTGGTCGATGGGACGGTGACAGGGACTCGCTGACTTCACTGCCCGATCCCCAGCTGTGGCAGGCGGTGGCTGCGGAGGTGAGTTCCTGCACAGCCAGACATTGCCCTGCTTACGGGGGATGCAGTTATTTTGAACATCGAAAAGCGCTGGTCGGTGCCCAAGTGATCGTGGTGAACCATGATCTCCTGCTGAGTTCGCTGGGATCCCGGACGCTGCCCGAACTGGAAAATGCCCTTCTGGTGATGGACGAAGCCCATCATCTGCCATCGACGGCTCTTGAGCAGTTCGCCAGCCAGATGGACATGAGCCGATTGAACTGGCTGGACCGCCTGACCAGCCGGGCCCTTAAGACTGGTGCGCAACTCGGCGTCGAGGAGATTGCGGACATGCCCAAGCATGCGGCCCTGATCAGGCAGTCCATACAGGAATGGTCGCGTCTGGTCATGGAGAAGTACGGGAGTGCCTGGGCCACATCAGCCGTTCGAATGCGCGTTCCCCGAGGCCGTCTGCCCGAGACCATGATGCTGCCTCTGTCCCAGCTGGCCCACAGTGCGCAGCTGTTCATCGATGCGCTCAGGGTCATCAGCAAGCGCTTGAGGGCTGAAATTCGTGACCAGCCTCTGCAAGCACGTCGACTGGCGGCTCAGTACGCACAGCTCGGCTCGCTGGCGCCTCGCATAGAGGCGGTTCATGCAACAGCAAGCAGCTTCCTTCAGGTGACCGATGAAGGGCAGCCCCCCGTTGCCAAATGGTTCACGAGGGAGGTGTCGGGTGAGCTGTGTGTGTTGCGGGCCCACGCGAGTCCCACACAGCCTGGAGGCATGTTGAAGAGACATCTCTGGGCGACCGTCAGGGGTGCCGTGCTGACTTCGGCCACCTTGACGTGTTGTGGGCGTTTCGATTTTCTGCTGCGTGAGACCGGATTGTCGGACGATCCCGATGTGACGACTCTGGAGGTCAGCAGCCCATTTGATTTTGGACGTCAGGGAAGGCTGGTATTGGCAGGAACACGAGCCGATCCCAAGGATGTTCAGGCATTCACTCGGGAGATGATCGATGCCCTCGTGAACGATCTGGGCAAGGTCGTGCACGGTGCGCTTGTGCTGTTCACTTCACGCGAACAGATGAGGGTCGCCAGTGAAGCATTGCCCAGCGATCTCAGGATTTCTGTTCTGGTGCAGAACGAATGGTCGAGGGTGAAGCTGCTCCATCTGCATGCGAAGCGGGTGACGGAGGGCCTGCCTTCGATCATTTTCGGATTGCAGTCCTTCGGCGAGGGACTGGACCTGCCAGGGCGCTTGTGCGAGGACCTGTTCATCACCAAGCTGCCCTTCTTGCCGCCGGATGATCCGGTCGGGGAATCCCGCGCCGAGTGGTTGCGCTTGCAAGGACGAGACCCGTTCATGGAACTGGTGGTGCCTGCCACCGCCATCCGCCTGGCGCAGTGGGTGGGGCGTGCGATTCGCACCGAGGAAGATGAAGCCCATGTGTATTGTTACGATCGACGTCTGACGCAAACCCGCTACGGTCAGCATCTGCTGGCCGGGCTGCCCCCGTTCACACGGGTGTACCCGGATGCCACTGCCTCTGTGTGACCGCGCGTACCGCCAACCCGAACCGGACATCTCATGCCTCAGCTGGCCGCCAATCTGTCGATGCTGTTTGCCGATCGTCCGTTCCTGGACCGCTTCGAGGCCGCGGCGCGCGCGGGTTTCCGGGCTGTCGAATTCCAGTTTCCCTACGACTGGTCGGCAGATGACATGGCCGCGCGCCTGGAGGGGCTGTGCCTGAAGGCCGTCTTGCACAACCTGCCTGCGGGCGACTGGGCCAGCGGCGAGCGAGGCATTGCCTGTCATCCTGATCGTCGCCAGGCCTTCCAGGACGGCGTACGCCTCGCCTTGGACTATGCCCGGCGGCTGCGTGTCCCGCGGCTCAATTGCCTGGCTGGCGTACCGCCGCCCGGCGTGACCCACGAAGAAGCGTATGCCACGCTGGTCGAAAACGTCCGATGGGCCGCCTGCGAACTGCAGTGTCATGGGCTGACCCTTCTGCTCGAACCCATCAACACCAGGGACGTTCCGGGCTTCTTTCTCAGCCGGACTGACCAGGCCATCCGGCTGATGGACGAGGTGGCTGTGCCCAATCTCCAGCTTCAGTACGATCTCTATCATGCCCAGCGCATGGAAGGTGAACTGGCGGGCACACTCCAGCGCCTGCTGCCCCGAATCGGTCACATCCAGCTGGCCGACAACCCAGGCCGACACGAGCCAGGTACCGGGGAAATCCGCTATGCCTTCCTGCTGGACTGGCTGGATCGGCTGGGCTACGATGGTTGGGTGGGTTGCGAATACCGCCCTGCCGACGAGGGGCCGATGGGCACGGAAAATGGCTTGTCCTGGATGCTCGCTCACGGCGTCGCGCCACGGCCCGCGAGTCACCCAACACCTCAGGAGATCCAGCCATGAATGCTCACCGATCCCGCACGAGTTCCTCTCGCTGGTGGACGGCGGTCCTGTGTGTGCTGACCCTCTGGGTGGGGCATGCCAGTGCGCAGGGTCAGCGTGTCCAGACCCCCTATCAGAACCCGAAGGTGCTGTTCGACATTTACCTGGACGATCCCGCCAAGATGGGTCCGGCCTTGTTCTGGGTACGCGCTTTCGTGAATCCGCTGATCGAAGCGCCCTACCGTTTTTTCCCCGATGACATGAAAGTCATCGTGCTGCTGCACGGCACGGAACTGGTGACGGTGGCCCGAAAGAACGAGGCCAAGTACGAAGAGGTGGTGCAGCGCATGCGCTACTACGCCGACATGGGCGTGGAGTTCCGCATCTGCGGCCTGGCCCTGCAGGATTTTGGCTACACCGATGCCGACATGCAACCCTTCATCAGGATCGCGCCATCGGCCATCACGGAGCTGGTGCACTGGCAGAACCAGGGTTACGCCCTCGTCACCCCTCAGGTGCCCGACAAGCGGTTCTCCATCGAAGCCATCCGCTGAAAGGCCAACGGGCCCGATTCAGCCGAGTGCCCTGAGTACCCGCTCTGGCGTGGCGGGCGCATCCATCTGCACCGGCTGACCATCGCTCCGGGCCTGGGCCACCGCGTCGCGGATGGCCTCCCACACACTGATGGCCAGCATGAAGGGTGGCTCGCCCACCGCTTTGCTGCCAAACACGTTGTCCTCGCGGTTGGGTTCTGGCCAGAGGTCCACCTTCAGGTGCGAAGGGATGTCGCCCGTGGCCGGGATCTTGTAGGTGCTCGGGGCGTGCGTGGCGAGCTGGCCGTTCGCGTTCCACACCAGTTCCTCGGTGGTCAGCCAGCCCATGCCCTGGACAAAACCACCCTCGATCTGCCCGATGTCGATGGCCGGGTTGATGCTGTGGCCCACGTCATGCAGGATGTCCACCGCCAGCACGCGGGTTTCGCCGGTGAGGGTGTCGATGGCCACTTCGGTACAGGCCGCTCCGTACGCAAAGTAATAAAAAGGCCTTCCCGTGAGGGTGGCTTTGTCGTAATGGATCTTGGGCGTGCGGTAAAAGCCGTCGCTCCAGAGCTGGATGCGGTTGGCGTAGGCCATGCCCACCACGTCAGTGAAGGGGCGTGAGGTCTTCGGGGTGACGACCTGTCCATGGCGGAATTCCACTTCGCCGGCACCGCAGCCATCCAGTCCGCAGACGAAAGCCGCCAGGTTCTGCCGCACGTTGCGCGCCGCAAACTGGGCGGCCCGCCCGTTGAGGTCGGTGCCACTGGAGGCGGCGGTGGCACTGGCGTTGGGCACGCGGGCGGTGTCGCTGGCTGTCACGAGCACGCGTTCGAAGGGCACGCCCAGTTCGTCGGCCACCACCTGGGCCACCTTGGTGTGCAGGCCCTGGCCCATCTCGGTGCCACCGTGGTTCACCATCACGCTGCCATCGGTGTACACATGCACGAGTGCGCCGGCCTGGTTGAACAGCGTGGCCGTGAAACTGATGCCGAACTTCACGGGCGTGAGCGCGAGTCCGCGTTTGATGACCGGGCTGGTGATGTTCCAGTCGGCGATGGCCTGCCGGCGTGACCCATAGTGGCTGGTATCGGCCAGACGGGTGATGAGTGGCTCCAGGATGTTGTCTTCCACCGGCATCTGGTAGTGCGTGGTGTCACGCTTGCCCGTGGCGGTCAGACCCGGCGCGGCCGGGGCGCTGCTGTAGAGGTTGCGCAGGCGAACCGCCAGCGGGTCCACCCTCAGGTGTCGGGCGATGTCGCCCAGAATGGTTTCGATCGCGATGACGCCCTGAGGCCCGCCAAAACCCCGAAACGCGGTGAAGCTCTGCACATTCGTCTTGCAGCGGAAGCTGTGGATGGCCACCTGCTCCAGGAAGTAGGCGTTGTCGCTGTGGAACACGGCGCGGTCGGCCACCGGGCCCGACAGATCGGCCGAGAAACCGCAGTTCGCGAGCAGCGTCAGGTCCAGGGCCAGCAGGCGGCCCTCGCCGTCGAAGCCGGCGGTGTAATCGTAAGCAAAGGGGTGGCGCTTGCCAGTGATGAGGAAATCGTCGTCGCGGTCCAGCCGCAACTTGACGGGCCGACCCGTTTTGTGCGCGGCCACCGCCGCCCACACGGCCAGATGCCCCGCCTGGGTTTCCTTGCCGCCAAAGCCGCCGCCCATCCGTCGGCATTCCACCCGTACCCGATGATTCTGCAGGCCCAGGGCATGGGCCACCCAGTGTTGCACTTCGCCGGGGTGCTGGGTGCTGCTGTGGATCAACCACTGCTGCTGTTCCTGCGGAATGGCATAGGCGATCTGCCCTTCCAGGTAGAAGTGCTCCTGCCCGCCGACTTCAAACGATCCGCTGAGGGTGTGCGGGGCGCTTGTCAGAGCCGAGGCGACGTCGCCACGCACCACGTGCACCGGCGGTAGCACGTACTGCTGGCGGGCATGGGCCTCGCGCGGGGAGAGCACGGCCGGCAGGGCGTCGATGTCCAGCCGCACCAGCCTGGCCGCGCGGCGCGCCGTCATCACATCGGTGGCGAGCACCAGACCGATCACCTGACCCACATGCTGCACGGTGTCCTGCGCGAAGATGGGTTCGTCGTGCGCAAACGCCGCGAGAATGGGGTCGCCAGGAATGTCCCGGGCCAGCACCACATCGTGGACGCCGGCAATGGCCAGGGCGGGTGACGAATCGATACCGCGCAGCCGCCCATGAGCGACCGGCGACAGGATGGGTGCCGCGTGCAGCGTGCCCTGCAGGGTGGGCATGTCGTCCACGTAGGTGGCAGCGCCCGTGACCTGGGCCACGGCGCTTTCGTGGGGCAGCGAGGTGCCGCAGGCGGAAGTGCTCATGACTGCACCTCCTGTCCCATGGCCAGAGTTGCCAGCCTGGCCCATGCGTCGGGTCGTTCCAGATGGATGGGGACTGTGCCGGAATGCTGGCTGTCCAGCCAGCCACGCCACAGCAGATGGGAGAGCACCGTGCGCCGGTAGTCAGCGCTGGCACGCATGTCGGAAATCGGTTGGAATTCGGCCGCCAGCGCCTTCATCGCCTGCCGCACGGTATCGGCCTCCCAGGGCTGACCCACCAGAGCGGCTTCGGTGTCCCAGGCGCGTGCAGGGGTGGCGGCCACACCGCCGGCTCCGATCCGGGCGTCCACAACGCGGCCCCGGTCGATCTGCAGCCGGATGGCCAGGCACACGGCGGAGATGTCGTCGTCAAACCGTTTGGAGACCTTGTACACCCGGGTCCATTCCCCGCCGGACCGCGCCAGGGTGTAGGGCTTGAGCGACCGTGGCACCTTGACCCAGGCCACGATTTCATCGGCCGCCAGGTGGTTCTTCCGGTAGCCGGTGTAGAACGATTCCAGTGGCAGTTCGCGGTGTGCGATGCGCCCCTTGCTGCCTGAACCCGCCCAGCGCATGAGCACCACGCTGGCGCCCAGGGCGATCAGCAGCGGCATCGAATCCCCGATCGGGGAACCATTGGCCACGTTGCCCACGAGCGTTCCCGACTGCCGCACCGGCAGGCCGGCAAATCGCTCGGCAAACGTGGCCAGCTGGGGCCTGTCTTTCACGAGCGCGTCCAACGCGTCCGACAGCCGGACCCCGGCACCGATCGCCAGGTGATGCGGGTGCTTTTCGATCACACGCAGTTCGGCCGCCTGGGTCACGTCCAGCACTTCAGCGAATGTCTGATGGCCCTTGTTGACCCACAGGCCCACATCGGTACAACCGGCCACCAGCTGCGCCTGGGGATGCTCGCGGCGGGCGCGCAGCAACCCTTCCAGGGTCACGGGCGCCAGATAACCGGTGGCCGCTTCTGACGGCGGGATGTTGTCCAGCAGGCGCCGAACGGCTTTTTCGTTGACCTGAGCGGGCGGAAGAGCCGCCATGGTCTGGGCGGCCTCCAGAATCGGCCGGTAACCGGTGCAACGGCACAGGTTGCCGGAGAGATCGGCCTGGGCCACCTCCCGGCTCACGGTTTGACCCTGGCACACGCGGTTCTGGTAGGTGCCAAACAGGCTCATCACGAAACC
>CAZEZY010000023.1:0-13694 GCA_964516635.1 uncultured Tepidimonas sp. | reverse complement strand
GCAGAAGCCACACTGGGAACCATGGCACTCGACCATGGCCTGCTGGGCGGGGTGGAGCTGGGCACCCTGACGGTCGATCAAGGGGTCGGCCGTCAGGTCTTCCACCGTCCAGAGCGCCTGGCCGTGGATGGAACGGGCCATGCGGATGCAACTGTTCACGGCCCGGTAACGCAGGCCTGGGCCGTCTTTTTCGGCGAGCACCACGGTGCAGGCGCCGCAATCGCCTTCGTTGCAGCCCTCCTTGGTGCCGTTCAGACCCAGATCTTCCCGAAGTAGCTGCAGCAACGTCCGTGTGGGTGATACATTCGAGAGCGTCACCACGGTGCCCCGCCTGACGAACTGCAGGGGGCTCTCTGCCTTAGCCTGGGAATTAGAGGAATTCATGCGCGACAGGGTAGCGTTTTTTGCGAGTCTGCAACATATGTGCCACGGTATGCCTTTCATGCAGGATCCGGTATGAAAGACCAGCAGCTTTTCGACAAGATAGACCTCCATCTCATCCGGGTCCTTCACACGGTGTTGACTGAACGCAATGTGTCTCGAGCGGCTTTGCGCCTCGGCATGTACCAGCCGGCGGTGAGCGCGGCGCTGCGCCGGCTAAGGGAGCTCTCGGGAGACCCCTTGCTGGTGCGTTCAGGCACCGGCATGGTGCCCACACCCGCCGGGTTGCGGATGGTGGAGCCCGCTGCCCACATCCTGCGTGCCGCCGAGGTGATGTTTGCCGACGCCCGACGGTTCGATCCGCTCACGGCTCGCCATACCTTCACGCTGGCCGCCAGCGATTACCTGGACCCGTTTTTCCTGCCCCAGTTGGTCACCCACCTGAAAACCCGTGCGCCGCTGTGCGCCATCGAGATCCATCCCCTGTCGGGCGACTCCGACTATCACCGCCGACTGGCGCAGGGTGAAGTGGATGTCGTGATCGGGAACTGGCCACAACCCCCCGGGGATCTGCATCTGGGGCGACTGTTCGGCGACGAGGTCGTCTGCATGGTGTCGAGGCATCACCCGGCGGCGCGGCGGGGTTGGACGGTCGAGGACTGGCTTCAGGCCGAACACATTGCCCCTACACCCACCCACCCGGGCGCGCGCGGCGTGATCGACATGCACCTGGCCACGCTGGGGCTGAACCGGAACATCACGGCGCGCAGCCCGCACTTCAGCCTCATCCCGGCCATGGTGGCATCGACCTTGCTTGTGCTCACGTCGGGGCGCCAGTTCTGCGAACGATTCGTCGATCTGCTCCCGGTGGACATCCTGCCTTGCCCGGTGCCGTTTCCCCGACTGATGTATTACCAGTTGTGGCACGAACGCACCCATGCCTCGCCAGCCGCCCAGTGGCTGAGAGACGCCATCAAGACCGTGGCCACCGGTTTGCGACAAGACGATCCTTCGCTCGACGAGGCACCTGTGCCCGTGCCGGCCAGGAAACGGCGTAACGCTGGCCCCCGGCCTTCCCGTGCCCATCCGCACGCCCAGAACCTGCCCGTTGCATGACCCAACCGACGCACCACACGCCCCGGCTGCAGCTGACACAGATCACCAAGCGCTACCCCGGTGTGCTGGCCAACGACCAGGTTTCCCTGGAGGTGGCGCCCGGCAGCATCCATGCCGTGCTGGGTGAGAACGGGGCGGGCAAGTCCACGCTGATGAAGATCATCTACGGTTCCGTCAAGCCTGATGACGGCGCCATGCTGTTCAATGGCAAGGCGGTGCACATCCGCAACCCGCAGGAGGCGCGCGCGCTGGGGGTTGCCATGGTATTCCAGCATTTCAGCCTGTTCGACACCCTGACCGTGGCCGAAAACGTCTGGCTGGGACTGGACAAGTCTCTCGGCTTGCGCGAGGTGGGCGAAAGCATCGGCATCAAGGCCCGCGAGTACGGACTCGACATCGATCCCGAGCGGCCCGTGCACTCGCTGAGCGTGGGCGAAATGCAGCGCGTCGAGATCATCCGCGCCTTGCTGGCCAGTCCCCAGCTGCTCATTCTGGACGAGCCCACATCGGTGCTCACCCCGCAGGCGGTGGAGAAGCTCTTCGTGGTGTTGCGTCTGCTGGCTTCAGAGGGCTGCAGCATCCTCTACATCAGCCACAAACTGCATGAAATTCGCGAACTCTGCGATGCCTGTACCGTCATGCGCGGCGGCAAGGTCACGGGTGTGTGTGATCCCCGCGAGGAGAGCAATGCCTCGCTCAGCCGACTGATGATTGGGGCGGAACCGCCTGTGCTGGTGCCCCGACCACAGCAGGCAGGCGATGTGATGCTGGCCGTGAGCGGGCTCAGTCTGCCCAGCGGAGACCCCTTTGGAACCGATCTGCACGGGGTGACACTGGACGTGCGTTCGGGTGAAATTGTGGGCATCGCCGGGGTGTCGGGCAACGGCCAGGGTGAACTCCTGGCCTGCCTGTCCGGTGAAAATCCCCGCGCGCCCGTGGGCAGCATCCATCTGGCCGGTACCGATGTTTCGCGCCAGGGTCCGGGGCGGCGGCGCAAGTTCGGTCTGCACTTTGTGCCCGAGGAACGGCTGGGCCGGGGTGCGGTGCCCTCACTCAGTCTGGCGCAGAACCTGCTCCTGTCGCGCCGAGACGCCATCGGCCCCCTGGGCTGGCTGCGGCTGGGCCAGCTGGAGAAGCAGGCCACCGACATCATCACCCGCTTCAAGGTCAAGGCCAACGGCCCGGGTGCGGCTGCCCGATCGCTGTCGGGTGGTAACCTGCAGAAATTCATCGTCGGTCGCGAAATTGACGCCAAGCCGACGGTCCTGGTGGTCAGTCAGCCCACCTGGGGGGTTGACGTCGGCGCCTCTGCCCAGATCCGGGGCGAAATCCTGGCCTTACGCGACGCCGGCTGTGCCGTGCTGGTGGTGAGTGAAGAACTCGACGAGTTGTTCGAGATCTGCGATCGCCTGCATGTCATTGCGAAGGGTCGGTTGTCGCCATCAGTGCCTCGCGCCGAGGCCACGGTCGAGCGGATCGGCGAGTGGATGTCGGGTCTGTGGGACGTGCCTGCCCGGGAGGTGAGCCATGCTCCGGCTTGAACCTCGCCCGCAGGCCTCGCCGGTCTGGACCTGGGCCTCGCCGCTGCTGGCGTTGCTCATCACGGTGGTGATCGGGGTCATCCTGTTCACGGCCCTGGGCAAAGACCCGGTGCGGGGGCTGCAGATTTTCTTCTGGGAACCCATCCAGTCGCCTTATGCCTGGTCAGAGCTGGCGCTCAAGGCCACGCCGCTGCTCATCATCGCGCTGGGGCTGGCTTTGTGTTTCCGCTCCAACGTCTGGAACATCGGTGCCGAGGGGCAGTTCGTGATCGGTGCCATCTTTGCGGCGGGCGTGGCGTTGTCGGCCGACCGCAGCTGGGGCGTCTGGCTGGTGCCGGCTGTGCTCCTGGGTGGGGTGGTCGGAGGCATGCTGTGGGCAGGTATCACGGCGCTCCTGCGCGATCGCTTCAATGCCAACGAGATCCTGGTCAGCCTGATGCTGGTCTATGTGGCGGTACAGATCCTGAACTATCTGGTGTTCGGCCCCTGGAAAGATCCGATGGGCTTCAACATGCCCCAGACCAAAACCTTTGACCGGGCTGCGCTGATACCGCGTCTGATTGACGGTTTTCGGGCGAATATCGGGGTGGTGATCGCCCTGGCCGGTGTCGCGCTGATGTGGCTGTTCATGTTCCGTACCCACGCGGGTTACGCCCAGCAGGTGGGTGGCTTGGCACCGGCAGCGGCGCGCTATGCCGGGTTTTCGTCGCGCAAGGCCCTCTGGGTGGCTCTGCTGGTGTCTGGCGGTGCCGCCGGGCTGGCGGGTGCGCTGGAAGTGGCCGGCCCCATCGGGCAGCTCACACCCCACATCCCGGTGGGTTACGGATTCGCCGCCATCATCGTGGCCTTCGTGGGTCGACTGCATCCGGTGGGGATTGTGTTTTCGGCCATTCTCATGAGCATGTTCTATATTGGTGGCGAACTGGCTCAGTCGCGACTGGGCCTGCCCAAGTCCATCAACGGCGTGTTTCAGGGCCTGCTGCTGTTTTCGCTGCTCGCCTGCGACACGCTCATTCACTACCGCGTCCGGCTGAAGCGGCGGGGGGGCTGATTCATGGAAGTGTTCTTTCTCAACATCGCCACCTCGCTCAACGCCGGGACGGTGCTGGCCATTGCAGCGCTGGGCTTGCTGCTCAACGAAAAGGCCGGCATCGTCAACCTGGGCGCCGAAGGCATGATGCTGTGTGCCGCTCTGGCGGGTTTTGCCACCGTGGTGCACACCGGCAGTGGTCTGGCCGGACTGGGTGCCGGCATGCTCGCGGGTGCCGTGCTGGCCGGGATTTTCGGTGTGCTGGTCATCTGGCTCAACACCAATCAGTACGCCACGGGGCTGGCGCTGTCGTTGTTCGGGGTGGGGTTTTCCGCTTTTGCCGGTGTCACTTACACCCGCGAGAACCTCTCGAGCAAGATGGTCAGCACGCCCTCCATCTGGGCCGATGTGCCGGTGATCGGGCCCGGCATGGCCCGCCTTGACGGCATGGTATGGGTGGGATTGGCCATTGCATTCGGGATGATCTGGTTTTTCTACCGTACCCGTCCGGGCCTGGTGCTGCGCAGTGTCGGCGAAAACCCCGAATCGGCGCACGCCCTGGGCTACCCGGTGCGTTTCATTCGCTGGCTGGCGGTGGTCGTGGGCGGCAGTCTCTGCGGGCTCGCCGGCGCCTACCTGTCCACCCAGTACACGCCCCTCTGGACCGAAGGGATGACGGCTGGCCGGGGCTGGATTGCTCTGGCCCTGACCACCTTTGCCACCTGGCGACCGGCTCGTGTCTTGCTTGGCGCTTACCTGTTTGGTGCCGTGACCATGGCGCAGTTTTACCTTCAGGGGCGCGGCGTGCAGATCAGTGCCGAGTTCCTGAGCAGCCTGCCGTATGTGGCCACTGTGGTGGTTCTTGTGCTGATTTCCCGAAATCCGGTCTGGATTCGTACTAACATGCCAGCTTCGATAGGCAAGCCTTTCCACCCCGGTGCCTGACCGTTTTCCCGTTCCCCTGTTCAACCCGACCTTTTAGAGGCAATCATGACCGACCTGAGTAAACGATCACTCATCAAAATGGCCGCGATCACCGCGCTGGCCAGTGCCACCCTCATTGGCTGTGGCAAGAAGGAAGAAGCTGCTGCCCCCGCACCGGCCCCAGCCGTCGAGGCCCCCAAGGTCACGAAGGCAGCCTGGGTCTACATCGGCCCGGTGGGCGATGCCGGCTGGAGTTTCGCCCACGACCTGGGTCGCAAAGGCGTGGAGGCCCACTTCGGTGGCCAGGTGCAGACCACCTACATCGAAAGCGTGCCCTACGGCGCCGATGCCGAGCGTGTCTTCCGTGATCTGGCGCAGCAGGGCAATGACATCATCTTCGGTACCTCTTTCGGCTACATGGAAACCATGCTGAAAGTGGCTGAAGAGTTTCCGAATGTCAAGTTCGAGCACGCCACCGGCTACAAGACCGCGCCCAACATGCGCATCTACGACGCCAGCTTCTACCAAGACACCTACATGGCCGGTGTGATCGCTGGTCACATGACCAAAACAGGTACCCTGGGCTTTGTGGGCTCCTTCCCGATTCCGGAAGTCCTGCGCAACATCAACGCCTTCACCCTGGGCGCCCAGACCGTTCGCCCCGACGTGAAGGTCCGCGTGGTGTGGGTCAACACCTGGTTTGACCCACCCAAGGAAAGCGAAGCCGCTCAGGCCCTGCTGAACCAGGGAGCGGATGTGCTGTTGCAGAACACCGACTCCACCGCCGTGCTCCAGACCGCCGAGCGCAATGGCAAGTTCGCCTTCGGCTGGGACAGCGACATGAGCGCCTTTGCCCCCAACGCCCACCTGGCCTCGGCCATCGTCAACTGGACCCCATACTACGTGAAGTCCATTGAAGAGCTGCGGGCCGGCACCTGGGAAACCAAGCGCACGGTGTGGGGCGTCAAGGAAGACCTGAACGACCTGATCAAGATCGCCGACTTTGTTCCCGCCGAAGCCAAAGCCAAGGTCGAGGAAATCAAGGCCGGCATGAAGGCAGGCACGTTCGAGCCCTTCACCGGCCCCATTGCCGACAACACCGGCAAGGAAGTGCTCGCCGCTGGCGTGAAAGCCGACCGCGCCTGGAAAGACGGCGTGAACTTCTTTGTGCGTGGTGTGGAAGGTCGCGTTCCGGCAGGCAAGTGATGAAGGAGCGCCAGGGCTGGTGGCCGGTGGCCGGCATCGAAGCCGTGGGCGACCAGCCCCTGGCGGTCCGGCTGCTCGGTGAGGGGCTGGTGCTCTGGCGCCAGCCCGACGGTGAGGTGGCTGTCCTGGCCGACCGCTGCCCCCACCGAGGTGCCCGCCTGTCCCTGGGCGAGGTGGTGAACGGACACCTTCAATGTCCCTACCATGGCTGGCGATTTGCGGGCGACGGCCGATGCGTCGCCATTCCTGCCCAGCCGGCATTCCAGCCTGCCCCGGTGCATGCCGCATGCCGTCACGAAGCCCGTGTGGCGCTCGGGCTGGTCTGGGTTCGTCTGGCGGATGCGTCCGCATCCCCCGGTCACCCGCTGCCTGGCATTCCCGATCTGGCCCATTTGCCGGCACGCCACCTCATGTATGGGCCTTTTGATGTGGCCACGAGTGCGCCCCGTGCCGTGGAAAATTTTCTCGACACGTCACATTTCGCCTTTGTCCACCGTGACTGGCTCGGCGATGCCCAGCACCCGGAAGTACCCCCCTACGAAGTCACGCACACCCCCGATGGCCGCCCGGTCATCGAAGCCTACAAGGCCTGGCAGCCCCGAGCCACGGCAGCTGCCGAAGGCGGGGACTGGGTGACCTACCGCTATGAAGTCCTCAGCCCCTACAGCGCCCTGCTGACCAAGCAGGGAGACGCCGGTGGCCCCCAGGACAGCTACACCATCTGGGCTTGCCCCACCACGCCAGACACCTGTCGCTTGTGGTTTGCCCAGTACACCACCGACGTCGATTCGTCCGACGAAGCGCTGCGCGATTTTCAGGTCACCATCTTCTCGCAGGACCAGCCCATCCTCGAGTCCCAGCAGCCCAGCCGGCTGCCGCTGAGCGGTGGCGAAGCCCACAGTGCCGCCGACCGGCTCAGTGCCGCCTATCGCCGCTACCTGCAGGCCTCTGGCATCACTTTCGGAGTCTGTTGACATGCATCTGCCCCTCATCACGCCGGCGCGCATGCCTGCGGTGCTGCGCCGCATGCCCAAGGCCGAGCTGCACATCCACATCGAGGGCTCCCTGGAACCGGAACTGATCTTCGAGCTGGCCAGACGCAACGGCGTGCCCTTGCCCTACGACAGCGTGGAGGCCTTGCGGGCGGCCTATGCGTTCACCGATCTCCAGAGTTTTCTGGACATCTACTATGCCGGTGCCAGCGTCCTGCACCACGAGCAGGACTTTTTCGACATGGCCTGGGCCTATCTGCAGAAAGCCGCTGCCGAGAACGTGGTGCATGCCGAAATCTTTTTCGATCCGCAGACCCACACCGCGCGCGGTGTTCCCATGGGCACCATCATCCAGGGTCTGCACCATGCCTGTCAGCGGGCGCACGAGGCGTTCGGGCTGAGTGCGAAGCTCATCCTGTGTTTCCTTCGCCACCTGAGCGAAGAAGACGCGTTCGCCACGCTGGAGGCCGCGTTGCCTTTCCGGCACCATTTCATTGGTGTCGGGCTGGACTCCAGCGAGCTGGGTCATCCCCCCGAGAAGTTCGAACGCGTGTTTGCGCGATGTCGCGAACTGGGGCTGCATGTGGTGGCCCATGCCGGCGAGGAGGGGCCTCCTGCCTACATCTGGAGCGCGCTGGATGGGTTGAAGGTGGAACGGATCGACCACGGTGTCCAGTCGGTTCACGATGCCACGCTCATGCAGCGGCTGGCCGCCGAGCGCGTGCCGCTGACGGTCTGTCCGCTGTCCAACGTCAAGCTGTGCGTGTTTCCGTCGCTGGCGCAGCACAATCTGAAGCAGTTGCTCGACGCCGGTCTGTGCGTGACCATCAATTCCGATGATCCGGCCTACTTCGGTGGCTACCTCAACGAAAACTTCATCCAGCTGTTTGCCGCGCTGGGGCTGGGCGCTCGCGAGGCCTGGCAGCTGGCATCCAACAGCTTTGAAGCCAGTTTTGCCGATGAAACCACTCGGCGAGGCTGGCAACGGCAACTCAAGGCATTTTTTGAAAGCCTCCGGGAGCACGACTGAGCCTGTCAGGTCCCCGAGGAAGGTGCTCACGCGGGATGGGTTTCGCCAGGGGTGTCGCAGCCCGCGCAGGTGCCGTGAATCGACACGTCCACGCGTTGCCCGCGGTGCCCCATGGTTTCCAGCACCGCCAGTACCTGTTCGGTCGCTGCCCGGGTGGGTTCAGCCGCTTCATGGAGGGGAAACTGGCGGTGGCAGGTGTCGCACTCGAAGCGGGTGGACCAGTCGTCCTGGGCGTGGCCTCCGGCCCACACAAAGCGCCAGGCGCGCTCGTCGTCGTTGTGGTAGCGGGTCAGGACACCGCAGCCACCCAGTCGGTCCAGCAGGCGATAGAGCGTCACCCGGTTGATCGGTCGCTGTTGCTGGCGCAGCCGCTCGTGCACCTCGGCGTGCGTGGCGGACCAACCCGGTTCGCTGGCAAACAACTGAAGCACCGCGCGCGTTGCCGCAGTCAGCCGCAGTCCCGCCTGACGCAGCGTGTCGGCGAGGTCGGGGGGCAGGGAAGCACCGGTATTCATGATCAGAGGGCCGCGACGACAGAATGCGATAACATCGGAGTTTTCGCAACATTGTTGCATTAATTGCGCGGGCAGATCAATGACCGACCCACACTTGCAATCGCCACCAAAGGGCGGCAACCCTTGCACCGATATTGTGCTGGAAAACCTGACGGTCGGCTACGAACGCCATCCGGCGGTCCATCACCTGTCGGTACGCTGGCCCGCCGGCAGCCTGGTGGCGGTCGTGGGCCCCAACGGCGCCGGGAAGTCCACCTTGCTCAAGGCGCTGGCGGGTCGGGTGCCGCTGACGGGCGGGCACATCCACGGGCTGGGGGGCGGACGTGTGGCCTATCTGCCCCAGACCCCCGACATCGACCGGTCGTTTCCCCTCAGCGTGCAGGAATTCGTGCTGTCGGGGCTTTGGCACGAGGTGGGCGCGCTGGGCTGGTGGCGTCAGTCGCATCGAGAACGGGCCTCCGAGGCGATTGCCGCGGTGGGATTGCAGGGTTTCGAGCGGCGAACCCTCGACACGCTGTCGGGCGGTCAGTTCCAGCGGACCCTCTTTGCCCGCCTGATGCTGCAGGACGCCCCCACCCTGCTGCTGGACGAACCCTTTGCCGCGGTGGACCAGCGAACCACCGACGATCTGCTGGCCCTCATGCATCGCTGGCATGAACAGGGGCGCACCCAGATCGTGGTGCTGCACGACCTGGCCACGGTACGGGCGCATTTTCCGCTGACCCTGTTGCTGGCCCGTGAGCCGGTGGCGGTGGGGCCGACCGCCACGGTGCTGACACCCGCCCACCTGGACCGGGCGCGGGGTCGCCAGGAGGCCTTCGAGGACCATGCGCCCGTGTGCGATGTCCCCGACGCGCCCGATCTGCCCGATGCCGAGATCGCCGACCCGCCGCATCGCCACGGACACACCCACACCCACACCCACTGAGTCACGGATGACCCTCGTGAACCTTGTCATTGCGCCATTTCTGGAGTTTGGCTTCATGCGCAGCGCCCTCATCGGCTGTGTGGTGCTCTCGCTGAGTGCCGCGCCGATGGGCGTGTTCCTGATGCTGCGCCGCATGAGCCTGACCGGTGACGCCATGGCCCACGCCATCCTGCCGGGCGCCGCGATCGGCTACCTGGTGTCGGGGCTCTCACTGACGGCCATGACGCTGGGCGGCATCGTGGCCGGTATGGTGGTCGCCGTGGGTTCCGGGCTGATCGCCCGCTCCACCGTGCTCCGTGAGGACGTGAGTCTGGCCGCGTTCTACCTGCTCTCGCTGGCACTGGGGGTGCTGATCGTCTCGATGCGGGGCAATCACCTGGATCTGCTGCACGTGCTGTTTGGTTCCGCGCTGGCGCTCGATGGTGCCGCGTTGATGCTCCTGGCGGGGATTGCCGCCGTGACCCTGATCGCCCTTCGCCTGCTGTACCGACCCCTGGTGCTGGAATGCGCCGACCCCGACTACCTGCGCATGGTGAGCCGCTGGAGCCCGGTGGCCCACTACGGCTTTCTGATGCTGGTGGTGCTGAACCTGGTGGCGGGTTTCCACGCGCTGGGCACGCTCATGGCGGTGGGCATCATGGTGCTACCGGCCGCCACAGCGCGGCTGTGGCTGCGGCGCATGGTCCCGCTGCTGCTGGTCGCGCCCCTGCTGGCCGCCAGCGCCTGTGTCATCGGGTTGTTGCTGTCCTACCACGTTGACTGGCCCACCGGGCCAGCCATCGTCCTGTGCCTGGGGGCGTTCTACGTGGTGTCCATGCTGGCGGCGCCGTTTGGCGTGATTCGCACCCTGCGGCCGTCCCGCGTCCATTTGAAAGGTTGAACATGTTGGCTAGATCCTGGCTGAGTCGGATGGCACGAGTCTCCGTGCTGATGGCTGCGATGGTGGGGGGTGTTCATGCGGCAGATGGGGCAAAGCAGCCGCTGCCCGTGGTGGCCACCTTCAGCATTCTGGGTGACTGGGTCAAGCAGGTGGGGGGTGACCGCGTGCAAGTCCAGGTGCTGGTGCCCGCCGGCAGCGATGCCCATGCCTTTCAACCCACGCCCTCGCACGTCCGGCAGGTGGCCCAGGCCCGTGTGGTGGTCTCCAACGGCATCGGGTTCGAGGGCTGGATCACCCGCCTGATCCAGAATGCGGGTTTCAAGGGCACCCACGTGGTGGCATCTTCGGGCGTGCCGACGATCAAGGCGGCCGGCCATGGGCACCACCACCATGGAGGGCATCACCACCATGGCGATCGGGATCCCCATGCGTGGCAGAACGTGGCGCACGCGCGGCACTATGTGGGCAAGATTGCCGACGGCCTTTGCCTGGCCGATGCCGCTGGGTGTGAGACCTATCGTCAGCGCGCGGCGGTCTACGACGCGCAACTGCGCGACCTCGATGCCGAGATCCGTGCCCTGTGGGCGCCGATTCCCGAGGCCCAACGCCGGGTCATCGTCTCGCACGATGCGTTTGCCTACTATGCGCAGGCTTACGGGGTGTCGTTCTTCGCGGCCCGTGGGGTGAGCAACGAGAGCGAGGCCTCGGCCCAGGGCGTGGCCCGGCTGGTCCGGCAGGTCCGTGAGCAGCGTGTCCGGGCGCTGTTTGTCGAGAACGTGTCCGATCCGCGTCTGATCGAACGCATTGCCCGGGAAACCGGTCTCAAACTGTCTGGCAAGCTCTACTCGGATTCGCTGAGTCCGGCTGGTGGGAATGCCGATGACTACATCGCCATGATGCGGTTCAATTCGCGCGCCTTGATCCAGGCCATCCAGGCACCCTGACAGGGCGATTCGACCCCCTACAATCGGTTCGAACTGGAGCGCACGCATGAGCATCAAGAGCGACAAGTGGATACGCCGCATGGCTGAACAGCACGGCATGATCGACCCGTTCGAACCCGGGCAGATCCGTCAGGTCGACGGCAGGAAAATCATCAGCTACGGCACCAGCAGCTATGGCTACGACATCCGCTGCGCGCCGGAATTCAAGGTGTTCACCAACATCCACAGCACCGTGGTGGACCCGAAGAATTTCGACGAAAAAAGCTTTGTCGATTTTCACGGCGACCACTGCATCATCCCGCCCAACAGCTTCGCGCTGGCCCGCACGGTCGAATACTTTCGCATTCCGCGCAATGTGCTCACCATCTGTCTGGGCAAGAGCACCTATGCGCGCTGCGGCATCATCGTGAACGTGACGCCCTTCGAACCCGAATGGGAAGGCTTTGTGACCCTCGAATTCAGCAACACCACGCCACTGCCGGCCAAGATCTACGCCGGCGAAGGGTGTGCTCAGGTGCTGTTCTTCGAGAGCGATGAGGTCTGCGACGTGTCCTACAAGGACAGGGGTGTCAAATACCAGGGGCAGCACGGCGTGACGCTGCCCCGTGCCTGAGGAGCGAACATGTCGGCTTATGACCTGCTGTCGTTCGGCTTCCCGATGAAGGGGGTGCCCGAGACTTCACACCCCCGCCCGGACCGTCTCATCCAGGGCAACCCCTTGCGAGAGACGTGGAATCAGGTGGAGGCGCCGCTGGGTGGCGCCCAGACCCTCAGCACGGGCGTCTGGCGTTGTGAGCCCGGTGAATGGGCCATTGTTTTCGGGCCCACCGAACGTGAAATATTCACGGTGCTGGAAGGGCGCTGTCGCGTGCGCCGGCACGACGGCAGCCACGAGGAAGCAGGGCCAGGCCAGTCCCTTCACATCCCGCCTGGTTTCACCGGTTCCTTTCAGGTGCTGGAAACGGTCGTGAAGGTGTACGTCATCGTCGAGTGATCTCAGCGACGCAGCAGATTCCGCCAGGCGCCCGCCGGCAGCAGCACGGCCGCAATGGCCATCATCACGCAGACCACGGCCACCCCATCCTGCCAGCGGGGCCACTCCCCTGCGATCACCGTCGCACTGGCGGTGCCGATCAGGGGCACCATCATCACACTCATGGCGCTGGTGGCCGGCGGCAAATGGCGTGCCAGCGAGAACCAGATGATCTGTGCAAAGCCGTAGTTGAGGAACACCCCGTAGGCCAGCAGCCCCCACATGCGCATGCTGAAATCCCAGCTTGGCCAAGGCTCGAAGATCAGGGCCATGACCCACAGCGCCCCTGAAGTGAACGCCATCATCCAGACCGTCAGGGCCTCCACAGGCAGGGTGAGGGTGGCACGGCGCATCATGAGGGTGCCGATGGCCCAGCTGATCGCGGCACCCAGCATCACCAGCACGCCCACCGGGCGGCCTGCCATGGCGCCGAACTCGTCGGCCAGCAGCAGCGCCACGGCACCGGCCACGGCCAGGGCCGCAAAAGCCGAACGGCGGGTGAGGTGCTGGCCAAAAAACAGCGCTCCCAGCAGGACGGTCCATACCGGCATGGTGAAACCCAGAATGGCCGCCCGGCCCGAAGCCAGCGCCGCCACCCCGAAAATCGCCAGGGTGTGCCAGCCCAGCATGTTGGGGACGGCCAGGGTCACGATGCTGCGCCATTCCTGGCCCACCGGGCTCAGCCGCACGCCACGCTGGTGGTAGAAGGCGAACAGCCACAGGGCGCCACCGGTCATGGTCACGGCGCGGAAGTACAAAGGCGACAGCTCCTGCAGCGAGAGCTTCATCATCGGCCAGTTCACGCCCCACATCAAGGTGAGGGCCACCAGCCCGAAGGCCTGGTTCCGGTTCAGCATGGCCTGGGGATCAGACCGCCACCGGGGCCTTGATGGCGGGATGGTGCTGGTAGTCCCGCACGTCAAAGTCTTCGTGGGCGTAGTCGAAGATCGAATCCGGGCGGCGCCGGATGTGCAGGGTGGGGTAGGGCAGGGGCTCCCGGCTGAGCTGCAGTTCCACCTGTTCGAAATGATTGCTGTAGATGTGGCAGTCGCCGCCGGTCCAGATGAAGTCGCCCACGTCCAGGTCACATTGCTGGGCCAGCATGTGGGTCAGCAGCGCGTAGCTGGCGATGTTGAAGGGCACACCCAAAAAGATGTCGGCGCTGCGCTGGTAC
>CAZEZY010000022.1:0-25106 GCA_964516635.1 uncultured Tepidimonas sp. | reverse complement strand
GGTTGGCCGTGCAGCCGGTTCGGTCGTGGAAGAGGTGCGCCGCCAGTTCCGCGAGATACCAGGCATCATGGAAGGCACCGAGAAGCCCGAGTACGGCAAGGCGGTGGACATGCTGACTTCGGCTGCCATCAAGGAAATGATGATTCCCAGCCTGTTGCCTGTGGTGGTGCCGATTCTGGTGGGCGTGCTCCTCGGCCCCAAAGCACTCGGCGGAATGCTGATGGGCACCATTGTCACGGGCCTGTTCGTGGCCATCTCGATGTGTACGGGAGGCGGTGCCTGGGACAACGCCAAAAAGTACATCGAGGACGGCCACCACGGCGGCAAGGGCTCGGAAGCCCACAAGGCCGCAGTGACCGGCGACACGGTGGGCGATCCTTACAAGGACACTGCCGGCCCGGCCATCAACCCGCTGATCAAGATCATCAACATCGTGGCTTTGTTGATCGTACCCCTGCTCCCACTGACCACCTGACTTCAACTGCCCATGGGCCAAGCCTGCTCGAGCGGATTGGCCCACGGCGCCCTATCTCCGTTAGGGGCTTGGATCCATGGAGCGACCATGGGTGAGTGCGTGGTGTAATCTGCTGACCATGTCTGAAAGAGTCATCCCTCTGGTGGATCAGCGCGTTCGGGCGCTGACCCCCGTTTTGCCCGATCAGCCCATCATTCCCGATGGGCAGTTGCGCGACCAGCTCGCCCGGCCCCTGCGTGACCTGCGCATCAGCGTGACCGACCGCTGCAATTTCCGTTGCAGCTACTGCATGCCGAAGGAAATTTTCGACAAGGATTACCAGTACCTGCCACACAGTGCGCTGCTGACTTTCGAGGAAATCACGCGGCTGACCCGGCTGTTCATTGCCCACGGCGTGCGCAAGGTCCGACTGACCGGTGGCGAGCCGCTGCTTCGCAAGAACCTGGAAATCCTGGTGGCGCAACTGGCCAGCCTGCAGACCCTGGACGGACAGCCTCTGGACCTCACCCTCACCACCAATGGCAGCCTGCTCAAGCGCAAGGCTCAAGCGTTGAAGGCAGCCGGGCTGAATCGCGTGACGGTGAGCCTCGATGGCCTGGACGACGCGGTGTTCCGTCAGATGAACGATGTGGATTTTCCGGTGGCCGATGTGCTGGAAGGCATTGCCGCTGCCCAGGAAGCTGGACTCGGCCCCATCAAGGTGAACATGGTCGTCAAGCGCGGGACCAATGAAGACCAGATCCTGCCCATGGCTCGGCATTTCCGGGGCACGGGTATCGTGCTGCGGTTCATCGAGTACATGGATGTGGGAGCCACCAACGGCTGGCGCATGAATGAGGTGATGCCCAGCCGCGATGTGCTGGAACACCTCCAGACGGCTTTCCCGCTCGTTCCGCTGGAAGCCAGCGCACCGGGCGAAACCGCCGAACGGTGGGGCTATGCGGGTACGGATGGCACTTATGACCCGACGCTGGGCGAGGTCGGCTTCATCAGCAGCGTCACGCAGGCCTTCTGCCGGGACTGCAACCGGGCCCGGCTCTCGACCGAGGGCAAGGTTTACCTGTGCCTGTTTGCGACCCAGGGCCACGATCTGCGCGACCTGCTGCGTGGCGGTGCCACCGACGAAACCCTGGCCACGGCCATTGGCAGCATCTGGCAGGGACGGACCGACCGCTATTCGGAAATCCGGGCCATGCTGCCCCCCGACCAGCGCCAGCAGAGCGGGCGCCGGATCGAAATGAGTTACATCGGAGGTTGAGATGGTGGACACGGGATCGATCACCGGCCTGGTGCTGGCTGGCGGACGCGGCTCGCGCATGGGCGGCGTCGACAAGGGACTGCAGAACTTCAATGGCACGCCACTGGCACTCAACGCCCTGTTGCGTCTGCAAATGCAGCAAGGCGGCCTGATGGGCGATTTCATGATCAATGCCAACCGCAATCTGGCCGCCTACGAGTCGTTTGGCGTGCCAGTCTGGTCGGACACCATCGAGGATTTTGCGGGCCCGCTGGCCGGATTCCTGATCGGCCTGGAATGTTGCGAAACCCCCTATCTGTTGACCGTGCCATGCGACTGCCCGCTGTTTCCGCTCGATCTTGCCAGCCGACTCGCCGCTGCCCTGCAGCTTGAGGATGCCGAAATCGCGATGGCGTGTGCACCTGAAGAAGATGGTCAGGTGCGTCCACAACCGGTTTTCACGCTGATTCGCTCCGATCTCCTCGACAGCCTGGTTCGATACACCCAGGCGGGGGGGCGCAAGATCGATGCCTGGACCGTCCAGCATCGCACCGCGCTGGTTGCTTTCAACGAGGCAGGCGATGATCCGGGGGCTTTTTTCAATGTGAACACCCTCGAAGAACTTCGGGCACTGGAAAAATGACGAATTCGCTCGACGCGATCGCGGCGGAACTGCAAGGCTACGACCCGAAATCACTGCCGGCGAACACCGTCAATGCCTTTCTGGAACGGTTGGTTGTGCCCGTTCAGGTCACGGAGTCGGTTGGCGTATTCGATGCCCTTGGTCGTGTGCTGGCCTCCGATGTCATCTCGCCGATCAGTGTCCCACCGCACGACAACTCGGCCATGGACGGTTTTGCCTTGCGCGGCGAAGCGCTCAACCCGACCGGGCCCACGGTTTTGCGACTCGCGGGCACCGCTTATGCAGGAGCTGCCTGGCAGGGCAAGGTGGGGGCCGGTGAGTGCCTCAAGATCATGACCGGGGCTGTGATGCCGTTGGGCCTGGACACGGTGGTGCCCGTGGAATTCGTCGAGGTGAATGAGGACGCGATCACGGTCCCGCATGGCGTGGTGCATACCGGTGACAACCGGCGGTTGCTCGGCGAAGACCTGATGCAAGGGCAGCCGGCCCTGCGACGTGGTGACCGGCTGGGCCCTGCGGCGCTGGGGCTCATTGCCAGCCTCGGCTTGCCATCGGTGGACGTGTTTCGGCGGCTGCGGGTGGCGTATTTTTCCACGGGCGACGAAATCCTCTCGCTGGGCGAGGCCCCGCGAGAGGGTGCGGTTTACGACAGCAACCGCTACACCGTCTTCGGTCTGTTGACCCGGATGGGGGTAGAAGTACTGGACATGGGTGTCATCAAGGACGACCCTGCCTCCCTGGAAGCCGCCTTCCGCCAGGCAGCGGCAACCGCCGACGCCATCATCACCAGCGGCGGCGTCAGCATGGGCGAAGCCGATCACACCAAGGCCATGATGAAACAGCTGGGTGACGTTGCTTTCTGGCGGATCGCGATGCGCCCAGGTCGCCCGATGGCCGTGGGACGTATCGACCAGGATGGCAAAAGCGCGCTGCTGTTCGGACTGCCGGGCAACCCGGTGGCGGTGATGGTGACCTTCCTCGCTTTTGTTCGCCCTGCCCTGCTGCAAATGATGGGTGTCACCCATCGTGAACCGCTGCTGCTCAAGGCCCGCTCCGCTGAAAACCTGCGCAAGAAACCCGGCCGGACCGAGTACCAGCGCGGCGTGGTGAGTGCCACGTCCGATGGTCAGTTGCAGGTTCGAACCACCGGTAACCAGGGATCAGGCGTGTTGCGCTCCATGGTGGAAGCCAACGGCCTGATCGTCTTGCACCACCATCAGGCCGATGTGGCGCCGGGCGACGAAGTGGACGTGATGATGTTCGAAGGTGTGGTGTCCTGAATCGCTGCCTGGTTCGCCCCGGGCACACCCTTGCGGGCCAGCAGGGTGTAAACCGTGGGAACGACGAAAATCGTCAGCAGCGTGCCCAGTGACATCCCTCCGACGATGACCCATCCGATCTGCTGACGGCTTTCTGCGCCCGCACCCGTGGCCAGCGCCAGCGGAATCGCACCCAGCACCATGGCCCCCGTGGTCATGAGGATGGGGCGAAGACGCAACTCAGCCGAACGCCTGACCGCTTCCATGACATCCATGCCCTGCTGCCGGAGCTGATTGGCGAACTCCACAATCAGGATCCCGTGCTTGGTGATCAACCCGACCAGGGTGATGAGCCCGATCTGGCTGAAGACGTTGAGGGTCCCCCCCGTGAACTTCAGGGCCAGCAAGGCACCCAGCATGGACAGCGGCACACTCAGCATGATGACGAACGGGTCCACGAAGCTCTCGAACTGGGCGGCCAGGACCAGGTAAATGAAGAAGAGCGCCAGCACGAACACCACCGCCAGGGAGCCCGAAGCATTGCGGAACTCGCGGCTCTGGCCATTGAGGTCGGTGGTGTAACCGGGCGGCAGGACGTCACGGGCAATGCCATCCATGATGTCGAGCGCTTCGCCGAGCGCCAGTTCCGGGCCGAGGTTGGCCGTGATGGAGGCGCTGCGCCGCTGGGCAAAGTGGTTGAGCTCCCGCGGCACAACCACCTCGCGGGTGGTGACCAGCGAAGCCAGCGGAATCATGGCATCGTTGCGGCCCCGGACAAACAGTTTTTCAATGTCATCCGGTGTGTTGCGCTGGGCACTTTCGGTCTGCACCACCACGTCGTACTGCTCCCCACCGCGCTTGTAACGGGTGACGATGCGCCCCCCCAGCATGGTCTCGACGGTTCGGGCGATGGCATCCACACTGACCCCCATGTCGGCGGCGCGTTCGCGGTCCACCTCCAGACGGATTTCCGGTTTGTTGAGCCGTAGGTCGGTATCGACCTGCTGAAAACCGGGCACCTCGGCCAGACGGCTCTGGAACTGGCGCACCACCTGCGACAGGTTCTCGTAGCTGTCGTTGGTGACGATCACGTAGTTGATGGGGCGCTCGCGGAATCCCTGACCGAGCGATGGCGGCGTGATGGGAAAAGCGCTCACACCCGGGAGGCTCGCGATGCGTGGCATCATTTCCCGGGCCATGTCCTGCGTGGTGCGATCCCGGTCCTCCCACGGGGTGGCCCTGAAAAACACCGTTCCCTGCGCCACCGACGGATTGCCCACGATGGAGAAGACCCGATCGAATTCCGGGTAGCCCTGCCCCACCCGTTCAATGGCCTGCGCGTAACGCCGGGTGTATTCGAGGGTGGCGCCGTCCGGGCCGTTGATGACCGTGAGGATGACGCCCCGGTCTTCGATCGGCGCCAGTTCCTGTTTGGTGTTCTGCAGCAGCCACCCGCTCGCACCGGCACAACCGAGCATCACCAGGATCACCAGCCAGCGCGCCTTCAGGGCCCCGGCCAGCAGCCAGTTGTAGCCACGGGTGAGGGCGCCCAATCCCGCTTCCATCCCGCGGTCGAAACGGTTCGGCTTGGGGTTGTGCTTCAGCAACTTGGCGCACATCATGGGCGAGAGGGTCAGCGCCACAAAGCCCGAGACCAGCACCGCACCTGCCAGCGCCAGGGCGAATTCGGCAAACAGACGACCGGTACGGCCAGGCGTGAAGGCGAGCGGTGCATACACCGCCGCCAGCGTCAACGTCATGGCCACCACGGCAAAGGCGATTTCCTTCGATCCCTTGATGGCCGCTGCAAACGGTTCCATGCCCTCTTCGATGTGACGGTACACGTTTTCGAGGACGACAATCGCATCGTCCACCACCAGACCGATGGCCAGCACCAGTGCCAGCAGCGTCAGCGTGTTGATGGAGAACCCGAACAGTTGCATCAGGGCAAAGGCGCCAATCAGGCTCACCGGGATGGTGACCAGGGGAATGATGGAAGCCCGAACGGTGCGAAGGAACACAAAAATGACCAGCGTGACCAGCACGACCGCCTCGGCAATCGTCACGTAGACCGCCTTGATGGAGCGGTCGATGAACACCGAGTTGTCGTTCGCGATGTCGACATTCACGCCGGCGGGCAGGTCTTCCCGCACCTTGTCAAGCAGGCTGCGGACCGATGCCGACAGATCCAGCGGGTTGGCCGTGGCCTGGCGGATCACCCCGAGCGAGACGGTGTCACGGCCGTTGAGTCGGACCGAAGTCCGCTCGTCCTGCGGCCCCTGAACAACCCGGGCCACGTCACCGATGCGAACCGGCATGCCGTTGACGTTGCGGATGGTGACCGAGCGGAATTCCTCGACGGACTGCAAGTCGGTGGCGGCCGTGACGTTGAATTCTCGCTGCACGCTTTCGATACGACCGGCCGGCACCTCGAGGTTGGAGCGCCTGAGGGCTTCCTCCACGTCCTGCACCGTCAAGCGGTAGGCAGCGAGTCGGTCGGGATCGAGCCAGAGCCGCATCGAATACTTGCGTTCCCCGAAAACCCGCACATCAGCCACACCGGTTGCGGTCTGGAGCACCGGTTTGGCAATCCGGTTGGCCATATCGGACAGTTGCAACGCATCGTGGATGTCGGAGCTCAGGGCCAGCCAGATGACGGGAAAGGCATCGGCCTCCACCTTGGCCACAACGGGCTCGTCGATGGTCTGCGGCAATCGCCCACGGACCCGCGCCACCTTGTCGCGCACTTCGGCGGCAGCGGCGTCGGGATCGCGTTCCAGCTTGAAACGAACGGTGATCTGGCTTTGCTCCTGCCGGCTGATGGAGGTGATGACGTCAACGCCCTCGATCCCGGCGAGAGAGTCTTCCAGCGGCTTGGTGACCTGGGCCTCGACCACTTCGCTCGATGCACCCGCAAACCGCGTGGTCACCGTGACGTTCGGCTCGTCGATCTTGGGGTATTCGCGCACCGTGAGGTTGTTGAACGACACCCAACCGACCAGCAGGATGAGCAACGACAGCACCGTGGCAAACACGGGTCGTCTGACAGCAATTTCGGGCAGTTGCATGCTGGAAAGCCTCCCGGGTCAACCTGGCGACGGGGCCGGCGCGCCCTGGGGACGGGGCCCTCCCGACGGACCGCCTGGTGAACCGCCCGGCGGACGGTTCATGTCGATCACGCGAACCGGCATGCCATCGCGCTGCAGACGCTGCTGGCCGGCCACCACCACGGTGTCGGAGGCTTTCAGGCCATCGATGACCTGCACCATGGCACCACGGCGGATGCCCAGGGTCACGTCGGCACGGCGGGCCACCGCACGGGCGGCCTCGCCTTCACCCTCCCGGTCGATCACGAACACGGCTGTCCGTCCACCCTGAGGCACCACCGCCTCCTCGGGAACCATCAGGGCCCCTTCCTGTTCGGCCATGACCACGTTCACACGAGCGAAGAGGCCAGGCCTGAGTGCACTGCCGGTGGCTGAAGCCAGCACCGCACGAACGAGCAGGGCCCGGCCATTCGCATCCACAAGGGGGTCGACCGCCTGGATCCGGGCGGTGAAGACCTGACCGGGCAGCGCGTCGAGCTGGACGCTCACGTTCTGCCCCGAAGCCACGCGCGCCTGATAACGTTCGGGCAGGCGAAAGTCCACCAACAGCTGGGAGACGTCTTCGAGGTTGACCAGTTCGGCCCCGTCACGGACAAAATCCCCCAGGCTGACATTGCGTATGCCCACGCTGCCATCGAAAGGGGCCGTGATGCGCATGCGCCCCACCCGGGCCTCGGCCAGTTGCACCTGGGCTTCGGCCACCTGCAGGCTGGCACGGCTCTCATCCAGCACCCGCCGAGCCACGAAGTTCTGCGCGACCAGTTCTTCGTTGCGCTGGAGATTGGCCCGTGCGATGGAGAGCTGGGCCTGTGCCTGGCTCAGCTCAGCCTGCTGAAGGGTGTCGTCGAGCTGAAACATGAGCTGTCCCTGGCGGACACGGGCACCATCGGCAAATCCGATGCGCACGATGCGCCCGCTGACCTCGGGCCTGAGCATGACACTCTGGCGCGACCGCAGCGAACCCACCGATTGCGCGTCATCCACCAGCCGGGTGACCGTGACGGACGCCACCTCCACGCTGGGCATCATGCCGGGGCCGCCACCGGGGGGGCGCCCACCTTGAGGGCCAGAGGCTGCCGGTGTGGCGGTGGGGGGACTCGTGCCGGCAGGCGTTCTGGCGTTCTGGAGCCACCAGGCTGCACCCGCAGCGACCGCCAGTCCCACGGCAGCGACAATCCAAACGATGGCTTTTCTGGACATGGAGCAATAGACAGAAAAAGAAGGAACACGGTGCCCTGGGCGAGGGTCACCCCGCGGGCCATCGTTTCACTCTATCAGTATTTGCGGTGATTGGTGCGATCCCGCCGGACATATCCCGGCAGAACCGGAAAAGATTCACCCGTGTCGCTCAGTCACGCCCCGGTTGGCCAGCGCATCGGCCCGCTCATTGCCGGGTTCACCCGCATGCCCCCTCACCCATCGCCAATCGATCTGGTGCCCCGCCGTCTGGACCAGTGCATCGAGTCGTTGCCAGAGGTCGGCGTTTTTGACCGGCTGCCGGCTGGCGGTGCGCCAGCCTCTGGCCTTCCAGCCGGGCAGCCATTCGGTGATGCCCTTGCGCACGTATTCACTGTCCAGGTAGAGGGTGACCCGACAGGGACGCTTCAGTGCGGTCAGCGCCTCGATCACCGCCTGCATCTCCATCCGGTTGTTGGTGGTCTCGGGGTCACCGCCCCAAAGCTCCTTTTCAACCTGACCCGACCGCAGCAGCACCCCCCACCCACCTGGACCGGGATTGCCTTTGCAAGCGCCATCGGTGTAGATGGTCACGTGATTCACCGAATGGCTCTCCTTTGCAGGCCGCTGTCTTTCAGGGACGGGCGCTGCACGACCGCGACCGGCGCCACCGAAGAGCGGCGAGGTTTCCAGGCCGGTCCGAGCAGGTGCATGCCCTTGACGCGTTTGGCTGCTTCGAGGAAATAGACGGCGCCCAGTATGGGCCAGGATCGGGACCCGACCTGATCGATCCAGCGCCAGCGCTGCAACCATTTGTCTGAACGGACGGCCGGGCGGTAGCACCCAAAGTGGCAGGACTGGACATCAAAACTCAGCAACTTCAGCCAGTCCTTCAGCCGCCAGGGGCCGATGAACTCCCCGGCCTCTGGCAGAAACCGCCGGGCCAGCCTTGTCCCGCCCAGCCCCAGATGGGCCATGGCATGCGATCGGTACTGACGCAAGCCCCACAAGCTCACCGGATTGAGTCCGCAAACCACCAGCCGTCCTTCGGGGACCAGCACACGCTCGGCTTCACGCAACACCGCGTGCGGATCGGCGCTGAGCTCGAGGGTGTGAGGCAACACCACCAAGTCGAGGCTTTTTTCAGGGAACGGCAGGGCAGCCGCGTGGCTGATGAGTGCCACACGAGCCGCGTCCTTCGAGATGACGAGATCCTCGGGAACAGCCAGCCAGCGGTGCGGCATGCGATTGGCGCGCAAGGCATCGAGTTCCGGCAGTCCAAGTTGCAAGGCATTGAAGCCGAACCGGTCTACCACCGCCTCGTCAAAACGGGCCTGCTCCCACTCCAGCAGATATTGCCCTGGGGGAGTGGCAAACCATGCCGCCAGTTCCCGACCCAGCACCTGTGACGAGTCGGGATCGGCAGCAACGTGATCGTCAGGAATCGATCGGCTCATCGACCACCGGAGGCTGCGCGAGAACGGCCGCACGGATCATCTCACGCATGGCCTTTTTCTCGGGGAAGCTGAGCGTACGGGCCAGCACACGGCGAACCTGCAAGAGCAGATGACGGTCGGTTTCGGGCGGAACGCCCTGGCTGTTCTGCATTTCCTCGAACAGGTCCAGCTTGGCGTGCGGGGTTTCGTCACGCCACCAGTCCTCGATCACTTTCTGGACATGGGCGCGCCATTCCTCGTTGGGCTGCGCATCGTGGTATCCCTCGGTCTCGGCATTCGGTTCTCCCGGTCGCTCGACTTCGGGAACGTAGGTGGCGAAATAGGTCGATCCGGCCGTGGTGAGGGCTTGCCACGCGCCTTCGTTCAGCGACACCCGACGGTCGGCCTGCATGAGCAGACGGGCCCAGCTCGGGTCTTCGCCCATCAGCTTGCCAAAATCCTGGGACGACTCGTCGGCCACCAGCACCACTTTGAGGCCACGCCACTGGGCCTCGTCAATATAGGGAATGAGGCGCTCGTCGTCGCTGGCCACCAGCACGATCTGGCAACCACCTCGGGAAGCCAGTTGCGTGAGCTCAAGCCCCAGTGACCTGACCAGACCCAGTCCGCCATCGGCCGAATGCGGAGGCACCATGCGCAACACCACGTCATCCAGCAGTTCAGCCGGCTGGCGGTCGGTGAACACATAAGCGCGTGTGAGCATGCCTTCTGCCCCACACAGACGCCCCAGTCCGGAAAACACCGACAGCATGGCCGAGCGCTGGAGCGACCCTACCAGCCGGGGGGTCTGCTGGTTGGCCAGCCATCCGAGATAGCGCTCATCGATGAGGGCTACGGCCAGGGCCGATCCCTGACCCGAGGCGCCCGAAGCGTAACGAGACGGCATCCTTTTAGCGAGATGGAATTTGGTTTTCATAATGATATTTCCGCAAAATAAAAAGCCCTGAACCACAAAAAACCGTGCAGGCCTAAACAACAGGCGCACGATTTTGGCACGGTTTGGACGAAATGGTTCCGCTGCCTTTGATATGCTGAACGGGTGAACTTTGCCCAACTGCTTTTCCCGGATTTTTCCCTGATCCTGTGCGGCTATCTGCTGTGCCGGTTCACCGCCTTGAACCGCCGGATCTGGGAGCCGCTGGAAAGCCTGGTCTATTTTTTCCTGTTCCCGGTGCTGCTGTTCCATTCGATCGTCCGCACGCCGCTCGAATGGCAGACCACCACCCACATGATGGTCGCTGGCCTGACCCTGGGACTCATTGGCATCGCACTCGCCTACTCCCTGCCCCGATGGCCATGGCTGGGGTCCCGGATGGATACCCGACTCCATGCCGCCAGTGCGCAGATCGGCTTCCGATTCAACTCCTTCATCGTGCTGGCACTGGTCGACCGGGTGGCGGGCCCCCAGGGTATGCCGCTGGTGGCCATCCTGATCGGGGTGTGCGTGCCCTTGTTCAACGTGGGCGCCGTGTTTCCGATGGCCCGCCATGGACAGAAAGGCTTATTGGGTGAACTCGTCCGCAACCCCCTCATCATTGCCACGGTCAGCGGGCTGGCTTTCAACGTGGCGGGTTTTTCGATACCGGCGTGGATGGAACCGACCGTCAACCGGATCGGCATGGCGTCTCTGGCACTCGGGCTGATGGCCGCCGGCGCCGGCATGCAGCTGGGACGCATGGCACAGGCCCAATCGCTCGCCGTGGCGGTGCTCGGCATCAAGCACCTGTTGCTGCCGGTGGCAGCACTGGGGGTTGCCATGTTGTGGCGTCTGGATCCGACGCAGACGCTCGTGTTGCTGATGTTTTCGGCGGTACCCACCGCTTCCAGTTGCTACGTGCTGGCCGCACGAATGGGCTATGACGGCCCGTATGTGGCAGGTCTGGTCACGCTGTCCACGGCGCTGGGGGTGGTCAGTCTGCCTTTTGCGCTGGGCGTGCTGCTGCCGCTTCGCTGAGCCATTCGATGCGCCGCCGGGCCTGATCCGCAAGCTTCCGGTCCCCGGCCGCCTGCGCGGTTTCTGCCTGCAACAGGAGCCAGGCGAGCAGGGGCTGGCGCCAGCCCATCGACGAGGCGGTGTCCACCGCGACGGCAATGCCCGCATGATCCAGTTGCCTGGCACGCAGGAGGCTGCTGGCGGCCACCAGACGAGACAGCGGGTCTGCGATCGCAAGCAGCAGCGGCGATGGCGGCAAGGGTGAAGGACCCAGCATCTGCCGGGCTACCGGTCGATGCACCTCCGCCAGCCTTGACAGATCCTCCGCCAGCGGCTGACCCTCGAGGTACCTGGCATAGGCCCGATCGGCCTCGGTGGATTCACCCGCCCAGGGAAGGAAGGCTTCGCAGGCCGTGAGTTGCAGCATGGCTTGCTGAACCGCACACTGGACCAGCACCACACGGGCCCAGCGGGCGGGGTCTGCGGTGCGGCGGGTTTCTTCAAAGGCGCGGCGCCATTCGACCTGTGCCACCCGGCGGTGGCCTTCCAGATCGGCCTGGGTGGCCCGCTCCACGGCGCTGCGCGCATTCAGTTGCCAGTCGGGAACGGGGGGCTTGCTGGCACAGGCCGTCAGGGCAAGAGCGGCCGCGAAAAGGGTCCATCGGATCATGGCAGCCTGACCTCCGCATCGCGAGCGAACGGCCAGCGACGGTTGATGTCGTTCACCAGACCCTCCACCTTGCGCAGGCTGGCTTCGACCTCGGCACGCAGCACATCCAGATCGACGGTGGCCGTTCGGGTGTTCTCGGCGATCCCTTGAGCCTCCAGCAGAACGGCATCCACCTTTTGCAAGGTCTGCCGCGCGTCGGACAGGAGACCCTGAACTTCGCGCACCGTGGCTTGAGCATCGGTCATCAGGCCGCTCTCACCAAAGACCCGCTGGTCGGCGTTGCCGATGATCGTTTCGGTGCGTCCGGCCACCGCTTCCAGCCGGTTCAACAGCGCCCGCGCCTCGTCGAACACGAGCAAGACGCGGCGTTTATCGGCTTCGTTACCGGTGAGCAAACCCAGGGCACCCCCCGGGCCATTCAGGGTTTCGGTCGCGATGAGCACCTGCTGCAGGCTGGCATTGAGCGGGGACTGCTCGGCCGTCATGCGGTTCAGGTTGTCAAGCAGATCGCGCACCGAGCTCACGAGCCGGGGAATCTCGGCCATGGCATCCCCTTTGAGAACCTGACGCTCGGCGCCGTCGGCCAGCGGCGGCACATCGAACACACCGGTGAATGCCCGGATGCGGGTGGCGCCCACCAGGCTGCGCTCCATGGTGAACACGCTGGATTCGCGCAGCCAGTGGGCATCTTTCCGGGGCACATCCACGATGATGCGGGCGCTGCCGTCCTGGCCGAGTTCGATGCGGCGGACGCGTCCGATGGGGAAACCGGAAAACGTCATGTCCATGCCCACCGTCACGCCTTCAGAGTCGTCGGCGATGAGCACCAGTTGCTGCGTCGGCTCAAACACCCCTCGGGCGTAGAGCAGGTAAGTGCCAGAGGCCACGATCATGGCGATCATGAGGAGCAACAGCAAGGCCGCCTTGAACTCGACGTTCGACACGCGGGCCTGGCTGATGGTCTGGTCGGCGGCGTCGTCGTGTTTCATGTGTTCAGTAGTAGTTGCCCATGAGCGACACCAGCTCGATCACGAGCAGCGACAGAAACATGCGCACCAGCATCTGCAGTTCGGGGCTGGTCACCTGGTCGGGTCTGTGCTCATCGTACAGGCTGGAAGCCAGCGGGATCAAGGCCACCGTGAGCGCGAAGAACAGGGTCTTGAAAGCGAAGATGAGGGTGACAACGGGGTTGAAGACCTGCCCCACGATGCGGGTGTAACTGGCCATGCCCCAGGGGTTGAAGCCGTAAATGTTGAGATAGGCCAGCACCAGCGCCACCAGACAGCTGACCGATGCCAGCATGATCACCGAGAACATGCCAGCCAGGGCGCGAGGCAGCACCAGCCAGTGCATCACGTCTCGGCCTTGCTGCTGCCACTCGGCAAAACGCCCCTGCTGTCGCCAGCGCATGAGTTCGGCCCCCTGCGGAATGGTGATGCGCAGCGCCACAAAGAGGGCGGCTGCCAGCGGAATGAGCTCGAGCACCAGCACCCGGACGACCATGTCGACTGCATACTGCGACAGCCCGTAGCTGAGCGCCGTGACCACCACGATGCGGATCAGCACCAGACCCAGCAAAGCCGACAATACCGCGAACCACAGCAGCACCGGTGCCGTGGCCAGATACAGATGGCTGGCGAGAGCGGGCCAGCGCTCGCGTCGGTAACTCGAGGGCGACATGGCCATCACCAGGATGACAGCCCCCAGGTGCACGATGCGCCACCAGTTGGACAACCAGCGCAAAGCACCCTGACCCAGATCGGCCAAGGCGCGTTGCAGGGACGTGAGCCACATCATGGACACCATCTTAGCCGGCCTGACGCAAGGCCCATGCGACGTGCTCGCGCACCAGTTCAGCGGGATGACCGAGTCGCTCGCCCAGGGCAACGCGCAGCGCGTGCGCCTGCTCTTCGCGGCAATCGCCCGCCAGGGCGTTGCCCATGGCCACCGCCAGGTTGCGCAGCCAGCGCTCATGGCCAATGCGGCGAATCGCCGTGCCTTCGGTATGGCGGAGAAACTCGGCCTCACTCCAGCGGAACAGCTCGATCAGGCGCGGTGATGACCCAGTGTCGCGGTCATCGAAATCGGGCAACGCGCTGCGCTGGGCAAATTTGTTCCAGGGGCACGCCAGCTGGCAATCGTCACAACCATAAATGCGATTGCCGATCAAAGGGCGCAGAGCTTCGGGAATCGGGCCGGCGTGTTCGATCGTGAGGTAGGAAATGCAACGCCGGGCGTCCAGCCGGTAAGGCGCGACGATGGCTCCCGTGGGGCAGGCGGTGATGCAGGCCTCGCACTGACCGCAGTGGTCGCTGACCGGTGCCGTGGGCGGCAACGCCAGGTTCACGAACACCTCGCCCAGGAAGAACATCGAGCCTCCGTGACGGTCGAGCGTGAGGGTGTGCTTGCCCCGCCAGCCCTGGCCGCTGCGCGTGGCCAGCTCCACCTCCAGCACGGGGGCTGAATCGGTGAACACACGGTAGTGGAATGCGTCCGGGGTGCCGGTGGCATCGAGCGCCTGCTGCATCCGGTCGGCCAGCTTCTGAAGCCGCTGCCGCAGCACCTTGTGGTAGTCCCGCCCACGGGCGTACAGCGACACCACCCCTTCATCCGGTCGACCGAACCGGGCCCACTCCACCGCCTGCCAGCCATCGGGCGTGCCGGCAGGCAGGTAATCCATGCGGGCCGTGATCACGCTCACCGTCCCGGGCACCAGTTCGGCCGGCCGGGCCCGCTTGAGGCCGTGAGAGGCCATGTAATGCATCTCGCCATGAAAGCCCGCCTCCAGCCAGCGCAGGAGACCCGGTTCGGCCGAGGTCAGATCGATGCCCGCCACACCGATCTGGGAGAATCCGAGATCGCGGCCCCAGGAACGGATCTGCGTGACAAATCGAACGGCGTCTATCATGAATGTGAGGATTGTAGGAACGGAATGCCCCCATCGACTGCCTTGAAGGAAACCCGCATCCCCTGTGCGGATGAAACGGCCACCATGCAGATGGCAGGTCGACTGGCCGGCACCCTCGAAATCGGCAACGCCTTGATCTGGCTGCATGGCGACCTGGGGGCCGGTAAGACCACCCTGGTGCGCCACCTCCTGCGTGCCCTGGGTGTGCAGGGTCGCATCAAGAGCCCGACCTACGCCATCGTCGAACCGCACGACGTGCCTCCGGGCCCGTTGTTTCCGCGGGGTCTGCAGGTCAGCCACTTCGATTTTTACCGCTTCAACGACCCCCGGGAATGGGAAGATGCCGGCTTTCGCGAACTTTTCGCGCAACCGGGTCTCAAGCTGGTCGAGTGGCCCGAAAAAGCCGCGGATTGCCTGCCCCCACCCGATCTGGATGTCACGATCGACGCCATGGACGATGATCAACGCCTGTTTCACTGTCGCGCCCTCAGCCCGGTAGGCCTGGCCCTGCTGCATTCGCTAGACGCATGAAAAGGCGGACCGCTGTGCATTTGCTGGGCCCGGCCAGCGTCCTGTTGCTGACGCTGGGTCCTCACGAACTGGCTCGGGGTGCGGCCATTGTGGCGGTCCGGATGTGGCCAGCCAAGGACTACACCCGGATCACCATCGAGTCGGATACCGCCCTTCAGGCCACCCCCTTCTTTGTGGCCGATCCGCCCCGCCTCGCATTGGACATCGAAGGCATCGAGCTGGTGCCCGCGCTCCGCGATCTGGTGGGCCATGTGAGCGCGGACGACCCGAATGTGGCCGGGGTCCGTGTGGGCCAGAACGCGCCCGGTGTGGTGCGGATCGTCATCGACCTCAAGCGTCCTATCACCCCGCAGGTGTTTCAGCTCACGCCTGTGGCAGCTTACCAGCACCGGCTGGTGATGGACCTCTATCCCACCGAGGCACGCGACCCGCTCGAAGAACTGATTTCGCAGCGCCTGCGCGAGCTCGATCAGGCCAAGGTGGTGCCCGATGCGGCAGATCCGCTGGGTGAGCTGATCGCCCAGCTGCCTGAATCACCCACCCACACGCCGCGCCCGGTTGAACCGCGACCGCCATCCCCTTCGGTCACGGCGGCCACCGCACCGGGCACGCCACCCACGCCCCCGCCCCCCGACCGCGCGGCGTTTGCCGCCAAGCAGCGCCCCGGAGGCCCGACCACCGGCGGTCGTGTGGACCGGCTCATCGTGGTGGCGCTGGATGCCGGGCATGGCGGCGAAGACCCGGGAGCGATGGGCCCGGGCGGTACCCGGGAAAAGGACGTGGTGCTGGCCATCGCACGCAAGCTGCGTGACCGCATCAACCGCACCCAGGTCAACGGACACACGATGCGGGCGTTTCTGACCCGAGATGGCGACTATTTCGTCCCCCTGCACGTGAGGGTCAACAAGGCCCGACGGGTGGAAGCCGACCTGTTTGTCAGCATTCATGCCGACGCTTTCTTCACCCCCCGACCGCAGGGGGCCAGCGTCTACACCCTGAGCCAGCGGGGGGCGACCAGCGCTGCGGCGCGCTGGATGGCGGACAAGGAAAACGCCGCCGACCTGGTGGGGGGTGTCAACGTTCGCGCACGCGAAACCGAACTCCAGCGCACCCTGCTCGACATGAGCACGACCGCCCAGATCAACGACAGCATGCGGTTGGCCAACGTGCTGCTGTCGGAAATCGGCCGGGTGGGCCGCCTGCACAAACCCCAGGTGGAACAGGCGGGCTTTGCGGTGCTGCGAGCGCCGGATATTCCCAGTGTGCTGGTGGAAACGGCCTTCATCAGCAACCCGGATGAGGAACGCCGACTCCGAGACCCGCGTTTTCAGAACGAGATGGCCGATGCTCTCCTGAAAGGCATCGTGGCCTACTTCGCCAAGAATCCGCCACTGGCACGCAGCCGTCAGGTGTGAGGCGCTGGCGTCAGACCGGATAGATCAGCGAATTCAGGATCATCTCGCTGTCATAGACGCAGTGGCGACTGCGGAGCTTGAGCGCCCCATCCAGCCAGGTGAATTCGTCGAGGTAGCGTCCCACATTGAACACCTCGCTGACGCCACCCGGCTTGGTGCGAAAGACAGCGTAGTTGGCCTCTGCACGCAGCACCTCACCGGTCTCGGTCCGTTCCAGCTCGATCACCCTGGCCGGGCTGATCACATGTCGCATGTGATATGGCCCGTGGTAAATGGTCTGCGTGATGCCGTGCACGCGGTCTTTCATCATCCCCTGGCTTTCCAGATGGATCAGGCACAGTGGCAGGCCACGGTCGAAATTCTCGCGTGCCTGGACCCGGTAATGGGCATCGGCCAGAAAGAAGCCGAGCCAGTCGGCGTAGCGTTTTTCGTCCAGCGCGGCCGCATAGGCAGCGTTGAAGCGGTCAACCTGATGGTGCAACCAGAGCGACTGCAGGGCAGTCTCCGTCAGAGGCGGGGTGGGATGGGGTGGTGTCATTGTCCAGGCAATATCAGAGGGCCATCGCCTTTTTCCAGTAGTCGTACATGGACCGGATCAGCGTTTCGGTGACCATGTGCTCCGTGGGCGGTTCACCCACCCCGGCTGCCTTGCCACCCAGTTCACACAGGGTGTGGCCCTGGCCCAGGCCGTCGCTGTTCCACTGCGCGAAGCCGTCCTGGCTGAATTCGATCACCTCGCCATCGTCGGCACTCACAAACCCGGCCGGGCCAAACAGGTTGGCCTGCCGCAGGCGCCGCTGGGTCATTTCGGGGGTGTCGTCTGCAAAACCGAAATGGGTCCAGACGAAGTCAAAGCTGCCGTTGCCTCGGGGCTGAATGTGCCGGGTAGACAGTGAGTTGACCTGCTGCTGGACGATGAGGCTCGGAAACAGGGTGATCATGGTGACCGTCGGCGTGATCGTCTGGTCCGGCTGACTCGGATCGGGCACCGTCCACCACGGCTCGGGGACCACGTCGAGCAACCGCGGATCGTTGAGCGTCATGTTGGCCTTGAAGCTGTTCACGCCATCGGTCACGTCGGTGGTCACGCCGGAGCCTTTGGCAGGACCCTGCCCGCCGTCGTTGCGGCGGGAGATCATCACCGCGTGACGACCGTGTTCGTCCATCACCATGCGGCTTTTCTGGTCGGCACGCCACAGACCGAAGGTCACAAACCAGGTGTGGAGCAGGCCCGGGTGATAGGGGTCCTTGATGTTCTCCATCATCAGCTTCCAGTTGCCCGGAATGCGCTGGCGGTTGTAGCCCAGGAGGGTGAGCTCGCGAGAACCGTCGGGGCCCTGAAAGAGGCGGTCCAGCCAGGGCAGAATCTGCGGCCCCAGGTAGTCGCACAGCGGTTCGGCCTCCGGGCTGAAAGTGGCAAACACCAGCCCGTGCAACACCGCCACGCGCAGTCGGGTCAGGCCGTTCTGCTTCAGGTCGAAGTCGGGCGGCATACCGCCATTGACGCAGTCACCCTGCTCGGTCACGACCTTCACGCCGTCCTTGAACGGCAGGCCAGCCAGGTCACCGTTGAGTTTGTAGGTCCACTGATGGTAGGGACAGACAAAGCTGCGCGCATGCCCGTGCGGTTCCTGGCAAAAGCGCACACCCCGGTGGGCGCAGCGGTTCTCCACCACGCGAATGCCAGGGTCCGTGGCGCGATCCTTTGGGGCCACCCGGTCCCGCACCATGATGACCTGGCGCTCCCCCACCCAGCTGAGCTTGAAGTCGCCGGGCTTCGGGATTTCGGCTTCGAGGCCCACGTAACACCAGTGGGGGCCGTAAAACAGCCGATCCAGTTCGCGCTGGTAAACAGCGGGGTCGGTGTAGGCCCAGAAAGGAATCCGGCTGGAACCCGCCTGCGCTGGCCAGCGACTGTGCAGGGTTGGTTCGATGTGAGCGTTCAATGACAATTCCCGGCTATGATCTGACTGGATAATATGTTTGCTTATTAATTCATTCCACTGGGGTTTACACGCATCTGCGACAGCAAGGGGTGCCAGTCATCCTGGAGCACTCACGCTGGACAACCCACCTCCTACAATTGTCTGGTGAACCACACCAGCCCGTCCCGCCCCCACCTGCAACCACGCCGCCCCATCCAGGAACTGCCGGATGAACTGATCAGCCAGATCGCCGCTGGCGAAGTGGTCGAACGCCCGGCTTCGGTGGTGCGCGAACTGGTTGACAACGCCCTCGACGCAGGTGCCACCCAGATCACCGTGCGGCTTCAGGCCGGTGGCGTTCGCCTGATCGCCGTCGAAGACGATGGCTACGGCATTCCGCGTGACGAACTGGCAACGGCACTGCGGCGCCATGCCACCAGCAAGATACGCAATCTCGCCGAACTCGAGTCCGTCGACACCATGGGCTTCCGTGGCGAAGCCCTGGCGGCCATTCATTCGATTGCGGATGTCAGCCTGTTGTCTCGCTGCAGGGATGCGACGGACGCTCACGCCTGGCTGCTTCAAGGCCGAACCGGTGAAATCACACCAGCCGCTCGAACCCAGGGCACGACGGTGGAAGTGCGGGAACTCTTCTATGCCACCCCGGCACGCCGCAAGTTCCTCAAGACCGACGCCACAGAACTGGCACATTGCCTGGAAGCCGTTCGCCGGCACGCGCTGGCCCGACCCGATGTCGGATTTTCCGTCTGGCACGACGGCCGTCTTTCGGAGCAATGGCGGGCGCAAAACACCACGCAAACCGATGCCACCCTGGCCATGTGGCAAAGGCTGGCCGATGTGCTCGGTGACGACTTCCTGAAGGAAGGGATGGCGGTGCAATGGGAGGGTGCAGGCCTGCGCGTCTGGGGACATGTCGGCCTGCCTGATGCGGCCCGGTCCCGTGCCGACCGCCAATTCGCTTATGTGAATGGCCGTTTTGTGCGTGACAAGGTCATCACCCATGCGGCACGCAGCGCTTACGAAGATGTGCTGCATGGGCAACGACAGCCGGTCTACGCGCTGTTTGTCGAGATCGACCCGACGCGGGTGGACGTGAACGTGCACCCCACCAAGATCGAGGTGCGGTTCCGCGACAGCCGGGAAGTCCATCAGGCCGTCAGGCGGGCCATCGAAAACGCACTGGCCGTTCCGCGCTCTCAGGTGCCTATGGTTGCCCAGGCCAACCCGCAGCCGGTTGCCACACCGCAGCCTGACTCGTCCACCCTGTGGGGCCGGCCATCCCAGCAGATGGGGCTGGATGTATCAGCGCCCGCTGGGCATGTGGTACGAGACGTGTCTGCCCTGTGGTCGACCGCCACAGACAGGCCCAGCGTACCACCCGATCCCACCCCGTCTGCCGAATGGCCCCTGGGCCGTGCCATCGCTCAACTCCATGGCATCTATGTACTCGCCGAAAACGCTCATGGCCTGGTGCTGGTGGACATGCATGCTGCCCATGAGCGCATCGTCTACGAGCGTCTGAAGCGGCAGATGGACACGGCTGGCGACCAGCCACTGGCCGGCCAACCACTGCTGATACCTGCGACCTTTGCGGCCACCCCCACGGAAATGGCAGCGGTCGAAACCCACTTGTCCACCCTCTCCCGGCTGGGCCTGGATGTGACTCCCATGGCCATGCAGACCCTGGCGGTCCGGGCGGTTCCCGCCTCTCTCGTTCAGGGCAACGCCGTGGAACTCGCTCGCAGCGTGTTGGCCGAACTGGCTCAGCACGATGCGGCCACCGTGATCCAGAGAGCACGGAACGAATTGCTCGCCACCATGGCCTGCCATGGCGCGGTGCGGGCGAACCGCCGCCTCACCCTCGATGAAATGAATGCCCTCCTGCGGCAGATGGAAGCCACCGAGCGCAGCGACCAGTGCAACCACGGTCGACCCACCTGGCGACAGCTGACCCTCAAGGAACTGGACACCCTGTTTTTGCGCGGCCGATGACGCTCGACGGCCTCAGAGCCGAATGCGGTCTGCATAGGCCTGCAGGGTCTCCAGAGAGGGATCCTTGCGGGGCCAGACCAGCCCCACCCCGTCATCGGCGTACCGTGGCAGCACGTGCACATGCACATGAGGCACGGTCTGCCAACCGGCAGGTTTGTTGGTCTGCAAGAGCGTCATGCCTTCGGGCTCGAAAGCGGCCTGGACCGCACGGGCCACCCGGGCCGCGACGGTGAACAGCTGGGCAACCACCGCATCATCAAGCTCCATCAGCGTCTCGACCTGCTGTTTGGGCGCCACCAGCACATGACCGGGGTTGCACTGACCGGCATCCATGAAGGCAAAAATGGTGTCGTCTTCATAAACGATGGCCGCAGGCAGTTCGCGGTTGGCAATGCGGCTAAAGACGCTTCGTGTCAATTCGGTCTCCTGTCGGATGCTTTCCCCGATTGTGCCCCAGCCCATCTGTTAACCTCGCCTGAATGACCGTTGAACGCGCCTCCCCCATGAGTCCGGGCACCATCGTGATCGCCCTGGCGCTGCTGCTGGGCATCCAGCCCATCGCCACCGACCTCTACCTTCCCGCCCTTCCCGCCCTGACCACCGGCTTTGGCGCCTCCATGCATCAGGCCCAGCTCACCCTGACGGCCCTGCTGCTGGCGTTTGGGATGTCCCAGCTGGTGTGGGGCCCGCTGTCGGACCGGTACGGTCGTCGGCCGGTGCTCCTCTGGGGGATGGCCGCCTTCACCCTGGCCTCGATCGGCAGTGTGTTTGCGGCCAGCATGGAGCAGTTGCTGGTGTGGCGCTCCGTACAGGGCGCCGCCATGGGCGCCGCCGTGATGTGTGCCCGCGCCATTGTTCGCGACCTCTACACACCCGCCGAGGGGGCGAGGATGATGTCGAAGGGGCTGACCGGGCTGGGTGTGCTGGCCTGCATGAGCGCGCCGATCGGCGGCCTCCTCGCCCAATGGCTGGGGTGGCGAGTCACCCTGGCAGCGCTGGCCGTGTTTGGCGCGCTGTCCCTTGTGTTTCTGAGCCTTCGATTCACGGAAACCCTGACAGCGACGAACCCACGGGCGCTGCAACCCCGGGAAATGTTCCGGGTCTGGCACCAGATCGTGCAACACCCGACCTACTGGACCTTCACGTTGCTGGCCACCACCTCGTACTGCGGCCTGTTCACGTTCCTGGCCACCTCGTCATTCGTGTTCATCAACGTGATCGGTCTGAGTCAGCCGCAATACGGTCTGCTGATGCTGTCCATGACCTGCAGCTACATCCTCGGGACGGTGGTGTGTCGCCGGCTGATTCCACGGCTCGGTATCCGGCGCACCGTGGGCCTGGCGGCGGGCTTCACCCTCGCTGGGGGGACCCTCATGGGGGTCCTGGCATGGGCCGGCTGGCAGAACACCTGGGCCATCATGCTGCCTTATTACCTGTTCATGCTGGCCCACGGCGTGCATCAGCCTTGCGGCCAGAGCGGTGCGGTGGCCCCGTTTCCTCAAGCTGCCGGGGCTGCCTCGGCGCTGAGCGGCTTCACCATGATGGTGGGGGCCTTCGCCATGGGAACCTGGCTGGGCAACCGCATGTCGTCAGCAGAAGCGGCCACCGTGTTGCCGCTGACCAATGGCATCTGGTTCTGGAGTGTGATCATCGCCCTGGTGGCCTGGACCCTGGTACGGCGTTACGGTGACGTGAGCGCGGCCCCCCAGCGAGTGGACCGGACAGGATCATGACCCCTGCCATTTCCTGGGTGGCCATTGCCGGCCCCACGGCATCCGGCAAAACCGCGCTGGCCCTCGCACTGGCCAGGCAGCACCCCTGCGAGATCGTCAGCGTGGATTCGGCGCTGGTCTATCGGGGGATGGACATTGGCACCGCCAAGCCCACACCTGCCGAACGGGCAGAGGTGCCGCACCACCTCATCGACCTGCTGGACCCCACCGATTCGTACAGCGCGGCCGCCTTCGTCCGTGATGCCAGCCGCGTCATGACCCAGATTCGACAGCGTGGCCGACTGCCCTTGCTGGTCGGCGGCACGATGCTGTATTTCAAGGCCCTGTTTGAAGGCCTGGATGACATGCCTGCGGCCCAGCCCGACTTGCGGTTGGCCATCGAGGCGCAGGCCCGATGCGAGGGATGGCCTGCCCTTCACGCCCGGCTGCAAGTCGTCGATCCGGTGACCGCCGCCCGACTGGCACCGAACGATGCCCAGCGCATCGGACGGGCACTCGAGGTTTACGGGGCCACGGGGCGTCCCTTGTCGGCGTTTCATCGGCGCAAGCCTATGGCCGACGATGGCCCCACTCCCCTGATGGACGGGCAACCCGGCTTTTTTCTGTCATTGGAGCCGGCAGACCGGGCCTGGCTGCACCAGCGGATTGCCCAGCGCTTCGATGCCATGCTGGAACAAGGCTTCATTGAAGAGGTGACCCGTCTGCGAAACCGAGGCGATCTGAGTCTGGATCTCCCCTCCATGCGCTGCGTCGGCTACCGGCAGGCTTGGGAGGCGCTGGACCGCATGGAAGCGGAAGGGCGTGCCGAGTTGACCCCGGCCGACATGGCCTCATTCCGCGAAAAAGGCATAGCGGCCACCCGGCAACTGGCCAAACGCCAGCTGACCTGGTTGCGCAGCATGCCCTGGCGTCATGCCCTGGCCTGTGATCACCCCGAGGCCATGACAACGGCCTTGTCCGCCGTGGCGCAGGCGCTGCGCTGAGACGGTTGCCATCGGGGGCTTGAGTCAGAGCGCCAGACGGGCTCTGGCGGCGGCGTATTCCCGTTTCAGCCGTGCCACCAGATCGGCCGCAGGCATGATGCGGTCGACCACACCGATGCCCTGGCCACAACCCCAGATGTCCTTCCAGGCTTTCTTGGCATCGCCGCCAAAATTCATCTTGCTGGGATCGCTCTCCGGGAGGTTCTCGGGGTCCAGGCCGGCCGCGCGGATCGACGGCTTCAGGTAGTTGCCATGGACCCCGGTGAACAGGTTGCTGTAGACGATGTCGTCCGAATTGCTGTCAACCACGCAGCGCTTGTAGTCGTCAGACGCTCGGGCTTCATCGGTGGCAATGAAAGCCGAACCGATGTAGGCAAAGTCGGCACCCATGGCCTGTGCGGCCAGCACCGCATCGCCGGTGGCAATCGAACCTGACAGGGCCACCGGGCCGTCAAACCACTGACGAATTTCCTGGATCAGCGCGAAGGGGCTTTTGACGCCCGCGTGGCCACCGGCCCCTGCCGCCACGGCAATCAGGCCATCGGCCCCCTTCTCGATCGCCTTGCGGGCAAAGAAGTTGTTGATGATGTCGTGCAGCACCACCCCGCCCCACTGGTGAACGGCCTGGTTCACGTCTTCGCGGGCGCCCAGGCTGGTGATGATGATCGGCACCTGGTACTTGGCGCAGAGGGCCATGTCATGCTCCAGCCGATCGTTGCTCTTGTGCACGATCTGGTTGATGGCAAAAGGCGCGGCAGGCTGGTCCGGGTGGGCTTGGTCGTGCGCAGCAAGGGCTTCGGTGATTTCGGCCAGCCACTCGTCCAGTTGAGAAGCCGGTCGGGCGTTGAGCGCCGGCATCGAGCCGACGATGCCCGCCTTGCACTGCGCAATAACCAGTTTCGGGTTGCTGATGATGAACAGCGGCGAGCCGATCACCGGGAACGGCACACGCTGCAGGGCGGGAGGCAATTGGGACATGAGGTCTCCGTCTGGTGATTGATCAGAAATTCTGGACCGAAAAAAGCCATCACCCTGTCTGTGAAGCGACAGGGTGATGTCGCCGAAGGAACGGCTTCGCGGCAGCGTGTCAGAACGCGTCCAGGGCCATCTCGGTCACGCCGGGTGCCCCTTCGACAATCGCATCGCGCAGACCCGGCACGCGGGTGAGGATATGGTCGGCGTAGAAACGAGCGGTGGTGATCTTGCTCTGCATGAATGCCACGTCGTTCCCCGCTGCCATTTCTCGCTCGGCCACCAGCAGGGCACGCGCCATCTGCCAGCCCGCCATCAGGTTACCGGCCAGCATGAGGTAGTTGACGCTGCCGGCGTAGATGGCGTTGGGGTCGGCTTTGGCCTGTCCGGCAATGAAGGCGACCGTGTCCAGAAAGGCCTCGCGACCAGCCTTCAGGCGCTTGAGCATGGCCAATGCAGAGGCCGACCCACTGGAGACCAGATCGGCTTCGGTGGTCTCGATCTGACGGGCCAGCGCCTGAGCGCCCTGGCCGCCGTCCCGGGCCGTCTTGCGACCCACCAGATCATTCGCCTGGATGGCCGTGGTGCCTTCGTAGATGGTCAGGATCTTGGCGTCACGGTAGTATTGCGCGGCACCGGTTTCCTCGATGAAACCCATGCCCCCGTGTA
>CAZEZY010000021.1:21641-25185 GCA_964516635.1 uncultured Tepidimonas sp. | reverse complement strand
CTGCCGCTGAACGTGAGCCGCGAGCTGCTGCAGGAAAGCCGCGACGTGAAGGCCATCCGCGAAGGCAACACCCGTCGCGTGCTCGGCATGCTGGAAGATCTGGCCAAGAAGGACAGGCTGCCTGCCCAGGCCGGCGAGGGTGCGGATGGCGTGACCGATGTGCTGAGTGCCGAGGAAAAAGCCGAAGCCGAAAAGATGGTGGGCAAGTACAGCGCTTTCTACGCCGAATTTGGCGCGGTGCTCAAGGAAGGCCTGGGCGAGGACTTTGGCAACCGCGAGCGGATCGCCAGGCTGCTGCGTTTTGCTTCCACCCAGAGCGACACGGTGAGCGTGGGCCTGGCCGACTACAAGGCGCGGATGAAAGAGGGCCAGGAGGCCATCTACTACATCACCGCCGACACGCTGGCGGCCGCACGCAACAGCCCGCAACTGGAGGTGTTCCGCAAGAAGGGCATCGAAGTGCTGCTGATGACCGATCGCGTGGACGAGTGGGCCCTGTCTTTCCTGCACGAGTTTGATGGCACGCCGTTGCAGAGCGTGGCCAAGGGCGCCGTGGACCTGGGCAAGCTCCAGGACGAAGAAGAAAAGAAGGCCGCCGAGCAGGCCGCCGAGGCGTTCAAGCCGGTGCTCGACCGTTTGAAGGACTGCCTGAAAGACCGCGCCAAGGACGTGCGCGTGACTTCGCGCCTGGTGGATTCACCGGCCTGCCTGGTGGTGGAAGATGGCGACTACTCCATGCAACTGGCGCGCATGCTCAAGCAGGCGGGGCAGAAAGCCCCCGAGGTGCAGCCCATCCTGGAAGTGAATGCCGACCACGCCCTGGTGAAAAAGCTCGATGGGCACCCGCAGTTTGACGATCTGGCACACATCCTGTTTGATCAGGCGCTGCTGGCCGAAGGCGGCCTGCCGGAAGACCCGGCGGCTTATGTGAAGCGCGTCAACGCCCTGCTGGTGTGAGGCGGTCGGGTCATTCCAGTGACCCGGCAAATTCGATGATGGCCTTGTGGTCGGGGGGCAGCACGGTGAACGGGATGCCTTCTTCGACCAGCACGCCGCGCAGGACCTTGTCCATCTGCAGGGCCTGTGCCTCGTCCTGATAGCGACCGCTGTGGATATAGGGTTTGTCGAGATCCCGCTGGACGAGGATGTTCACGTTGTTGAACTGTTTGTACCAGGCCAGGATCTGCTGGCGGGTCTTGGCCACATCGCACACGTTGTCGGCGTAGTGGGCGTTGTAGTACAGGAGTTGCGGCAGGGCGCCTTCGGTCACCATAAAGGCCACCTGGCCATCGAGCACCTCCAGCATGCGGTACTGGTGCAGGGCGATGCCGTACTGGTTGCGCAGGGCTTCGGTATCCTGTTGCCACACCAGCATCTTGCCCACGTCGGGTACCATTTCGACCGTTTTGTGCCGCAGGTGCAACTTGAGCACGATGGCCGATGAGTACAGCGACTTGTCGCAGCCGGGTCCACCGATGATGTTGATGACCTTCGTGGGATAACGCCGCAATTTGGCTTCGGGCAAAGTGGCGGGTACATAGCCGGCGATGGTGCTTACCATGGACAGAGTCTCCTTGTGCTGCAACGCAGCCACCTCATGCTACCAAAGAATCGACCTGCATGGCTGTCACCTGATCCCATAGTGTCTGGGTCTGTTCCATCCAGTAACTCCTGGTGCCAAACCAGGGGAAATGGATGGGGAAGGTGGGGTCGCTCCAGCGGCGAGCCAGCCACGCACTGTAATGGATCAGGCGCAGCGTCCGAAGGGCCTCGATGAGCGCGAGTTCGCCGCGATCGAAGGCTCGCAGGGTTTCGTAGCCATCCAGCAGGGCACCGAGTTGGCGCTGCTGGTGCGCGCGGTCGCCGCTGAGCAGCATCCAGAGGTCCTGCACAGCGGGGCCGGTACGCGAATCGTCCAGGTCGACAAAGTGCGGGCCACCGCCCGGGCGGTCGGTGGGGGTCCAGAGGATGTTGCCGGGATGGCAGTCGCCGTGCAGGCGCAACGGCCTGAATGCGGTGCGCGCCCAGAGGGCGTTGACGGTGTGAAGCGCGGCTTCAGCGGCTTCATGCCAGGGCGCCAGGGCGTCGGGTGGGATGTCACCGTGGGTCAGTAGCCATTGCACCTGCTCGTGCCCGAAGGTCTTCGGGAGCAGCGCCGGGCGGTGCTGAAAACGGTGAGCAGCGCCCACCTCATGCAGCCGCGCCAGAAAACGGCCGATCCACTGCAGCACCTCCAGATCGTCGAGTTCGGGGTTGCGGCCACCGCGCCGCGGGGTCACGCTGAACGCAAAGCCGCCGTGATGGTGCAGGGTGTGGCCGTGCAGGCGCAGTGGGGCCACCATGGGCACTTCGGCCAGCGCCAGTTCGTTGGCGAAGGTGTGCTCTTCCTCGATCTGCACATCCGTCCAGCGTTCGGGCCGATAGAACTTGGTGACGACGGCACTGCCGTCTTCGAGGGGTGCGAGGTAGACGCGGTTTTCGTAAGCGTTGAGGGCAGTGAGGCGTCCATCACCCTCCAGGCCGACGGCGGAGAGGGCGTCGAGGACCACGTCGGGGGTGAGGGTGTCGAAGGGGTGATGGGACATGGTCGGGATTGTGCCTTTGTGAAAACGCTCCGTTTATCATCCGCCCCATGACCCAGTCCACCGGCCCTCGGCGCGATGCGCCGCTGAACTTGCCTGAACTGCTCCCCGGCCAGTCCATCGAGTTGCTCAAGGCGCTGCACATTCTCACCCGCGAGGGCAGGCTCAACCAGGACACGCGCCGCAAGCTCAAGCAGGTGCAGCATCTGGTGCAGTTCATTGCGCCGCTGATCGACGACGTGATCGAGGCCCAAGGCGCCGTGGTCCTGGCTGACCATGGCGCGGGCAAGTCTTACCTGGGCTTCATGCTCTACGATCTGGTGCTGCGGCCGCGCGGCATGGGCACGGTGTACGGGGTGGAAACCCGCGCCGAACTGGTGGAGCGTTCGCACGCCCTGGCCGAGCGGCTGGGCTTCGAGCGCATGCGTTTCGTGGCCACCACCGTGCACGACGCGACCACCTCTGCCGAACTGCCGGCACAGGTGGACATCGTCACCGCCCTGCACGCCTGCGACACCGCCACCGACGACGCGATCGCCTTTGGTCTGGCCAAGCAGGCGCGCCACATGGTGCTGGTGCCCTGTTGCCAGGCGGAAGTGGCGGGCGTGCTGCGCAAGCACAAGGCGCTGAGCCTGTCTCGCACGCCGCTGAGCGAGATCTGGCGCCACCCGCTGCACACCCGCGAATTTGGCAGCCAGATCACCAACGTGCTGCGCTGCCTTCAACTGGAGGCGCACGGTTACCAGGTCACGGTGACCGAACTGGTGGGTTGGGAACACTCCATGAAGAACGAACTCATCCTGGCGCGCCGGGTGGGCAAAGGCAAGGCCAGCGCGCGCCAGCGGCTGCAGCAGATCCTCGATGAACTGGGGCTCGACGAACTTCACGCCCGCTTTGGGGTCGACCCCTGATGGACAACCTGCCATCGCTACTGGTGTCGATCGCCTGGCCTGTGCTGTTGC
>CAZEZY010000021.1:0-21541 GCA_964516635.1 uncultured Tepidimonas sp. | reverse complement strand
TGCCCTGGCTGGCCCGCTTGCCGGATGTCCGCAGCAACAGCGCCACCGTTCTCTTCGCCCTTTCCGTTCTGCTGCTGACAACGGCTGCCTTTGCGCTCAAGGTATCGCCCTTGCTGGTCGCACTGAGTTTCGGCATTGTGGCGCGGGAACGGCGGGTCCAACTCACCCATGCGCAACGCGACTTCGGTTCATTGGGCGATCTGCTGGGCATGTTCCTGTTTGTGTACGTTGCAGCGCTGATCGACTGGTCGCATGTCTGGACAACCCTGGGTATCGCGTTCACCCTGTTGTCGCTGCGAGTGGTGTCGAAGGTGGTCTGCAACCTGGCCGTGGCTCAGCTGAGTGGCATCACCGCCCGAAAAGGCGGGCTGACGGGGCTGGCCCTGACGCCCATGTCCGCCTTTGCCATTCTCTTGCTGGATCAGAGCCGGCAATATGGGTTTGAACCGGCCACCGCTGCCTTCGCCGCCATGGCGGCCATGATGGCGCTGCAGGAACTGATCGGACCCTGGGTGACCCAGCGGAGCCTGATGGCCGCCCAGGAAACCCATGTGACCGCCGCCTTGCCGGTCAGACCCTGAATCCGGAGTGCCGCATGCCGCTGGAATCGTTCAAAGCCTCCGAATCGCTGACCCTGGGTGTCGAGCTCGAACTGCAATTGGTCAATACCTACGATTACGATCTCTCCAGCAGCGCTGACGACCTGCTGGAGTTGCTGGGTCGTGCGCCGTTTCCCGGTGTGGTGACGCCGGAAATGACCCAGAGCATGATCGAGGTGGCCACCGGCATTCACACCGAGCACGAACCCCTGCTGCTTCAGTTGCGCGCGATCCGCGACACGTTGATTCAGGCGGGTGACCGCCTGAATGTCGAGATTGCCGGTGGGGGCACCCACCCGTTTCAGCGATGGTTCGAGCAGCGCATTTTCAGCAAACCGCGATTTCAGCAGCTGTCAGGCCTCTATGGCTATCTGGCCAAGCAGTTCACGGTGTTCGGGCAGCATGTGCATGTGGGGTGTGCTTCGCCGGACGAGGCGCTCTTTCTGCTGCACGCCCTCAATCGTTATGTGCCGCATTTCATCGCGCTGTCGGCATCCTCGCCCTACTCACAGGCTGTGGACACGCTGTTCGATTCGGCCAGGTTGAATTCGGTTTTTGCCTTTCCGCTCAGCGGTCGCGCGCCATTTGTGCTCAGCTGGGACGAATTTGCCCAGGGCTATTTCACCAAGATGGAAAGCACGGGTGTGGTCAAGTCCATGAAGGATTTTTACTGGGACATCCGCCCCAAGCCCGAGTACGGAACCATCGAACTGCGGGTGTGCGACACCCCACTGACGGTCGAGCGAGCCGCCGCCCTGGCCTGCTACCTGCAGGCGCTGTGCCGCCATTTGCTGGAGCGCAACGAGCCGCCGCCCGAGGAAGACGATTACCTGGTTTACACCTACAACCGATTCCAGGCCTGTCGTTTTGGTCTGGATGGGATGATGGTGAACCCGAAAACCCGTGAACAGATCGGCATCCGGGAAGACATCCTGTCCACCGTGCGCAAACTGATCCCTCATGCTGAGGCGCTCAAGGGTTTGCCTGCGCTGGATGAGGTGGAGCGAGCCGCTGCCCGTGATGGCAACCACGCCACCTACCTCCGGCGTTGCCACGACGAGTCGGGCAGCATCCAGGGCGTGGTCCGTGCCGCAGTGGAAGCCCTGCGCCGTCCGTGCTAATCTGCCACCTGTCTTCAAAATAACGAGGAGTTCACATGCCTGGCCTGCTGCCCCACATCGATCCCGATGGCCTGCTGGAGTTTTCGGTGGTCTACACCGACCGCGCGCTCAACCACATGTCCAAACGTTTTCAGGGTGTGATGACCGACATCTCCGCCATCCTGAAAGAGGTGTATGGAGCGCACTCGGCCGTGCTGGTGCCGGGCAGCGGCACTTTCGGCATGGAGTCGGTGGCTCGTCAGTTTGCCACGGGTCAAAAAGTGCTCGTCATTCGCAATGGCTGGTTCAGCTATCGCTGGACACAGATTTTCGAGATGGGATCCATTCCAACGCAGGAAATCGTGCTGAAGGCGCGCCGCGTCACCGACGAGCGGGATTCACCCTGGGCGCCGTGCCCCATCGACGAGGTGGTGGCCACGATTCGGCGCGAGAAGCCGGCGGCGGTCTTTGCCCCTCACGTGGAAACATCGGCAGGCATGATCCTTCCCGACGATTACCTGCGCGCCGTGGCCGATGCCACCCACGAGGTGGGAGGATTGTTCGTGCTCGATTGCATCGCTTCGGGAGCCATGTGGGTAGACATGCGTGCCACGGGTGTGGATGTCCTGGTGAGTGCCCCTCAGAAAGGCTGGAGCGGTTCTCCGGCCTGTGCCATGGTGATGCTGAGCGAGCGTGCCCGAGTGGCGATCGAAGGCACCACGAGTTCCAGTTTTGCCTGTGACCTGAAGAAATGGCTGCAGGTCATGGAGGCCTATGAAAGCGGCGGGCACACCTACCACACCACCATGCCAACGGACGCTTTGGCACGCCTGCGTGAGGTGATGCTGGAAACCCGTTCCTATGGTTTCGAAAAAGTTCGCCAGGAGCAGATCGAACTGGGGCGCAAGGTTCGCGAGCTGTTCGAAAGCCGTGGCATTCAGAGCGTGGCGGCCGAAGGCTTCAAGGCACCGGGGGTGGTGGTGAGTTACACCCGAGATCCCGACATGCAGAACAGCAAGAAGTTTCTGGCCCTGGGCTTGCAGACAGCGGCCGGCGTTCCCTTGAAATGTGACGAACCTGCCGATTTCAGCACCTTCCGGGTCGGGCTTTTTGGCCTGGAAAAATTGCACAACGTGGATCGCAGCGTTCGTCATCTGGCCGAAGCCCTGGATCGAATCGGTCTGCCCGCCCCGGAGCATGCCGACGCATGAATCCCCAGGACATTTCCATCGGGTTCACGCCTGAGCCGGGGCTGGGTGCATTGCAGGAACGGGTGGATTGGGCACTGGCTTCAGGAGCCAGCTCATTGGTCATTCTGGCGGCCGATGCCAACGCCTGTGACCCTGCCGCCTTCGACCCCTGGCTGAAGACTCTTCCCTGCCCAGTGGCTGGCGGCGTGTTTCCCCAGCTCATTCACGACCAGAAGCACCACGAGCGGGGCTATCTGGTTCTCGGTTGGCCAGAGCCGCTGACCATCCGTCATGTGGGTGGATTGTCCGATCCGGGGCTCGACTTCACCGAGGCGGTCAGCGCGGCGGTGGATCGGGTGCCGGCGTGCGCCAGTGTGATGGTGTGGGTGGATGGCCTGTCCTCCCGGATTGCCGCTTTCCTCGAAGGCCTGTACGATGTCCTGGGAGCCGATATCGCTTATTTTGGTGGCGGGGCTGGCAGCCTGAGTTTCATCAGGAAACCCTGCCTGTTCTCCAATCAGGGCTTGCTTGAAGATCATGCACAGCTGGTGCTGATGAATCAGCCCCTGTCGCTGGGCGTGGACCATGGGTGGCAGAGTTTCTCAGGGCCTTTCGTGGTCACACAGTCCCGTGGCAATGTGATCGAGTCACTGGATTTTCGGCCCGCATTCGAGGTGTATCGCAGCAGGGTCGAGGCGGACTGCGGGCGAGTCTTCACCGACGGCCATTTCTTCGAGATAGCCAAAGGGTATCCCTTCGGCATGGAAAAGGCCGATCACTCCCTGGTGGTACGCGACCCGATCAGCACGAATGGCGCGGCGCTGGTGTGCGTGGGCGAGGTGCCCGTGAATTCGGTGGTGTATCTGCTCAAGGGAGAAGCCTCTCGGCTGATTGATGCAGCCGCTAACGGCGCGCGGCGCATGCGCTCCGATTCGGGGCCGGTGCTGATGGCAGATTGCATCAGTCGGGTCCTGTTTCTGGAAGACCGGTTTTCGGAGGAACTCGAGGCGGTTCAATCCTGTCTGCCGAATCGGCAGGTGGTGGGTGCGCTGACACTGGGCGAGGTGGCCAACGGGGGCCATCGTTGCCTCGAGTTCTACAACAAGACCATGGTACTCGCTGGTTTCACCCGCGACTGACATGCCGCCCTTAGCTGCTCACAACCTGGCCCTGATTGCGCTGCAATACGAGCTGGCGTTGAGTGTCGGGCAGGATCTGCGGCTCGATGTGATGCTGCGCCGATTCTTCACCCCGGCGCTGAAACTGCTGGGTTGCGGATCTGCTCATGTCTGGCGTGACGGGGTTGAACCGGATCGGCCAACCCATGTGTTCGCCTATCCGCTGCGCGAAAGCATTCTGTGGGTGGATCGGCCGGGCTGGCGAGAAGCCGTCGAACGGTTTGACGGGCATTGCAAGCGCAGCACGGTCGCCATGCCAGATGGTCTGGTGCTGCACCTGTTTGACTTGCCCCGGTTTGGTCGGGCGATGATGGTCCGAGACGGCCGCACCCTGGCTCCCGATACCCTGATGGCACTGGAGCCCATCATGGACCGGTTGGCCACCGCCTGCCTGGCCTGTGTGCAGTACGAATCCCTGGAAATGCTGCGGCAAAAGGCGGAGGCTGCCAACCAGGCAAAAAGCCACTTCCTGGCCAACATGAGTCATGAAATCCGAACACCCATCACCGGGGTGATCGGTCTGACAGAGCTGGCGCTGGAGGACAGTCGGGATGCGGTCTTGCGCGGGCATCTCGAGGTCGTGCTGGACTCGGCCCGTCACCTCCTGGGCATTGTCAACGAGATTCTCGATTTTTCGAAAATCGACGCCGGACGTATCGAGCTGTCTCGGGAGTCGCTGGATGTACGAGATCTCCTGGACAGCGTGGTCAGTGCCATGAGGCCCAATGCCCAGTTGAAGGGCTTGCGGCTTGAGGCCGTGGTGCCTGAGAGCGTGCCCTGGGTGGTCGGGGATCCGCTCCGATTGCGGCAGGTGCTTTACAACCTGACCGGCAATGCCATCAAGTTCACATCGACCGGACGGGTGACCCTTTCGGCGCAGTTGTCCATGCCGGCTGATGGCGAGCCAGACAATCGCGTCTGGGTGCGATTCTCGGTGAAGGATACCGGAATCGGGATTCCGGCAGACAAGATCCAGCATGTCTTTGATGCCTTTTCGCAGGCTGACGAATCCACCAGCCGGGTTTACGGCGGCACCGGTCTGGGCCTGACGATTTCCAGAAAACTGGTTGCCCTGATGGGGGGGCGCATCACCGTGAACAGCGTTCCTGGCGAGGGCAGCGAATTCGGCTTCGAAGTTGGCCTGCAGCGGGCAAGTCCACCCACCAGGCGCGAAGAAGTGTCGCTCCAAACCGGTGATCCGGCTGCTTCAAGTCGGCCTTTGCAGGTGCTCGTCGTGGATGATGTGCCCACCAACCGGTTGCTGGTCGGTAAACTGCTCGAGCGGTCCGGTCATCTTCCGGTCTTCGCTTCAGACGGCTCGGAGGCGCTCGAGCGTGTCCAAGAACAAGACTTCGATGGCGTTTTCATGGACATGCAGATGCCGGTCATGGACGGTCTGGAGGCCACTCGTCTCATCCGCGCGTGGGAGCAAGAACAGGGACGTTCACCGTTGTACATCGTGGCACTCACAGCCAATGCCATGCCGGCCGACGAGCGGCGTTGCAGGGATGTCGGCATGAATGCCTATCTGAGCAAGCCCATCCGGCGCACGGCATTTGATGTGCTTTTGCAGCAGATGCAGGCCAATGCCCCTGCATCCAGCCGATTCAGTTCGAAAACCGGCGGCGGGTGAGTGCGAGCGCGATCCAGAAAGCCGTCACCGCGAAGGTGCACAGAACCGTCAGGTGCAGCCAGACATCGGTTGGCCACTGATCCATGAACAGAGGGCGAACCAGCAGGATGGCATGGGTCAGCGGCAGCAGATTCGACAGCCACAACACCAGATCGGGCAATTGTTCTCTGGGAAAGAACACGCCACTCAGGAACATCATCGGGGTCAGAAAAAGCGTGAAGTAATACGTGAAGAAATCGTAACCTTTTGCCAGGGCATTGAAAATCAGCGCAATGCAGCTGAACGTGATGCCCACGAGAAGAAGAATCGGCCAGGCAACCAGCAATTTCGGGCTGTGGCTGATGCCCAGAGCCAGCATCACCCCCAGAATGGCGGTGGCGGTGAACAGCGCCTTGAAGGCGGCCCACAGCATTTCGGCCAGCAGCACATCGTCCAGCCTGACCGGCGCGTTCATGATGCCATCCCATGTTTTTTGGACATGCATGCGCGAAAACGCCGAATACAAGGCTTCGAAGGTCGCTGCATTCATGGCGCTCATGCAAATGCTGCCACTGGCCAGAAACAGAATGTAGGGCACGACGACCGTGCTGCCATCTGCTGCCGGGAGGTTGACCTGTCCCACGAGGGCACCCATGCCATATCCAAAGGCCACCAGCCAGATCAGGGGTTCGGCAATGTTGCCGACCAGGCTCGGAATGGCCAGCTTGCGCCACACCAGCAAGTTGCGCAGGAACACCGGCCAGAAACGCAGGCTGACTTGAGGGCTGCGCCAAAGGGATGCGCGTGAATCAGCGACCATGTTGCTCATGTTTCAACCTTCCTCGCGGATCTGCCGTCCGGTGAGTTTGAGGAAAAGATCTTCCAGGTTGGCGGGCCGATGCAAGGTGCGCAGGGGGTGTTGCTCTGCCAGTTCGGCCAGCAAGGGCGCGGCATGCCGCGTGTAAAAGAAGGCGGTTTCTCCGCTGGTCTCCACCCGGCTGGCCAGCTTGGCCAGCGGCGATTCGGCCAGGGCTCGAGCCTGTAGTCCGCTGCCGCCGTACACCTCCACCACCTCGGGCTCCAGGTGTTCGGCTATCAGGGTTCGGGGTGGGCCTTCTGCGATCTTGCGGCCATGGTCGATCACCACCAGCCTCTGACAGAGTCGCTCCGCTTCATCCATGAAATGGGTGGTCAGCAAGATGCTCTTGCCTTGCTGCAGCAGTTGCTGAAGGCGTTCCCACATCAGGTGACGGGCCTGTGGATCCAGACCTGTGGTGGGTTCATCCAGCAACAGCAATTGGGGGTCGTTGACCAGCGCACGTGCCAGAGACAGCCGCCTTCGCATGCCACCCGACAGTTCCCCGGGCCTGGCGTCCGCTTTGTGACTCAGGGCGGCGAATTCCAGCAGCCCTGGAATCCGCTGCAGCAGCATGGTTTTGGGCAGCCCGAAGTACCTTCCAAAGACCAGCAGGTTTTCAGCACAGGTGAAGTCCGGATCCAGGGTGTCGAACTGGGTCACGACACCCAGATGGGCCTTGATGGCCTGGGCCTCCTGTGGCATGGGCAGTCCGAGCGCGAGGATGTGGCCCTCATCGGGCGTTGTCAGGCCCAGGCACATGCGTAGGGTGGTCGTCTTGCCGGCACCGTTGGGGCCGATCAATCCGACGCATTCGCCGGGTGCAATGTCAAAGTCAAGACGGTCCACCACGGTCTGAGAACCATAGCGTTTTGTCAGGTGGCGAACTTCAAATAGCGGTGACATGGGCGGTAATGGTACGCCTCGCTAGAATCGAGCATTTTTCTGCGAAGGAATAGCCCTGTGTCTGACCGGCAGGCCGTATGGCCTCAGTACCTGATGCCCAAACAGGCGATGACTTCGCTGGCGGGTGTCCTTGCCCGCCGTCCGCTGGGGGGCCTGACGCAGACGGCCATTCGCCGTTTTGTGGCCCGATACGGGGTCAACATGGAGGAAGCGGCAGAGCCCGATGTGGCTCGTTACGCCACGTTCAACGATTTCTTCACTCGAGCGTTGAAGCCGGGTGTTCGACCGCTCTCTCCTGCTGGTCTGGTCTGTCCGGTCGATGGGGCGATCAGCCAGCTGGGTGCCATCGACCATGACCAGATTTTCCAGGCCAAGGGGCACCGTTACTCGACCACGGCCCTGTTGGGCGGCGATAGGGACATGGCCCAGCGATTTGCAGACGGCTCGTTCGCCACGCTCTACCTGAGCCCGAAGGATTACCACCGCATACACATGCCTTGCGAAGGCCGTCTGATGCGCATGGTGCACGTACCCGGGGATCTGTTCTCCGTGAACCCCGCCACCGCCCTCGGTGTGCCGGGCCTCTTTGCCCGAAACGAACGCGTGGTCTGCCTCTTCGAGGGCAGGCATGGTCCTTTTGTGCTCGTTCTGGTCGGGGCCACCATTGTCGGCAGCATGGCCACGGTATGGCATGGTGTGATCAATCCGCCTCGGCCCGGTGTGCCCCGAGTCTGGACGTACCATGACAGACGCCTTTTGCTCGCTCGGGGAGAAGAAATGGGACGTTTCCTCCTGGGCTCCACCGTGGTGATGCTGTTCCCGAAGGGCGTGATGCAATTCCAGCCCCAATGGACCCCCGCTCGCACCATCCGCATGGGCGAGTCCATGGGCGAATGGATGATTGACAGGAGCCAGGAGAAATGACCACGATAGGAACCCCGCTGAGTCCGAATGCCACCCGAGTCATGCTGCTCGGCGCGGGTGAACTCGGCAAGGAAGTGCTGATCGCCCTGCAGCGGCTGGGGGTCGAGACCATTGCGGTCGACCGCTATGGCCATGCGCCTGGTCAGCAGGTGGCCCATCATGCCCGCACCATCACCATGAGCGACCCGGCACAGCTCAAGGCACTGATCGAGACGGAGCGCCCCCACCTGGTGGTGCCCGAGATCGAGGCCATCGCCACCCCCGTATTGCAGGAACTGGAGGCCGCTGGGACGGTTCGGGTGGTGCCCACTGCCCGTGCGGCCCGCCTGACCATGGACCGCGAAGGGATTCGCCGTCTCGCTGCTGAAACCCTGGGTCTGCCCACGAGCCCCTACCGTTTCTGTGATTCGCTGGACGAACTGAAGGCCGCGATCGATGCGGGCATCGGCTATCCCTGCATCGTCAAACCCGTCATGAGCAGTTCGGGCAAGGGTCAGAGCAAGATCGACAGCCCGTCCGATGTCCAGAAGGCCTGGGACTGCGCCATGGCGGGTGGCCGCGTCAGCCACGGCCGCGTCATCGTCGAGGGCTTCATCGATTTCGACTACGAGATCACCCAGCTCACGGTACGCGCTCGTGGCGCCGGGGGGCAGATCGAGACCCATTTCTGTGACCCTATCGGCCATGTCCAGGTGGGCGGCGATTATGTGGAGAGCTGGCAGCCGATGCCGATGCATCCGTCCGCCCTGGAGCGTTCGCGCCAGATGGCCCTGGCGATCACCGACAACCTCGGTCAGGGCCTGAACGGTGAACCGGCAGGCCTGGGCCTTTATGGTGTCGAGCTGTTCGTGAAGGGCGATCAGGTCTGGTTCAGCGAGGTCAGCCCCCGCCCGCACGACACGGGTCTGGTCACCTTGTGCACCCAGCACCAGAGCGAGTTCGAATTGCATGCCCGTGCCATCCTCGGCTTGCCCGTGGACACCTCTCTTCGCAACCCGGGTGCCAGTGCCGTGATTTATGGGGGGGTGGATGCGCCCGGACTCGTGTTTGACGGGGTTGACGAGGCGCTGGCCGTTCCCGGAACCGATCTGCGTCTTTTTGGCAAGCCGGAAAGCTTTGTCAAGCGTCGGATGGGGGTGGCGCTGGCCCGAGCAGACGACACCGATACGGCTCGGGCCCATGCCAAACGGGCGGCATCCAAGGTCAGACCCAGAACCGTCTGAACGGTTTCACTGAAACGCCACTTCCGCAAAACTGCGCAGCTTGCGGCTGTGCAGCTGGTCGACGCCGGATGCCCGAAGACGTTCCACCGCCCGGATGCCGATACGCAGATGCTGGTCGACCCGTTCGCGGTAGAACGCGTTCGCCATGCCGGGCAACTTGATCTCGCCATGCAAGGGCTTGTCGCTGACGCAGAGCAGGGTGCCATAAGGCACACGGAACCGGAAACCGTTCGCGGCAATGGTGGCACTCTCCATGTCGAGTGCCACGGCGCGAGACTGGGAAAACCGACGCTGTGGGGTGTTGTCCGGCAGCAGTTCCCAGTTGCGGTTATCGGTGCTGGCCACGGTGCCGGTGCGCATGATGCGTTTCAGGTCGCCAGCGGCCATCCCTGTCACATCGGCCACGGCGCCTTCCAGGGCCAGCTGGATTTCGGCCAGCGCCGGAATGGGCACCCACAGCGGCAGTTCTTCATCCAGTACGTGGTCTTCTCGGACATAGGCGTGCGCCAGTACATAGTCGCCCAGTTGCTGACTGTTCCTGAGACCGGCGCAATGCCCGAGCATCAGCCAGGCATGCGGACGCAGCACGGCGATGTGATCGGTGATCGTCTTCGCGTTGCTGGGGCCCACGCCGATGTTCACCATGGTGATGCCCGTTCGGTCGGCTCGCAGCAGGTGATAGGCCGGCATCTGCGGCAGGCGAGTGGGTGCCACACCGGGTTCGCCATTCCACAGCGGCTGCCGGTTCAGCAGATCCGCCGCGTTCAGCCCGGTTCGGGGCGTGATCACATTCCCGGGTTCGACAAAGGCAATGTATTCGCTGTCAGGCCGCCGCATCTCGGCATGTCCCAGCTGGATGAATTCGTCGATGTAGAACTGGTAGTTCGTGAACAGCACGAAGTTCTGGAACCACGAAGGCGCCGTGCCGCTGTAGTGCCGAAGCCGCTGCAACGAATAATCCACTCGCGGGGCGGTGAAAAGGGCCAGTGGTTGTGGTTCATTGGGGCCGGGCTCGTGCGTGCCGTTGGCGATGCCATCGTCCATGACCGTGAGATCGGGGAGGTCGAAAAGATCGCGCAGAGCCGCCCGATGTGCCGTTGTCAGTTCACCTTCGACATGGTCGTGTTCGGCGTAGGCAAAGTGGACCGGTATGGGCTGATGGCTGACCCCCACTTCCAGTTCGCCGCCATGGTTGTCAAGCAGCAGCTGAAACTGTTCGAGGTAGTAATCGGCAAACAGGTCAGGGCGTGTCAGTGTGGTTTCGAATCGACCGGGTCCGGCCACAAACCCATAGCTGAGCCGGCCATTGCCGCCCGCCAGTCGACTCGCACTGCGGGCATGAAGGCGCACAAAGGGATAGCAGGCCCTGACGCGATGCAGATGCCGCCCTGATTCGGGGGCAGGCGCATGCACAAAGGCTTGCATGGCCGCACGGAGGTGCTCCACGGCCTGGTGGTACAGGGCTTGAACCTGTGCCAGCGCCTCCTCCGCGCCGGCGTAACGTTGCGGTGGGGCGAAACGGGGACTGTTCAGCATGATCAGTGTGTGGGTGCAGGAGCAACCGGTTCGCGCATCGTCACAAACTCCTCGGCGGCCGTGGGATGTATGCCGATGGTGTTGTCGAAAACGGCTTTGGTGGCGCCTGCTTTCATGGCGACGGCGAAACCCTGCACGATCTCGCCAGCCTCTGCCCCCACCATGTGCAGGCCGACCACCCGGTCGGTGGCCGAATCCACCACCAGTTTCATCAGGGTGCGTTCCTGGCTGCCGCTGAGGGTGTGTTTCAAGGCGCGAAACTCGGATCGGTAAACCGTGACATGCCCGAACTTTTCCCTGGCTTCGGTTTCTGTCAGGCCGACCGTTCCCACATTGGGATGGGTGAAGACCGCCGTGGGAATGAGGTCGTAGCTCATGTCGCGAGGCGGTTTACCAGCAGCCGGACCGAACAGATGGTCCACCAGCTTCATGGCTTCACCCAGCGCCACGGGGGTGAGCTGAACGCGTGCTGTCACATCACCCAGGGCGTAGATGCTCGGTACATTGGTGCGGTAGTGATCGTCCACCACGATGGCGCCTTGTGCGCTCTGCTCGACCCCCACCGCCTGCAGCCCCAGTCCCGCGACGTTGGGCACTCGCCCTGTCGCGTAAAGTGCCGCATCCACCACCAAGTGATTTCCGTCTTCCAGCCGCACATGCAAGCCATCGGGTTCACGCTGGATGCTGACCACGCCTGCGTTGAGGCGCAAATCCACGCCATGTTTGACCATTTCAGCGGCCGTGAAATGGCGGATTTCAGGGTCAAACCCACGCAGGATCTGTTCCCCACGGTACAGCTGAGTCACTCTGGAGCCCAGGCCGTTGAAAATCGAAGCAAATTCACAGGCGATGTAGCCCCCGCCCACCACCAGCAATCGGTCGGGGAAGGGCTCCAGGTCGAACACGTCATTGGAGGTGACGACGAACGCTCTGCCTTGGAAGTGAGGCACGTGAGGCGTGCCGCCGGTGGCGATCAGCAGGCGTTCGGCGGTGAGGGTCTGGTGACCCGGTGAGCCGTCGGCATTCAGCGTGGCCACCCGCACGGTGTGGGCATCTTGCAACTGGGCAAAACCGTTGATGAGGGTCACCCCCGAGCCGCGCAGCAGGTTGGCATAGACGCCATTGAGACGGGCAATTTCCTGGGCGCGCCGGGCTTTGAGCGTGGCCCAGTTCAGGGTTGGGGCGGACCCCTCCCAGCCGTAGCCATGGGATTCTTCAAACGCTTCGGCGTAATGCGCGGCATAGCTGTAAAGCTTTTTGGGAATACAGCCCACGTTCACACAGGTGCCGCCGAGGCCATCGACGCCCAACGCTTCGGCCATGGCGACGCGCACGCCACGCTGGGCAGCCATCCGGGCGGCACGCACACCGCCGCTGCCGCCACCAATCACGAAAAAATCAAAATCGAATGTGCTCATGAGGTTTACCCTGGGAAACAGTCTGGCAGACTGGTCAGTCTCTTGTCATTTTCAGGCATATTCAGCCTTCAATGGCTGGCGCGGCCAGCGTGTGGCCCAGCAACCGGTTCAGATAACGTCCCGTGTGGCTGGCGGGGTGCCGGGCCACCTGCTCTGGAGTGCCGCACGCCACCACCATGCCGCCGCCAGAGCCCCCTTCGGGTCCCATGTCCACGATCCAGTCCGCGGTCTTGATCACATCGAGGTTGTGCTCGATGACGACGATGGTATTGCCCGCGTCACGCAGTTGGTGCAGCACCTTCAGCAGCAGTTCGATGTCGCCAAAGTGCAGACCGGTGGTGGGTTCGTCCAGGATGTACAGCGTACGGCCGGTGTCGCGCTTGCTCAGTTCCTGGGCCAGTTTCACCCGTTGTGCCTCGCCGCCGGACAGGGTGGTCGCACTCTGGCCCAGGCGGATGTAGCTCAGTCCCACGTCCAGCAGCGTCTGAAGCTTGCGTTGGAGCGCGGGCACGGCGTTGAAGAAAGCGTGCGCCTGTTCCACCGTCAGGTCCAGGATCTGCGCGATGTTCTTGCCCTTGTAGAGCACTTCCAGCGTTTCCCGGTTGTAGCGTTGTCCCTGGCACACGTCGCAGGGAACGTACACGTCCGGCAGGAAGTGCATCTCGACCTTCACCACGCCATCGCCCTGGCAGGCCTCGCAGCGGCCACCCGCCACGTTGAAGCTGAAGCGGCCCGGTCCGTAGCCGCGTTCGCGAGCGGTCGGTACCTCGGCCATCAATTCTCGGATCCCGGTGAACAGCCCTGTGTAGGTGGCCGGGTTGCTGCGTGGCGTGCGGCCGATCGGGCTCTGGTCCACGTTGATGACTTTGTCGAAGTGCGCCAGCCCTTCGATGGCGTCGTGAGGTTCGGGTTCGTCGTGGCTGCGGTACAGATGCCGTGCCACGGCGCGGTAGAGGGTGTCGTTGACCAGGGTCGATTTGCCGGAGCCGCTCACGCCCGTGACGCAGGTGAACAGGCCCACGGGGAAATCCACGGTCACCTGCTGCAGGCTGTGGCCGCGGGCGCCCACCACGCGCAGGGTTTGCAGGCCGCTGGCGCCAGGCACTGTCGACGTTGTCTTTGTGGGCCAGGCGTGGGCTCGGGCCCCTTTTCTGACAGGTTCCGCAGCCTCTGGTGCCTTCTCTGGCAGCCACGGCGTGCGGCGTGCCGGGACCGCTATCGTCTTGGTACCGCTCAGATACTGTCCGGTCAGCGAGTCTGGCATGGCCATCACCTCGGCACAACTGCCCTGAGCCATCACCCGCCCACCGTGCACGCCGGCGCCCGGGCCCATGTCGATCACGTGGTCGGCCGCACGGATCATGTCCTCGTCGTGCTCCACCACCAGCACGCTGTTGCCCAGGTCGCGCAGGTGCTTGAGCGTGTCGATCAGGCGGTCGTTGTCGCGCTGGTGCAGGCCGATGCTCGGCTCGTCCAGCACGTACATCACACCGGTGAGGCCCGAACCGATCTGCGACGCCAGCCGGATCCGCTGCGCCTCGCCGCCGCTCAGGGTTTCGGCGCTGCGGTCCAGGCTCAGGTAGTTCAGGCCCACGTCGTTCAGAAACTTCAGTCGCGCGGCGATTTCGCGCACCACCTTGTCGGCAATCTCGGCCTTGGCGCCGGTGAGCTGCAGCGTTTGGAAATACGCCTGTGCCTGGGCCAGGGTGACGCGGCCAATGTCGTAAATGGCGCGACGTTGCTCGCCAGTGCCCACAAACACGTGGCGCGCTTCCTTGCGCAGGCGGGTGCCGTGGCAACTGGGGCAGGGCTGGGTGGCGCGGTAGCGCGCCAGTTCCTCGCGCACGGTGGGGCTGTCGGTCTCTCGGTAGCGGCGCTCGAAGTTGCGCACAATGCCTTCGAACGGGTGGCTTTTGCTGACCCGCTTGCCGGTCGATGCGCCCGAATCCATCACGTAGCTGAAGGCAATCGCTTCGTCGTCCGAACCATAGAGCAGCACCTGCCGCACGTTTTCTGGCAACTGCTCCCATGGCGCTTCGGCGTCAAAGCCGTAGTGAGCGGCCAGGCTTTCCACCATCGCAAAGTAGTAGCCGTTGCGTCGGTCCCAGCCCTTGATGGCACCGCTGGCCAGGCTCAGCATCGGGAAGGCGACCACTCGCGCAGGGTCGAACACCTCGGTGTGACCCAGGCCGTCACAGGTGGGGCAGGCGCCCACCGGCGAGTTGAACGAGAACAGACGCGGCTCCAGCTCGCTCAGCGCGTAGCTGCACAGCGGGCAGGCAAAGCGGGCGCTGAACAGGTGTTCGGTGCCGCTGTCGATTTCCAGCGCAATCGCGCGGCCGTCGGCCAGTCGCAGCGCGGCCTCGAAACTTTCGGCCAGGCGCTGTTTCAGACCGGCTGCCGGGCCGCTCCCAAGGCCGGTCTGCGCCCCCTCGGGGGGCTGGGGCTGCGCCCCGTGGGGGCGTTTGACTTCGGCGCGCACCTTCAGCCGGTCCACCACCACGTCCAGATCGTGCTTTTCCTGCTTGTGGAGCGCCGGCATGTCGGCCGCGTCCAGCACCTGACCGTTCAGGCGGAAGCGCACATAGCCTTGCGCCTGCAACTCGGCGAGCGTGTCGGCGAACTCGCCCTTGCGATCGCGTGCAATCGGTGCCAGCACCATCAGCCTGGTGTCCTCTGGCAGGGACAGGACGTGGTCCACCATCTGGCTGACGGTCTGGGCCTGCAGCGGGAGGTCGTGCTCGGGGCAGTGCGGCGTACCGGCGCGGGCAAACAGCAGGCGCAGGTAGTCGTGGATCTCGGTCACCGTGCCCACGGTGGAGCGAGGGTTGTGGCTCGTGGCTTTCTGTTCGATGCTGATGGCCGGCGAGAGGCCTTCGATCAAATCGACGTCCGGCTTGTCCATGAGCTGCAGGAATTGCCGCGCATAGGCTGAAAGGCTTTCCACGTAGCGACGCTGTCCTTCGGCATACAGCGTGTCAAATGCCAGGCTGGACTTGCCCGATCCGCTGAGGCCGGTGATCACCACCAGGGCATGCTTGGGGATATCAAGATCGATATTTTTCAGGTTGTGGGTTCTGGCGCCCCGCACACTGAGCATGGGCTGGCGCCAGGCGTCGCGCAGGTATCGGCCAGCAGGGCTTTGAATGTCGGATTCGTTCACGTTGGCGGCAAAAAGGTCAGCCTGGCATCATAGGCGCAACGTCCCTGACTTGTCATGTTGCTTTCCGTTGACGATTCGGAATTCGGTTGTCGATGGCCATATCGGCTTTGCTACACTCCTCTCATGTTCATTCCTCGTGGATCGCTTGTCTCGCGTCTGGCCATGCCTCGTGGCCAGGGGGCATGGCCCTGGCGCAAGCCATCGCCTGCATATTGATCCCGATCTTGCGCAACCTTTTGCTTGTGCACAGTGCCTCTCCAGTACCTGGGGGGCAATCCCGGAATGAATCTTCCCCTCCAAGGGGTATGGGCTGCAGGAGGCTCATGTGATCACCGAACTCGAATTCAAAAGCCTGGCCGGCCAAGGCTACAACCGCATACCGCTCATGGTCGAGGCGTTTGCCGACCTCGAAACCCCGCTGTCCTTGTACCTGAAGCTGGCCCACAGCAAAGACGGAGGCCGCCACAGCTTTCTGCTGGAATCGGTGGTGGGGGGCGAGCGCTTCGGGCGCTACAGTTTCATCGGATTGCCCGCACGCACCCTCTTGCGCTCCTCCGGGTTCGGGGCGGCGGCGAAGACCGAGGTCTTGCGCGATGGTTTGGTGGTCGAAACCCACCAGGGCAATCCGCTGGACTTCATCGAGGCCTATCACCAGCGTTTCAAGGTGGCCCTGCGTCCTGGCCTGCCGCGTTTTTGTGGTGGGCTGGCCGGTTATTTCGGCTACGACACGGTGCGCCACATCGAGAAGAAGCTGGAGGCCTCTTGCCCACCCGACACGCTGGGTTGCCCCGACATCCTGCTGCTCCAGACCGAAGAGCTGGCCGTGATCGACAACCTGTCGGGCAAGCTCTACCTCATCGTCTATGCCGACCCGGCCCAGCCCGAGGCCTACGGGCAGGCCAAGAAGCGGCTGCGCGAACTCAAGGAACAGCTCAAGTACTCGGTGAGTGCGCCGGTGGTGAAATCCGGCGAAACCCATGCCGAGCAACGGGAGTTCGCCAAGACCGACTTTCTGGCCGCGGTGGACCATGCCAAGGAACTCATTGCCGCGGGCGACTTCATGCAGGTGCAGGTCGGCCAGCGCATCAGCAAGCGCTACCAGGCATCGCCCCTGAGCCTGTACCGCGCGCTGCGCTCGCTCAACCCCAGCCCTTACATGTACTACTACCACTTCGGCGATTTCCAGGTGGTGGGGGCATCGCCTGAAATCCTGGTGCGTCACGAGCACACCGATGAGGGTGAAAAAGTCACCATCCGCCCGCTGGCCGGCACCCGTCCACGCGGGGCCACGCCCGAGAAAGACAAGGCCGCCGAGCAGGAACTGGTCAACGATCCGAAAGAGCGCGCCGAGCATGTCATGCTGATCGACCTGGCCCGTAACGACATCGGCCGCATCGCACAGATCGGCTCCGTGAAGGTCACCGAGGCTTTCGCCATCGAGCGCTACAGCCATGTCATGCACATCGTGAGCAACGTCGAAGGCCTGTTGAAGCCGGGCATGACCAGCATGGACGTCCTCAAGGCCACCTTCCCGGCGGGCACGCTCACCGGCGCACCCAAGGTGCACGCCATGGAGCTGATCGACCAGCTGGAGCCTACCAAGCGCGGACTGTACGGCGGTGCGGTGGGTTACCTCAGCTACGCGGGCGACATGGATCTGGCCATTGCCATCCGCACCGGCATCGTGAAAGACGGCACGCTGTACGTGCAGGCCGCCGCCGGTGTGGTGGCCGATTCCGTGCCCGAAATGGAATGGCGCGAAACCGAACACAAGGCCCGCGCATTGCTGCGTGCCAGTGAACTGGTCGAGGAGGGCCTGGAATGAGCCGCGTCAAACTCCTCATGGTGGACAACTACGACTCGTTCACCTACAACATCGTCCAGTACTTCGGCGAGCTGGGTGCCGACGTCGAGGTGTTCCGCAATGACGAGATCACCCTGGAAGGCATTGCCGCCCGCGCACCCGAACGGCTGGTCATTTCACCGGGGCCCTGCTCACCTGCCGAGGCTGGTATTTCCATTGCCGCGATTCAGCACTTCGCGGGCCGGCTGCCCATTCTGGGCGTCTGCCTGGGCCACCAGAGCATCGGCGCGGCGTTCGGCGGCACCATCGTTCGGGCGCAGGCGCTCATGCACGGCAAAACCAGCTTGATCACCACCACACAGGAGGGCGTGTTTGCCGGGCTGCCCAGGCAGTTCACCGTCAACCGCTATCACTCGCTGGCCATCGAACGCGCCACCTGCCCCGAGGTGCTGAAGGTCACCGCCTGGACGGACGATGGCGAAATCATGGGTGTGCGCCACCGTGAACTCTCGGTGGAGGGCGTGCAGTTTCACCCCGAATCCATCCTCACCGAGCACGGCCACGCCATGCTGAAAAACTTCCTGGGGATGGCCTGATGTCTGTGGTCGATCTCCGCAGCGACACCGTCACCCGACCCACCGCCGCCATGCGTGCGGCCATGATGGCGGCCGCTGTCGGCGTGGGGGCATTGCTGGCCACCTCTGCCAGCGCCTTCACGGTGCTCAAGTGGGTGGGCGCCGCGTATCTGTTGTGGATGGGTGTCCGGCTGCTCGTTGCCCGACGTGGTCAGACGGTCGCCGTGAGCCCTGACATCCATCGGCGGGTCGCTGGTCTCCTGTTCATCGGTTTTGGCATCCGGCTGGCCATCACCGACAATCCGTCATGCTGACTTCTCTCACGCAGGAATCCGTTCATGCCTCACGCTCACAAGATCACACCGCAGGAAGCACTTCAGCGCACCATCGAGCATCGTGAAATCTTCCACGACGAAATGCTGCACCTCATGCGCCTGATCATGGGTGGCGAGATGTCGCCCGTGATGATGGCCGCGCTGATCACGGGCCTGCGCGTCAAGAAGGAAACCATCGGTGAAATCACCGCGGCTGCTCAGGTGATGCGCGAATTCTCCACCAAGGTGCCCGTGGCAGATCGCACGCATCTGGTCGATATTGTGGGCACCGGGGGCGATGGCTCCCACACGTTCAACATCTCCACCTGTTCGATGTTTGTGGCCGCGGCGGCAGGCGCCAAGGTCAGCAAGCACGGCGGGCGCAGTGTGTCCAGCAAGTCCGGCAGTGCCGACGTGCTGGAGAACCTCGGGGTCAACATTCACCTGAAGCCTGAGCAGATTGCCACCTGCATCGAGCAGACCGGCATCGGGTTCATGTTCGCACCCAACCACCACCCGGCCATGAAGAACGTGGCGCCGGTGCGCAAGGAACTGGGCATCAAGACCATCTTCAACATCCTGGGCCCACTCACCAATCCCGCCAGCGCCCCCAACATCCTGATGGGTGTCTTCCACCCCGATCTGGTCGGTATCCAGGTACGGGCGCTGCAACGCCTGGGCGCCGAGCACGCGGTGGTGGTTTACGGCAAGGACGGCATGGACGAAGTGAGTCTGGGCGCCGGTACCCTGGTCGGTGAACTGCTGCATGGGGAAATCACCGAATACGAAATCCACCCTGAGGACTTCGGCCTGACCATGGCCAGCAACCGTGCCCTCAAAGTGGAAACGCCCGAAGAGTCGCGCGCCATGTTGCTGGGCGTGCTGGACAATCAGCCCGGCGCGGCACGCGACATCGTGGCGCTCAACGCCGGAGTGGCACTGTATGCGGCCAACGTCGTTGCCAGCATGGAAGCCGGCGTCCGACTGGCCGAACAGACGCTGGCTGCCGGTGCCGCCAAGGCCAAACTGGAGCAGTTCATCACCACAGCGCATGCGCTGGCCGAACCATCCTGAAAGCCGTCCGATGAGTGACATTCTCGACAAGATCGTCGCCACCAAGCGCGAAGAAATCGCGCAGGCGCAGAAAAGGCAGCCCCTCGCCCTGGTGCGGCAGGACGCGGAATCGCGGGTGCTGACGCGGGATTTCATCGGCGCCCTCAGAACCTGCATGGCAGCTGGCCGCCCCGCCATCATCGCCGAAGTCAAAAAGGCCAGCCCGTCCAAGGGCGTGATCCGGGAGGACTTCATTCCCGCCGACATCGCTCAGAGCTATGCCGAACATGGGGCGACCTGCCTGTCGGTGCTGACCGACCGCCCGTACTTCCAGGGCAGCCCCGACTACCTCAAGCAGGCCCGCGCCTCTTGCGACTTGCCCGTGCTGCGCAAGGACTTCATGGTTGACGCCTACCAGGTCTATGAGGCGCGTGCCATGGGCGCAGACTGCATCCTGCTGATTGCCGCCTGTCTGGACGATGCGCAGATGGCCGACCTGGAAGCGGTCGCTCATGGCCTCAACATGGCCGTCCTGGTGGAGGTGCATGATCGCGACGAACTTCAGCGGGCTCTGAAGCTGAAAACGCCGCTGGTGGGCATCAACAACCGCAATCTGCGCACCTTCGAGGTCACGCTGGAGACCACGCTGGGCATGCTGGCCGATGTACCGGCCGACCGTCTGCTGGTCACCGAAAGCGGCATTGTCTCGCAAGCCGATGTGAAGCGCATGCGTGGTGCGGGCGTGCACGCCTTTCTGGTGGGGGAGGCGTTCATGCGCGCCCCGGACCCAGGCGTGGCCCTGGCTGAACTGTTCGGGCTGGCGTGAAGGGGCATGCCGCACAACTCACGGCGTGGGCGCCAGACGCATGGCCGCTCGCCGATGACTGGCGGCCTTGTTGGGAGTCGTTTCTGGGCAGCCCCGAGGGCGTTTCGCTGGTCCGGCGCCTGCGGTCACGCCTGGCGGAAGGTGCTGTTGTCTATCCGCCGGCACCCCTGAATGCCCTCCTGCTCACGTCTTTTCGCGACACCCGTGTGGTCATTCTGGGGCAGGATCCGTACCATGGGCCGGGGCAGGCCGAAGGCCTGGCCTTTTCGGTGCCCCTCACACAAAAGCCACCCCCCTCCTTGCGGAACATCCATGCCGAACTGCGTCGCGAGTTTGGGCGCGCGCCGCCTGGCAGCAGTCTGGGTCCATGGGCCCAGCAGGGCGTGCTCCTTCTCAACACCTGCCTCACGGTGGAGCAGGGGCAGCCTGCCAGCCATGCTCGCTGGGGCTGGGAAGCGCTGACCGACGCCATCATCAGGCGTTGCGCCGCTGACGGCAGGCCAAAGGCCTTTTTGCTGTGGGGGGCGCATGCTCAGAGCAAACGCCCCTGGATTGAAGATGACAGGCATCTCGTGCTTCAGGCCAACCACCCGTCCCCCCTGTCAGCCCGCCGGCCACCACGCCCCTTTATCGGTTGTGGCCATTTTGGTCAGGTCGACCGATGGATGCAGTCAAGGGGCGAAAAAACCATCGACTGGTTTGCTGATTGACAAAAATCCGTGGCATAATCTGTGGCTCGCCGGAGGGGTGCCCGAGTGGCTAAAGGGGGCAGACTGTAAATCTGTTGGCTTACGCCTACGCTGGTTCGAATCCAGCCTCCTCCACCAGCGAAACCAACCACAGCGGACGCGTATCTGTCCGCATCCGGCTCCGTGGCCGATGCGGGAGTAGTTCAATGGTAGAACCCCAGCCTTCCAAGCTGATGACGCGGGTTCGATTCCCGTCTCCCGCTCCAGTTGCTGTGTGTGTATTGTGAAATTTCTGTTCAGCTGGTGTGTGCTGGCTGATCAGCCCTTGTGGCTCAGTGGTAGAGCACTCCCTTGGTAAGGGAGAGGTCGCGGGTCCGATTCCCGCCATGGGCACCACGTTTTTGCACCCGCAGTTCTCCTTCTCTAGTACGGTTTTCAGCCAGGAGCTCCAGACATGGCCAAGGGTAAGTTCGAGCGCACCAAGCCCCACGTGAACGTGGGCACGATCGGTCACGTGGACCACGGCAAGACGACGCTGACGGCGGCGATCACGACGGTGCTGTCGGCGAAGTTCG
>CAZEZY010000020.1:0-25195 GCA_964516635.1 uncultured Tepidimonas sp. | reverse complement strand
GCTCATTTCTGCCTCGAAATCGTGAACCTGCTGGTGGCAAGTAACGAAAGGGGGCAGCCAGCAAGTAGTGATCGCCCTCGGCCTGCCTCAGCCATCTTTGTGTCCACACCATGGGGGTACACCACCAACGCCATCGAGAGCCTGCACAGCCAGCTGCGCAAGATCATCAAGACCCGTGGCCACTTCCCCAGCGATGATGCAGCGACCAAGCTGCTGTGGCTGGCCCTGCGCAACATCACGGCCGACTGGACTCGGGCGGCCAAGCAGTGGCGAGAGGCGATGAACCAGTTCGCTGTCCTCTATGATGAGCGCTTCACGCTGCCGGCGCAGGCCAACAGATGAACCAGGGCACGATGAAAACAACGAAGGCGCCAGAGGTGCCTCCGGCGGCCTGGCAGGGGCCATTAGGAAAAATCAGTCAATTCACCCAACCGCCTCACACACAGAAATCCGGACAGCCCCGTCGAACCCACGACCCGGCTTCGGAGAACTTGAAAATTGATACGCATGCGTAAGCAAGGCTAGGAATCACACCGGATCAAGGGGGACTATGCAAGTCTAACCCTTTGCAAAATACAGATTTTTCTGGGATTTATGGCAAACGACCTTTATTGCCAATCTATTCAGTCTCTCACAGAGTACCACCAAAAACCGATCGCATTGCCCTGGTGGGTCGCAGGCCGAAAGACTGACTAAAAGCTTCATCCGGCACAAACCTGAACCATCTCGCCCTGGGCGTTCAGTTCATTGAGTAACCTGGCTTCGGGCTTGCTTGCTTACATTCTTGCAGGCCATCCATCAGCGGCGCAGTATGAGATGGCTGTCAGTTCATTGGGCTTCGAGCAGAAACTCAAGCAAGGCTGCCAATCGATGTGCTGGAGTGGGCTTCTGCAGCAGGGCGAAGCCGGCGGCGCGAGCCTCGCGCAGGCGCGCCGGATCCGTATCGCCGGTGATCAGGGCTGCCGGTATGTCACGGCCATGATGCTGGCGAAGAGCCATGATGGCTTCGATGCCGGTACGACCGTCCTGAAGCCTGAAGTCAGCCAGAATGGCTTCAGGGGATGGCCCGCTCAGGGCAAGCGCTTCGGCTGCACTTTCCGCCACTGATACCTGCAGACCCCACGGACGCATCAACTCCGTCAGAGCCACGCGGATATCCAACTCGTTATCAATCACCAGTACCCGCCGGCCCGCCAGGCGCGTCATGGAGGCACTGGCTGCCACTGGCTCAACAAGCGGACGCGCCTCGCCGCGCGGCAGGGTGATCGAAAAAACCGATCCGCTCCCTGGCTGCGAGCGCACGGAAACCGGGTGGTTCAACGCTCGCGACAAGCCCTCGACAATCGAGAGCCCCAGACCGAGACCCTTGCGCCGATCGCGCTCGGGATTACCGAGCTGGTAGAACTCTTTGAATACGTCTCCGAGGCTGGAAGCCGGAATGCCGATACCGCTGTCCCGCACCTCGACGAGCAACTGATCCCCGCGGCGACGACAGGCAACCAGCACAGAACCCTGCTCGGTGTAGCGCAAGGCATTACCCACCAGATTGCGCAATATGTGCTCGAAAAGCGCGGCATCGGTGACCCCATGCTCGCGCGTCGGACGAAACCGCAGTTGCAAGCCCCGATTTGCAGCAATCGGAGCGAACTCGCGCTCTAGCCGTTTAAAGCTTGCAGCCAATGACACCGACGCACACAGCGGGCTGAGTGCACCGGTTTCAATGCGTGCATAGTCCAGCAGATCATCCAGCAAGCGGCCCATGTTGTCGGCTGCCTCGCGCAGACGACCATTCAACTGCCGCATGGCCTCCGGATCGGGCGAATGCGCCTGCGCATCGATGAACAGCGACAGCGCCTGAAGCGGTTGACGAAGGTCATGACTTGCCGCCGCCAGAAAACGGGTTTTGGCCGCATTGGCCTGTTCGGCTTGTTCGCGCGCCAGGGTTGCCTGCTCACGCTGGGCCGACACCTCACGCAACAGCTCCAGATTCTCGAAGCGCAGCAAAATCGCCGCGCGAATCGATCGGTTGTTCAACCAGGCGAAGATCAGACAGATGATGACAAAGCCCAGCGATATCAGCGCAAACCCGCGCATGAAACCGTCGTCGGACTGAAGACAGCGCCACGCGATTGGCAGAATCGCCGGAACCGCGAACACGGCATAGGCCGGGTAGTACACCGACAAGGACGACACCGACGCCGAAACCAGTCCGGCAAGCACCACACCGATGGAGGCCATCTGAAGCGGATCCGGGCCCACGAACATACCGCCCATGAACCCCCACAACAAGCCCGACATGCCTGCACCCACCGTGAATGCCCATGCCCAAGGCCGGCTGTGAAGCATGTGTGAGGGGCTGTGGTACCACATTCCCACAAGCCCTGTACGCAAGGCCGTGAGTACCGCCAGTATGCAAAGCCACACAATGAAGCCACTGCGGTCTACCCAGTCCCAGACCATCAGTGCCAGGCCAGTTGCAGCCAAGGCATTGCCGGCATAAATCGATGGGGCATGTCGATACAGAAGCGCGACCTGCTCAGCCAGCAGACGGCCTTGTGTGGCGGTATCCGGCGGGGGCGCCGCCATTAGAGCAAACCTCGGTCGCGTGCGGCACTCACCGCAGCCGTGCGAGTATCGACATTGAAGGCTTGGAGAATCGCCGAGACGTGGGCACGCACCGTGAATGCGCTGCTGCCCAGTTTCTTTGCAATCTGCTTGTTGGTGAGTCCGGCCTGCATCAACTCCAGTACTTCGGTCTGGCGAGGTGTAAGCATGGGCCCTTGAGGGGCGGGCTCGAAGTCAGGCACCAAGGGATCAGCAGTCTGGCGGAGCAAGGCCTGCGCAATGGCATCCCGCATGACCGAAAAACTGACCGATTTGGGTAAAAAAGCACGCGCACCTGCCGACAGCGCCTCATCAATCAGCGATGGCGTATAGCTAGCCGATATGACCACAATGGGACTGGCCGGAAAACGTTGACGAAACGCCCGGACGCAACGGATGCCGTTCATGCCCGGCAAGGTGTGATCGAGCAGAATCAGGTCGAAACCATCCGCGCCGTCATCCAAGGCCAAACCGGCTTCGCAGCTGTCTACCTCGGTGACGGTCAAATCGGTGTCCAGACTTTGCAGCATTGTGCGTAGCCCCTCTCTGAACAGGGGATGGTCATCAATGATAAGAAAATGCATCAGTTCTGAATTTGCAAAAAGTTTTCGGTTCGGAGGTTACCTGGCCCAAAAATGTTCACAGAAGGCAGCTTTCACTTTGGCATGCTGGATCTGAATGAATTTCATCACTTAGAACGTCAATTCTCTCAAGATTTCCATGCCGCAATTGGTCACCTGGCCGATTGCCACCCAGGTCGGTTTCTGTGCCTGAAGGAATTCCAGCCGCCTACTGAGACGAAAAGATTAGGATAGCAAATCCGACCGAATAAAGACAAGCATGCCACGGGGTCTCTGCATGAATTAGCCCAAATTCACTGACAGCCAAATCGTCTGCATCCGCAAAGAATTCAAGCTTTGCGTGAAGGTCCGCGAGACGTGCAGGAAGCACTGAAACTGAATCGCCCAGGGAATTGAGGAGGCTACAACCTTTGAGAAGATGGAGCGATGAACAAGTCAAACAAGTTTTCTCCGGAAGTGCGCGAACGTGCTGTTCGCATGGTGCAAGAGCAGAGTGCTCACAAGTGTTTCCTTTCAACAATAACACCTGTGCAGAATTTCACTGGGTCAATACAGTTGATTGCTGATACAAAACGCAGGATTGTTCAGCGTGTGGAATATGTCGCCTCAGTGGACGCCACCACGTGCGTTGTTGATACCATACTTATGACGGTTGCAAGTCGAGTGCCGCATAGCGACTGACGACTTGGCCCCACAGACAAACAGACGGCGGCCTCGCGGCTTCAGGTGACGATGTGTTCTCCCACGCTTGAGCAGCACAGGTGCTGGTATCGCCGAGGTGGGTTGACCCGGTGTCGGCGCCTGGGCCGGTTGACCGGGTTCCGGGGCTTCCCAGCGCTGCATGATGTTGACTGGCGGGATCGGTTGACCATTGTTCAGATTGACCCACCGTGCCGACCGCACCTGACGTCCGTTTGCATCGGGAACCCACTCGCTGATCACGCCCACCCGGGGTGCCTGGGACAGATCGGCACCCAGCATCTGACGAAGATAGCCGCGCGTGCGATCGAGCTGATCCGTGGTGGGCTGATAGTGGCCGCTGAAGTTGTCGATGTGCACAATCAAACCGTCTTTCACGAGCAACTGACCCGCGAGCGCAACCGGCTGCCCTGCCGATAGGCTCGAATGATGGATCTCGCCACTCTTGGGCGCAGAGTGCACGAACATACGTCCGTCAGCATCGACCACGAAGATAGGTACCGTCGTTCCATCACCGCGAAGGTTCAGCGGTTTGCGATCAGGATCAGAAGAAAAGTACAGCCTGCCACCATTTTCTCGATCCACCACCACTTCAAGCGCAGCCCGTTCGATGTCGTTGAAGTACTTCACCGCCCGGTCAACCTTCACCTGTTTGAGCGCCTCCCCGCGGTCCTCGCCCTGAAACTCCACTGGCAGATCTCGCACGATCAGCCGGTTGGGTAGCTCTCTGGGAGGCTGGAAGGTTGGGTGAACCGCATTGGCTTCGAGTTGCCGCTGCAAAGTCGCCTGTTCGGCTGGGGTTAGCTCACGGGTCCCCTCCGAGTATTGCTGAACAGTCGTATAGCCCGGACCCGCAGTAGCGGGAACATCCGGTCCGTCCGCAGCAGACCCGTAAGGCAGTGTCAAGTACCCAGCTGCCGCTGGCGAATCAGCATCGGTCACATAGCCACTCACGGATCCTGCCCGCAAGCGCGGAGTGACGGCAGGATCGCCCGCCGCCATCGCATAGGCAGATGTGACCGTGTCATATGCCGAACGTACGGTGTCATAGGCCGATGTAACCGTGTCATAGCCTGAAGTAGCGGTCGAATAGCCGGGGGACAGCTGATCAGACACCGAACCCCTGGGCGGCACATCGCTGGCAGACGACGGGGCACGAGGACGTACCGTCGCGTCTGCATCGCCCGTCGACGGCCGCGGGCCGGCGCCAGCAGACGTTTGGTCTCGGCTGATGCCGGTACTGCGCTGCTGAGACGCCCCGTCGCTGGAGGGATCGGAAACCGACCGGGGGCGCACCGGTACGACATCTGTCTGGGCTGGAGCCTCACTGACTGCACGGGGTCGTGCGGCGACTGACGGCGCATCGCCGACCTGAACGGGGCGCTGAACCGCCGCTGCATCGGCATCGGCCCTGGGGCGAACCGACGGCCCACCATCGTCACCGACGCGCGGCCTCGGAGCCGACGCATCACCGACAGCGCCTGCCCGAGGCCGTGTGACCGGCGCATCGGCTGATACCGGCGCACGGAGCACGGGTGGCGCATCGGTGAGCGCACCGGCGCTGCGCCGTGGCGCTGCCGGCGATGCGTCATCCAGCGGACGGCGCACCACTGGCGTGCTGTCGTTATCCGCGTCATTGCGACTTCTGACTGTGTTTCGCGGTGCCGCATTGTCGGGATCTCGGAACAGGTTGGACCCTTTCACCAGGTTGCCGCTGATGGTGCCACCCTGCGCATCGTCCGAACCGAGAGCGCTGGCCACGGTTCCGCGGACGTCAATGGAGACCGTTGGTGCGTTGCGCGTGAAGGTGGTGACCTCGCTGCGGGTGACTGTCCCTTCGATGTTCATGCCATCACTACCGGGTGCAGCCCCCACGAAATTGGCGCCCTGCCGTACGGTCAAGCCGCCCAAACCCACGGTTCCGCCATCAATTCCGCTGCGCTGGGCAGCCGTCTGACTATCGGTACCCGAAGATTCGGCTTTCAACATCACACCCGTGCTGCCCGCGTGGTTGAGCGTGTCGATCGCCTTGCCCTGTGTGCGATCGAACCGATCTCCAGCACTCAGGGCCGGGCTCTGGCCGTCCTCTTTCTTGTCACCACCGACATTGACCGACGACAGACCCACATACGCATCGACCCGGGTTGCACTCTCCCGCACCCGGTCGGTGCGGGTTTCAACCGTGAGTCCGCCGCGAATCTCACCACTTACCCCGCCTCCGGCACTGATGTTGGCACCTGCCAGCGTGGCATTCCCACCCACGTTGAGTTCAGTACCGCCTGTGGTCTGGAACAAGGCATTCTGATTGGTGAGATTGTCCTTGTCGCGCAGATCAACATCTGCCTTCGCACTAAAGCCGAAGGACTTGCTACCACCGCCTGAGGCGGCTGCATTACTTCCTGCGCCCGCCGCATCGCCAGTACCACTACCTACATTACGCCCGCCGGATACCGACAGTCCACCGGACACATTCTTGGTGTCGACTTTCTCGGTGCTCTGGGCCGACTCCATCAGCAAGTTGCCACCCACGTTGACACGCGCTGTGCGGGCATTGGCCTGAGTACCCTCAAGCCGGGTATCGCCACCACTTGTGATGGACAACTGGCCGCCCGACTGAAGCGTTCCACCACGTCGAGTCTCGGTGCTCTCGTTTTCGCGCACACGCTCGAAGTCGACTGATGCACTGCCCCCACCATCTTTGGCGAGGTTCATGCTCTTGCCGACATTGAGCCCGGCCTGCACACCGGCACCATCGGCGCGACCGGTTCGAGACGTACTGCTCGACAGCGCTTGAAAATCGATATCACCACCCGCCGAAAGGCCGATATCGCCGGCCGCTCGAACACTGGTGCCCTGCAAGGTCAGATCACCACCTGCCGTGAGATTAGCTGACGTGCCAGCCTGAATGCTGACGGCACGGCCCGTGCGGCTGTCCTCTTGGCTGTTACCGGTCCGCGCGTTGGCGGCAACACTACCGCCAACACAAGTGAGATCCAGACAGGCACTGACCGAGAGCGTGGCGCCCCCAGACTGACTGGATGAAGAATTGCTGCTGGTGTCATTGGCCTGATCAAGCCGAAGGTTTCCGCCCGCATTGAGGTTGACAGCTGCACCGGCACGAACGGTTGAGCCTTCAAGTCGCAGGTCGTCTTCGGTGCGAATGCTGACATTACGACCAGCCTGGAAGCCGCCCACAACAGCCTGCGAGCTGTTGCTGCTGGTCTTTTCATTACTTCCAGCCGCCGTGATGGTGGCGCTAGCCTCTGATGCGGCATTGACAGCGACGGTCAGCGACGAATTGGCACTGGAGGTATCCGTCTGCGAGCGACGGGTATTGGCTGCCGCGCGGTTCTCGTAAGACTGAGCCGAGATATCGATATCGCCGCCCGCGCTGTAGCGCGTTCCCTCTTCTACGATTCCCTGCTTGGCGGTGACGGTGATGTTGCCACCCGATCGAATCTGCGTGACCACGGCTGTGCTGCTACCGTCACTGCCCGAGTAGCTGGAACCGGAGCCACCGATTGTCACCTGCGACTGCGGCGATGAGATGTTGACCTGCCTGAGCTCGCCACTGGCAATACCACCCACCGTGCCACCCAGACCGGTGGTCACACCCGCCGAGATGCCCGCCTCGTAGGTACGTCCGCTGTAGCTGCTTGAGGTTTCGTTGCGGGCCGCAATGTCCTCGATACGATTGGCCTCGAAGCTGATGTCACCCGCCGCGTCGAACTCTGCGCCCTCGCGTCGCAGCGTACCGCCTGCCGTGACAGAGATCCCGCCACCTGACCGAATCGAACTGGTCTGGGCTGTGCGCGTGGTCTCTTCACTTTGCTGCGTACCGCCCTGAGTCTTGAGCCCCCCCATGACGCCTTCGGTGCTGGCATCAGCCGAAATGCCGAAACGGTGCTGCTCCGCTGATGACCTTGTTTGGGTAGTGTCATAGGCCGCAATGATGTTCACGTCTTTGCCAGCCGAAATCAGAGCGCCGTTTTCTCCAGCGTCTATCTCCGAACCCTGCAACGTAACCGACCCCTGAGCTGCCAGAATACCGACACCCCGACCGCCGATTCGGCTGCCGGCGTTTGTGGTGCTGCTGCTTTCGAAAGAGCTGGTGCTCTTTTCGTAGCCACTGAATCCAGAGGCAGAAAATGGGGTGCCCTTGCTGGAATCGGCTGTGCTGTTGGAAGTGACTTCGGCAAAGAAGCCCTCGCGCTCGCTGCTGCCTGACGAGCTGCTCTGCAGGGCCACGCTGCGCACCGAGACATCGCCTGTTCGGGCGCGCAGCAACGCAACGCTCTCGCCGCCATCAACATCGGAGCCCAAGATGTCAACATTGCGGCCCGCATCAATGATCACGCCATTGCCGCCGCCCACCCGCGAACCACTGGCAGACTGGGTGGTGACCATCTCGCTGGTCGAGGTTCGATTGAGCGCGCCGCGGCCTTGCGTGCTGTGCTCCATCCGGCTTTCCAGCACCAGCGCGGTTACGTTCACGTCACGTCCGGCAATCAGGGAAGTACGACCGTCCGCCACCACATCGGCGCCGACAATGTTGATGTCCTGAGCAGCATCAAGACTCAGGTTGCCCGCAGCCACGATACCGCCACGCGGCCCAGCCACCGTGTAGTAATTGCGGCTGTCACCAACGCGCCGTGTCTCGGTGATGTTGTTGATGTTGCCAGCCAGCGACTTCAAGGAAACATCCCCGCCACTGATCAGACCACCAATGTTGTTCAGATCCCCACGCGACACGATCTGCAGCCGCGAGTTGGCGTTGATTTCTCCACCGCGGTTGGTGAAGGTATCGGTGGTGATCATTGCGCGCTCAGCCAGCACTTGACTGGTACTGCCAGCAGCACGTGTGGCATCGGTCAGGTACACCACCGGCACCAAGACCGTCTTTCCCGCAACTTGGGTGGCCACCATCCAGACGATGTCCTGCCGCAAGGCGGCAACCTGCTCGGCCGTGAGCGCGGTGCCAAGACTTAGCTGAAGCCGCGAGGACTCAGCCACAGCATTGTCCATCAGCATGGCCTGCTGTTCGTAGTCACTGTAGGCAGCCCGTATGAGCGCGGCCCCTGTCTGTGCCTGCACCTGCTCCCGAATCAACTTAGCCTCGTAGGCCGCATCTCCAAACCGCAGCAAGTAGTTCTCGGGCTTCAGGCCCAGCTTCTGCATCAGGTAGTCGGAGCCCAGATAGGGGTTGTCAAACGAGATCAACAGGGGGTTGGTCTCCACCAGATAGCCTGCTGACGGATCACGCGCCGCCACGAATCGGCCGTTGCTGCCGGTGGGTAGTTGCAGGGACAACGGTGCCGGACCGCTGGCCTGAATCTGCTGACGATCGGGTACGGAAACACCGCGCGCACCAACCGCGCCGTCGATCAGCGGAGAGGTGGCTGACACGCCGCCGCCATCACCGCTGTTGGTGAAGTTACCGATGGAGGCGACCAGATTTCTAGCCTTGACGGTGCCGCTGACACCGGGGCTGAAGGTATCGTCGAGCTGTACGAAACCGGTCCAATCGGTATCGGTATAGCCCGTGAGATAGGAAGACTTGCCGAGCCAGTTGAGCTTATCGCAAACACTGCCGGTCAACCCGTTGGTGTGGCAGCCGTATTTGCGAATGACCTCGCGCCGGAAGGTCCGATTGGCCATGGCCAGCGAGGTATTGCTGAAGCTGCTGGTGGTGGCGTTGGTCAAACCTTCAATGGTGAGGGTATCGGTGCTGCTCAGTAACCCAGCCTCGTTGCGACCGGCATTCGTGACTATGCTGAGGTTGCCGCTCTCGACCGTAACGGACGGCGTGGCTGCCGCCACCGCTGCCGGACTACTCAGCCGCTCCTCATAGCGGTGATTTACATACCAGTCCTGACGTACCTCGCCGAGATCCCAGACGAAGTACGCCTTCTGCCCGGCGTAGTAGTCCTCGATGTTGTTGTTGTAGACCGGAAAAAAGCCCGAATCCTGGTTTGACCGGTCGCCGCGCAGGTCTTGGTTCCATCCGATCTGATCATCCCGGTCCCAGGTGGGGCTCTCGCTCAGTGGCGAGCCTGTCTCCAGAGGCCGAGGATAGAACACAGTGGCCGGATTGGCATACGCATTGTTGGTGAAGCGGCAGTAGGCGAGCCGATCAGGGCAGATCTGCCAGGTTTCATCCAGAAAAACGAAGCTGGTTGCCGGGCGGCTTTCGAAGGCATTGACGAACTCGCCCACACGGATGATCAGCTCCTGGCCCACGGCCTCGACTTTGCCGTGGTTGTTGAACCTGAGTGACCCAGCCGTGGCATCAAGGCTGCCGATGACGGAGCGGTTATCGCTCAGGCCCGCCCGGCTGCTGCCCATGAGCAGGGTACCGCCAGTACCGTTCACAAGCACCCCGTTGGCACCCGCTGTCAGCACCATATTGCCGGAGCTGTACATCAGGCCATCATTGCGAAGCGTCGCCCCATCAGCCACCGAGACTGACAGATTATTCGATCCGCTCACGAACCCCGATGAACTGTTGGTGAAGCTGCCCGCGGTGGTGATGGCCAGGCTGGATGCGCCTGCTGCGTCATATACCTCGGCATTGCTGATTCGACCCGTATTGACGAAATCGCTGGAGAGCTCAAGCTGCGTGCGTGCACTGCCAATCAATGATCCGCCAAACTCGACGCAATCAGCACTCATGATGCCACTGGAACAGAGCTGATTAAGTCTCAACACCGACTGGCCGCTACCACCGCTGAAGATGGCGCCGTTCTGAAGGTCCAGGCGATTCAACTCAAGCTCAAAGGCATTGGCAATCCAGGTGGCGCCCGACTCCAGGTAGATGCCCATCACATTGCCGGCGTTGCCATCGTCACGTTCGGCCCTAACCGTGCCGCCGACATCAAGTCTCGATCCATTGACGAACCGAAGGTAGCTCTCAGGACGCCCGGCCGACCGCTGCACGAACCGCAGATCGCCTCCCACCGCAAGCGCACCCGCGAAGATCTCGTCCTGTCCCAGTTCGACAAAACGGAGTTCTGCATTACCACCCGCGCCCAGGGCGTAGTTCTGCATACCCCCGGTAAATCCCCGCACAGCCAGCATCAACCGACGCCCGGCATCGGCCACCAGATCACCATCACTGACAGCCAGTCCATGGCGCGCCACTGTCAGGTCGCGGCCTGCCGTGAGGTTCAGCGCCCCTCCCGAGGACAGCAGCACGCTGTCGGTCGCGGCATTGACCTCACCCCCAAGCACCAGATCGCGCCCGGCACTGACGCTCAGGTTGCTGCCCGCGTCATAGCGCTGCCCGGCGGCCAGCCGCAGATCCTGGGCCGCCCAGACGTTCATCGACCGGCCAGCAACCCGCAGGCCCGACCCCAGGTCGGAAAAGGTACTGCGCGCCGACAACGACGCATCGCGGTCGGCATAGACCGTGCCATTACCAAGCGCCAGCGTGTCGGCGGCCAGCGCCACATCATCGACCCCGTACACCAGGGCATCATTGCCCAGGGTGAGCGTACCCGTGGCGTCGGCATCCACCACGCGACCCACGGTCTGACCTGACAGCGTCACGGAATCGGCCCTGAGTGTGGCGGTGTTGGCGGCCGACCACTGCGCATCGACCTGCTGCGAGGCCTGTCGTGCCTGGATCGACAGATCGCGCCCAGCGTTCACCCACGAGTCGGTGCGGCCGCTGAGCGTGTCCGCCGTGAGGCGAATGTCGCGCCCCGCTTCCACGCCGCCCGCCAGCGTCATGGTGGAACCGGCTGACAGGGTCACATCACGGCCTGCGGCCACGCCGGCGTCAGTGCCCGCTGCCAAGGTGATCGAATCGGTGGCCGTGACGGTCACATCATTGCTGGCACGCAACTGCGCGGTGGCCAGGTCGATGGTGGCCGCCTCCAGTGTCAGGGCACTGCCGCTGCCGCGGCTCACCAGCAGGGACTCGCCCAACTGCAGGGCATTGCCCGCCTGCAGACTCAGCGCGGTGCCGGCATCCCAGCGTGCTGCATCGAGTGTGGCTGACCCGCCAACCGTCACATCAATACTGCCACCACTGTATCGGTCGGCCGTGCTGTCGCCCTGATCCACCAGTTCTGCGCCAGCCAGCGTCATGGAGGTCTGGCCACCGAGCAGGCCATCCTTGAGCTGCAGTGCGTCATCACTGGTGATGGACAGCGTGCGTCCTGCAAAGACAAGGGCATCGCTGCCCGAGGCGCCATTGCGGCCCGTCTCGACCGCGCCCTCAGCGCGAACGGTGATGTCGCGCTCGGCGCTGACACGGCCACTCAGGGTGACACGGCCGGCAGCGTCAAGCACCACGTCATCCACGGTGGCTGCCATGTCGCCGCGCACCGTGACACCCACGCCGCGCTCGGTGGACATGAGGCGGATGCGGTTGGCATACATGCCGCCCAGGGCGGCCACATCAATGGAGACGCTGGGCGCGGCAGTGCCATCGCTGGCGACGCTGGTGACACGACCGACATAGGTCTGATCGAACTGCCCCGTGGTAGCTGAGAGGGCCTTGGCCCACACGGGGCCATCAACGCGCAGCGTGCGGGTGAGCAGGTCGAAGCCGGCAGACTCGCTGGCATCGGCCCCATCGGCCCCGATGATGATGTCACCCTGGCGAATCTGGAAGCCACCCAGCTGACCGTTCGACTCGAAGGTGGGCAGGCCCGTGGTGAGCGTGATGCGGGGGGTGTTGATGAAGCCGCAGCCATTACAAGTGATGCCATATGGGTTGGCAATCACCAGTTCCGCGCGCTGACCGTGAACTTCCAGATATCCGTTGAGCTGCGAGCGATTGGCTGCCACCACCTCATTGAGGATGATTCCGGCAGCACGCCCCTGCAGGTTGGCATTGGCTGGTACGGTACCCGCCAGCAGCGAGCGTTGCACCTCGGTGGAATTGTTGAGCACCAGGCCCTGGCGATCCACATCGAAGCGTTGATAGCGGTTGTGCGAAACACCCGCTGCATTGGGAGTGGCGATATTGACCAGAGGCACCCCATTGGGCGAGGTATCAACTTGGGTGCGGCCATCAGCAGCCACCGGCGGGGCAGCCCGCAGGGGTATCGATGGGGTGCTTAGCGCAACGATTAGCAGGCTGACCAGGCCGCGGCGCAGCGGTGTGGCTCTGGTGGCAACGTCGGGGAACTGTTTCATGGTCAGAAGTCCTTCGAAGCGCGAAGGTGGAGGTAGCGATCGCTGGTACCGAGCCGTTCAGGGAGCACGGTGGGCCTGGACAGCGATATCTGGGCATTGAAAGAGCCATGATTAACACTCACACCAAGCGTGACGCCAGCCAGCGTTCCGCCAGGACCCCCAGCATCGGCGCGGATACGTCCGATATCCCAACCCACGAACGGGCGCAACTGGGTCTGTCCGACCGAGATAGGCATACCGGCTTCGTTACGCAACCAAATGCCCGAGTCGCCCGAGATGCTGTAGCGCCGGAAGCCCCTCACCGAGAAGGGTCCTCCGATGAGAAACTGCTCGGTCCCGTACAGAGCATGCCTGGCGCGCTGCGCCGACAGCGACGACGACAGGGTGACGGACTGACCTGCCACCGATGATGATCCGGACAGCGAGGCGTTTGCCACGATCTTGCTGAACTGCGCCTTTGGTGCAGCCGAATCTTGCCCTGGGGTATCGCGCAGGGCACCGAAGGCATCGAGCCCACGCACCCAGGCCAGGTCGCCAGAGAGCATTGCTCCGCCAGTACTTGTGGAGCCTGACACACCCAGATCAAGGGTGGCGAGCCGGCGCGAACTGCTCTCGAGCAGGGTGTCATTGAGTAAGTTGCGCGAACTCTTGACAGCCAGATTGGAGAAGACCGACACCTTGCTGTCGCGATCCCTGAACAGCACCCGATCGATGCGCAGCCCCTGATTGGTGGACTTGCCGCTGGTTCTGAATGTCGTTACAGCACCCTGCACCAGGCTGGCGTAGTCGAACTCGCTCGCCGTGAATGAAAACGTCCAGTATCCGTAGGGAATTGAGTAAAGTACCGACAAAGACCGCGACAGCTTGGTCTGCCGGTCGGCATCGCTGTTGATGCGCGTGGACAGGTTTAGGAAATCGTTGATGCCCAGCGGGTTGTCGAGCGACAAGGCGACCGACACCAGATTACGCCCTGTGGATGCCGAACCCGTGTTGTCTGCTGCGGCGTTGACCGACCAGCGCTTGCGCGGTGCATTGCGCACCACCACTCGGGATGCCCCGGCCACGGTACCCGGCTCGATGTCCATGGTGGCGGCGTTCGATCGCAAGCGATTGATCTGATCGAGGCCCTGCTCGATGTCACGCAGGTTGAAAAGCTCCCCGATCAGACCAGGAAATGCCGTGCCCAGATGCACCCCCTCGCCGTCGAGCCTGAAACCCTCGATCAAGCCTTCGAGCACCAACAGCTTTAAAGTGCCGCTGGATAGATCCTGTTCGGGCAGATACACCCGCGTGGTGGTGAAGCCGCGCACCAGATAGTGATTGGTGATGGCTTGCATGACGGCATTGATCTGGGCAAGGCTGATGCAATCGCCAATACCCGCCGCCGTGAGCTCGCGCAGCTCTGCTTCGTTCAGACGTCCTGCGCCATCGACCTGCACCGCGCGGATCGTAAAACAGCCAGATGCTGGCGCTGAACTGACCTCCTTTGGCTGCAGGTCAGCTCCCTCGGTGCGTGACCTCTGCTCAAGGATTTCCCGCTCGCGAGACAGCCGCTGCTGTTCCTCGAGCAGCAGCCGCTGGGCTTCGCGATTGGCGCGCTCAACATCCGTCTGGGCAAATGCAACAGCGCACACCAGGAAGATCAACCATGCCAGGAATAGACGAGCAGATGACATCGACACGAGGAATCAAGCAAAGACCCGATTTTCGTGGCTGTCATGACAGAAAAAAATGGTACATGTGTAGTAGAAGCCTAATCAGCCAGTGGCAGCGCTAGGGACCATCCATCAGCAACGCAGGATGAGATGGTCGCCCGCGTACACATTCACCACTTCTTCGTTGAATGTGCAAACCCGGCCCAAAAAATCGAACCGGGTGGCCCCATTCGAAAACGTGACCTTGTCACGGGTCACATGGCAGTGCCACTGCTCGAATGTCCCATCAGGCGAGAGCAAGGTCAATCTTTTGGGTGTGAACACCGCGGCACATGTGTGCCCAGGGGCTCTCCCAGAACCATAGCGAATCCATGCAACGGTTGGCCATACATAAATGTCTGATTTTCCGAAATTTCTATAGATTAATCCCCATGAAGCCGCTATTGTTTCGGAATACCATGAACACAGTGGTGCCCAACATTTTTGAGCCACCCGCAACTGAAATTCCGAAATGACTGACCCATCCCCCCGCCAACCGACACGCCTGACCCAAGCCGGCGCGTTGGGCGCAGTCGTGCGCGAACGCAGGAAGTCCCAGTCGCTGCGCATCGACGACGCTGCCGGGCTGCTCGGCGTCTCGGCTGACCTCATGTCGCGGCTTGAGAACGGCCAGGGGTCCGTGCGGCTGGACAAGCTCTTGGCTGTACTCGATGGCCTGGGACTCACGTTGATGGTGTTGCCCAAGGAACACCCGTGGGTACGCGAGGTATCCAGTGACAGCCCAACGCCCTCCAACAGCGAGCCCGGGGCGTGAGGCGGCAGGCATGAGCCACGCACTGCACGTCTGGGCCGAGGAAGCCAAGGTTGCCACCATTGAACATGAAGGGCGCGATGACCGGTGGGGTCTGCGCTACGCAGAGCCCTGGGTGATGGCTGCGCAGTCCTACCCGCTGTCACCCGCTCTGGCCTTGGCACGACCGGGTGCTGACCACGCCTCGGCGTCTATCAAGCGCTTCATCGAGCATCTGTTGCCCGAGGGTCGTGCCCTGGATGTAGCGGTGGCCTACAACGGTCTGGCCAAGTCGAACATCTTCGGTCTCATCTGGGCCCTCGGTGCTGAGACGGCCGGAGCGCTACGTTTTACCGGTGATGCAGCGGCAGCACAACCAGCGGGCGAACCCGTGTTGCGAGAAATTCCCCTTCAGGAGCTCGACCAGCGCATTGCCGAGCGCGAACACGTGCCGCTGACGGTGTGGGATGGCCAGGTGCGCATGTCGGTGGCCTACAAGTACGAACGCAACCTGGGCAGCGCACCGGCGGTCAGCCACATTCGCGACGGCGTGAGCTTCGAGCGCCTGTTCGGCTGCGCCGACCTCACCGCCAACAAGGCTGCTTCGCGGCTGGCCATGCTGCGCTGGGCCCTCTTCCAATTCCTGATTGGCAACAGCGACGCGCACGGCAAGAACTTCTCGTTCTTTGTCCGCCCGGGCGGTCTGCTGGAACCCACACCCTGGTACGACCTGGTGAGCGTGTTGCCATACGACGGTTTCGACACCGAGATGGCCATGGCCTACGGCGATGTCTTCAATCATGCCGAGGTGTCACCCTTTGCCCTGGCGGACTTCGCGGCGCGCTGTGGCATCGACCGCAAGCTGATGCGTCGAGAGGGGCAGCGACTGGCGAAGCTGGCAGCAACGGAGGTCACGGTACAGGCCCAAGCCGACGATTACGTGGGCGAAGAGGAACGTGCCTTCATTCAGGGCGTCGCCTCCTTCGTGACCAAACAAGCTCAGCGGTTAAGCCAACTCGTGGCGGAGGCCGCTCACTGGAAGGACGAGCACCTTTAACCTGACTTGCTTGCCGACTGCCATGCCGAGCGCATCCGAATGTTATCCACACCCTTGCCCACGGTGTCTGTGGGCAGATCTAGGGCTGTGGAGAAGCCTCTAGCCGCCCGGTGTCGAAACCGGCTGCCTTCAACCTGTCTAGCAAGGCCGCATAAACCGCCGGATCGACCTTGGGGGTGCGCGAAAGAATCCAGAGGTATTCGCGACTGGGCTCGCTGACGGCCGCGAGTTGGTAGCCGGCATCGAGGTCAATGACCCAGTAGTTGCCCCACACCATGGGCAGGAACGACAGCCAGGCCGGCGCAAACCGCACCTTCAGCCTGGAGGAGTTCTCGTCACCGACCTGCCTGGCCCTGCCCACCGCTTCGGCCATGTCACCATTGGCTTTCTGGCAGCGGTTGATCACCTCGATCTGGCCGGCGTCCAGCAGTCGGTATTCGGCCCGGGTGTTGGCCGCGCACATGCTCTGAAACCGGTTCGGGAACTTGGCCACTTCGTACCAGGTACCCAGGTAGCGGGGCACGTCCAGGCTCGCGATGGGCGTGACGGGCGGGGGTGCGCTCGCGGCCTGGGCCTGCGCAAGCGTCCAGGCGGACGCTGCCAGGCATGCGATCATCCAGACCCGCATCCGCCAGCGAAGCCGTGCGTCAGATCGGAAAGCAACATGGGGGGAGGCATGGGGGGCAGTGGCCATCGTGGGATCGGCTGGGATGTGCATCGTCCAGCCAATATAAACCACCGTATGTGCACACGGTGCGTGTGGAAACGGCGTGCTTTTTGAGTTGAATCATTGATGAACCATCCAGAAGATCATCCTCACGACATGGCCAACGCCCGAACGCAGGCCATCCGTCTCACGGCGAAGCTATGGCGCAGGTCATGCACCCGGGGTCGACCATGGCCGCCGCGATCGATCCACCCCAACTGCTCGCGCAGCTGACAGAGCACTCGATGTGCACCTGCCGATCTCCCAGCGGCTCGCCGCGGCACACGCCGCACGTGCCCACGAAGAAGGTCATCTGTGGCTTCGGAGGCACGTACTTGTCAGTGGTAACCCAATAATCCCCACATGCCCCTGAGTCAGGCATCCACTGGTGGCACCTGCCCTGAGCCTGCCAGCGGGTGGTCACAGCTGGGGCGGCTCGCCCCGTCGGGCAACAATGTCCAGACTTTTCAACCAAAGGTCATGCCCGTCACTCATGCGGTGCGGCCGTAAAAAATGCATCAGTCTGGCTCCCCAGCCTGTTTGCGTTTCTTCGGTCAGCACGTGGCAATGGTCGACTTGTGGTGTCAACAGCCAGGCGTGGTAAGCATCCACGCCAAAGCCCGTGGCGTTCCAGGCAAGGCGCTCGTGGGGCACAAATTCAAGCACTTCCGAACGGATGCCAAAGCCGAATGTTTTCCATTGGAACTGGCTGCCCAGCGCAAGGTCCCCAAAAGGGTGTTCGCCCAGCGACAGCACATGCTGAGAGTTGTCGTACCAGGTGGGCCACAAGGCGGCTCGTGTCAACCAAGCCCACACGGTTTCTGCCCGCGCTTGAATGCGCCATTCGTTCACCACATGCACCGGGCAGCGGCTGGGGTGGTAGCGGTCGGGCCAAATGATGTGGCGCGTGGGTGGCGTTGCCATGTGTTCAGTGCGGGTAGGTCATGTCGGGAGGGTCGAACCACTGCAGGGGCAACTGCTCGAACTGGTCGGGAGGTAGCGCTTTGGCAAAAAACCAACCTTGCCCCAAGTCGCAACCTGCACGCATCAGTGCGACCAAGTTTTCCTGTGTTTCCACCCCTTCAGCCAGAACCAGCAAACCAAAGTCGTGTGCCAGCTCGATGGAAGATTCCACAATGGCCAGGTCTTTGCTGTTGTGGGGCAGTTCTTGAACAAATGATTTGTCGATCTTTAACTCGTGGGCAGGCAGCTGCTTCACGTAAGTGAGCGAAGAGAAACCCACGCCGTAGTCGTCGATCGACAGTTTGATGCCCATGGCCAGCAGGTCATTCATGGCCCTTAACGCCGCTTGCGGATCGCCAAGGAGAACGCTTTCCGTGAGCTCTATGGTCACCAGTTCGGGCTTCAAGCCGGTGAGAGCAAAGCTTTGTCGTACTTGCTGCAATAGGGTCGGGTCATTCAAGGCGTCGGCAGACAAGTTCACCGAAACCCCCACGTTAGGCAGCACCATTTGCCAGTGGGCACAGTCCTTGATGGCCTGATCCACCGTCCACAACGAGAATGGCTGCAACAGCCCGGTCGACTCAATGATGGGGATGAACTCATCCGGGTAGATGGGCCCTTCGGAAGCGCACTGCCACCGCGCCAAAGCTTCTGCACCAACAAGTCTGCCGGTCTTGAGATCGACTTGCGGTTGGTAGTGCAGAGCCATTTGCTGATGATGCACAGCGGTGCGCAGGCGTTCGTAAACTCGGTTGCGGCGCAAAATCGAGTGGTCGAGTGCGGCATCGTAAAGGCTCCAGCGTTCGCCTTTGCTTTGGGCATGGAGCAGGGCCATATCTGCTTTGCGCAGCAGATCGGTCACGTCGGTGCTTGCGGTGATGGTGCTGGTGGCGATGCCACACACCCATTCTTCGTGTAGGGAAAAGTCACTGCTGGAGTGGGTGAAGTCCAGGTGATCCAAGCTGTTGAGGAGTTCCAGATGTGCCACTGCATCGCTTGCGGATTGCATGGCCAAGGTCAATTCGTCGTGACGGGTGCGGCTGTTGCACAGCCATCCGGCTTGACTATTCTCTAGTTGGTCGGCCAGTTTACGCATTGCATGGTCGATCTCGGATTCACTGATGATGCTGCGCAGTTCCGAGACGCGCTCCAGCTTTAATCGAACCAGTGTCAAAACGCTGCCCTGTGGGGTTGAAGGCTGGGCAAGCAAACCATTGAGTTTTTCGATCAGTCCTTGCCGGTTGAATAGCTGGGTGCCCAGGTCGTGGGTGGCGTTGTAGCGGAGTGCTTCAAGGTGTTTGCGGGCTTCGTGCGTATTGAAGGCCACTTCGTCCCACAACCTTTTTTGAAACACACTCCTCAACACATTGAAGTGCGCGGCAGTCAGCACGTTGAAGCTGTAGGCGACACCGTAAAAAATCACTTCGTCGGTTCGGTAGGTCCATAAGTCCCAGTGGCTGCTGCTGTAAATGAGGAGCAGGGGCGCAGTGGCTGAAAACAGCAGACCCACCACCCAGCCCACCTTTTGGCCACGCAAAAAGAACACCAGATACGGGTACACAAATGACCAATAAAGGGCATCGCCCGCTTGGCCGCCGAACACATTGTTGAAGTTGAAGATGACAAAGCCGGAAAAAACCAACAGGTTTTCGCTCCAGATGGGTTTTTGGTAGGTGGCGGCCAGCCAAGTTGCAGGCAACATGAGCACCACCGAAGAGGCCAACTGCCAAGCCCCCAGGCTGAGGAGCCTGCTGTCGTCGGGGTGCAATGTGCGGTTCAATGTGCCCCAAATGCCCAAAACCACCAAGCCAATGAGAGCGAATGTCAGTGTGTTTTTTCGCCGGTCGTTGTCGGGCAAGATGTCTTGCTCACCCACACCAAACAATTGCTGGGCATTGAGGCGCCATGAGGCTGGGATGTGACGCTGGCCTTCAGTTGGCACGGGTGTATGGTGTATTTGTGGGTTCAGGTTGTATCCTAACCCGCTGGATGAAGCACCAGCAAGTCTGTTGCTTTGCGTGTCAGTGTTTGCAAGGGCTTTGTATGCTGGAAGCGGTGGTGGTGGGCAGTGGGTTTGGGGGGGCAGTTGCCGCATGCCGTCTGGCGCAGCGCTGGCCAGGCCGTGTAAAGGTACTGGAGCGTGGCAATCGCTACGAAAAGGGCGAATTTCCCCGCAGCCCCAATGCATTCGCGGCCAATTTCTGGGCTCACAGGCAGGGCGAAGTTCGCACGCTCAATGGGCTTTACGACATTCGAAATTTCGCACGCATGGATGCAGTCGTGGCAGCTGGATACGGGGGTGGCTCGCTCATTTACGGCAATGTATTCATGCCAGCAGCACACGGTGTGTTTGCCCAAGGTTGGCCCAGCGAATTGGATCGTGACCGCTTAACGCCTTATTACGACGTGGCCCAGTCGGTTTTAGGGGCCAACGTGTTGCCAGATGCGGCGGGCGCGCCAAGAAGAGAGGTGTCCAGAAAGGCACTTTTTGCCTCGTTTGCTGCGGCCGAGGGGCGCATCAGCCAGCCAGCCAATATTTGTGTTTTTTTTGGCAACGCCTACGCGGCAGGTGCGGGTGAGCCGCTGGAGATGGGCCTTCAGCAAGTGAACCGTTACGGCGCAGTTCAATCATCTTGCACCTATTGTGGCGAGTGCATTGCTGGATGCAATGTGCATGCAAAGAACACGTTGGACTTGAATTATTTGCATGTGGCCGAGCATGTGCACGGTGCGCACATCAGCACCGGTTGCGCAGCCACCAAAATCACCCCACTGAATGCGCAAGGCTTGCCCGACAGCACCCATCAAGGAGAGTGGGGCTATTGCGTGGATTACGTCGACAGCCAAGGTCAAACACATTCGGTCCATGCGCAGCGTGTGGTGCTGGCCGCAGGCACCTTGGGCACCAATGAGTTGCTGTTGCGCTGCCGCGATGAATATGGCGTCTTGCCTCGAATCAGTGCCCAGCTGGGCAGGCGTTTTTCGGGCAATGGGGACTTTGTCGCTCTGGCGGTGGATGGCGACAAGGCGGTGGATGCAACCCATGGGCCGGTGATCACCCAATTCGTTGACTATGACCTGGCGCAGCCAAAGCCCGGCGCAGCCGCTTTCCAACTGGAAGATGCCTCGTACCCGCCCTTTCTGGCCTGGTACATCGAGGGCTTGCGGCCGGTACTGGGTATTCGTTCAATCATCAGGCGCGGCACAGGCTTGCTGGGTATGTGGTGGCGGCGCCTGTTTCAAACCGTCAATGGCGGCAAATGGAGTGGATCGGTGGTGGACTATTTGTCGCAGTTGTTCCAGGGTGATCTGTCGTACCGAAGCAGTGTGTTGCTATTTATGGGCAAAGACGCGGGCGACGGTGTGTTGCACCTCAAGCGGGGTCGGTTGGCTCTGGATTGGCCGCAGGCAAGCAGCCGGCAGTTGTATGACGCCATGTTGGCGTGCGGTCGGCGATTCGCAACTTTTGTAGGCGCCCGTGCCTACGTGCCTCAACCCACGTGGTCTTGGCCGCTGCGCAATAACATCACCGTGCACCCATTGGGCGGGTGTGCGTTGGGCGATACGCCGCAAACAGGTGTGACCAGTGCGCGCGATGGTGAACGAGGTCAGTTGTTTGGCTACAAGTACCTGTATGTGGTGGATGGCGCACTGCTGCCCACTGCAGTCGGCGCCAACCCCAGCGCGACAATTGCCGCTTTGGCGGAGTGGGTGTGCGAAGACATCACCGGAACACCGCCAGACGCGACTTTGGGGTGCAAAGAATGACCATGCCAGCTGAATTGTTGTTTACCGAGGACATGTCTGGCTACGCCTTTCCTGGGCAAATCACGCCGCAAGAGGGCGCAGAACGGGGGCGCCAAGCGGGCCATGCGTTGTCGTTCAGGTTGACCATGCGCATAGACAGCGTGGAGCGCTTTGTGCAGCAAGCCGATCACGAAGCCACGGCAGTCGGCTATGTGGATTGCCCATGGCTGGGTGGCCGGTTGCCCGTGTTGAAGGGCACATTCAATTTGTTTGTGGCCAGTGGGGACGCCAACCTTCGGACCATGAAGTACCGCTTGTTTCTGGAGAGCCAGGAGGGGCAGCCAGTCACCTTGAGTGGTTACAAGGAGGTGCGCAATGACGCAGGCCCTGACCTTTGGGCAGACACTACTACGCTGTACGTCAGCTTGCTTGAGGGGCACATCACCCTGGCCAATGAACCCGCTGCCCGAATTTTGGGTGCGGGCATCATGCATATTGGTGTGGCCGATTTTTTACGGCAATTGTCAACATTCAGATCCGAAGCCCCAACATTGAAGCAGCGTCTGGCTGCCATTGAGGCCTTCAGCCGCTTTTTTGCTGGACAACTGTGGGACGTGCACGGCCTGCCGCGCCGACACCGCCTGGAGCCTTCATACCGCGAAATTCCGCTCCACACGCTCGAGGGCATCGAACGTGCCAAAGTGACGGTACACCCGTTCAACACCGCAGACGGGCTGGGTATCAGCATGCTCAGGGCAACCCGTGAACCCAGCCGCGATGTTGTGTTGCTGGTGCCCGGACTGACCGCGTCCAGTGACATGTTCATCATGCCCGAGCACACCAACCTGACCAACTGTCTGCTTGACGCTGGCTTTGGCGATGTCTGGATTCTGGATGGGCGCATCAGCAACCGCCACCCCTACAACCTGACCCGCCATCGCTACACGGTGGACGATGTCGCGCTGTTTGACAACCCGGCCGCCATCAGCGAAATCGTCAAGACCGCAGGGCCTGATGTTCGCATCCATGTGGTGGCGCATTGTCTGGGGGCATTGTCCATGGCCATGAGCCTGTTTGGCGGGGTGCTCAGCCATGTGGCTTCCATGGTGTTGAATGGCGTTGCTTTGACACCCAAAGTCAATCGGGCCGCCTACATGAAATTGCATGTGGGCCCGTTTTTGGCCGAATCCGTGTTGGGGGTCGACAGCCTTAACCCGAACTGGGGGCGGCAGCCGGGGTGGTTTGCTGGCAAGTTATTGGCCAAGGCCGTTTCATTGGCGCACCGCGAGTGTGACGTGCCCGCTTGCCACATGACCAGCTTTATGTGGGGCGTGGGCAAACCTGTGTTGTTCCGGCACGAAAACATCAGTGATCTGACCCACAGGCGCGTGGGTGACTTGTTTGGTGGCAGTGGCGTGCACTATTACCGCCACGTGCTCAAGATGTTGAAAGCCAACAACTCAGCGGTCAAGTTCGACCCCAGGAATGTGCGCCACAGGCAGTTGCCCAACAACTACATGGAACATGCGCACAAGGTGACAACGCCTGTGTTGTTGATGGCGGGTGGGCAAAATGCCTTGTTTGGCGATTCCAACGTGTTGTGCCACCAACGGCTCGAACAGGTGGCGCCAGGCAGGCACGAATTGGCATTGATTCCTGGCTATGGACACGCCGACATATTCATCGGGCAACGCGCCGCCACCGATGTTTTCCCCCGTGTTCTGTCGTTTCTGACCCGACATCTGGGCAACGCCGACTGAGTAGTTCACTCCGGTGGGGGCGTGGTTTCGGGGTTTTGCTGTTGCTGGGGCGTCAGACAAGCTGAAGGCCTCGCGGGAAACTCGTGATTGAGCACATCGGCCAATCGGCTGCCAGCCCGATGTCTGCTTGGTAAGACTGCAGACATTCGTCGCAAGCGTTTGAATGGCACCGATCAGCCTTGAACAGACATGTGTCAACCTTGCATCGCCTCCAGAACACCGATGAGGAAGAAGTACAGAAACAGCAGCGCCACCGCAAGCAAGACCCTGGGCCAGCCAATCTTGCCGTGCTGGACCATGAATCCCCCTTCGGCATCCCAGCTGGTTCGCTGGTTGCGCTTGAGGCGCTGATAAGCCGTGATCAGGGTGAAGAGGCTGACAAGGGGTACACCTGCACCCATCCCTCGCCACCAGACCTTGAGGCTGCGGGCCATCGCTGCACTGTAGGTCAGCGGCCCTGCACTGTTGTAAACCAGCCGGATGCGCAACAGGGATTTGCCCGGTGTCGTGCCAAAAACCACCAGACACAGGGGCTCCACAAACACCCACATCAGCAACACCACCATGCCAACCAGATAGTCGTTGCCGGGTTCGGTGCTGAGCGCGAACTGCGGAGCCAGCATGCCGAGCATGAAACCGCCCGGGAATGCCCAGAACACGATGTCGATGATGCGGGCCCAGTAACGCACCCAGGGGCGGACCTGATCGACGGCCACCGCGTCCGCTTCTCCACCCGGCGATAAACCCGGCGTTGCCTGACCTTTCAGCACCGCCTGGGATGCTTGCGTGAAATCGGTCACCGGTTCGGGTTGGGCATCGAGCCCGTTGACCGGCTTGCCACAGGTTGCGCAAAACCGGCCCTGCGGGTCCAGGGGTTGGCCACAGTGTATGCAGTACATCGTTCTCCCTCCTTGTTAATCTCACAACCAGGCGCGCCATCCCTGAATGATCATCGCCATCGCCAGGGTGTCCAGTTCGCAGTAGCGCAACAACGCCTGGTTCCAGGCACGGCGCTTGGCATCGCCCACCTCTTCATGATCAGCCTCCGCTTTTTTGCCGCCTGTCATCTCTGCTGCTTGATCCGTCTGATGTGCATTCATGGTATGTCATTGTCTGTTGAATCCTCATTCCAGAATCTCATGGAAGGTCTGGAAGTCAAGGGCGGTTCTGACAAAAAACTTCGCTCATTCCGGTGCCCATCGGCCTGGGGCAGATCGCGGTAAACCCGTGCAGCGCAACGGGCCTGTTTGGACGCATTGGGTGAAGATTCGATCGATTCATGCGGTGGTGACAAGTCACAATCGGGCATGGACCTCAACCCGGAACGGCTGCAGCGGCTTGTGACTGTGGAGATTGCGTCTGCCAGCAAGCGTCGTAACGCAGACCCATCTACCTTGCCCGATAGTAAGGCTTCCTAAAGCCTGGACTTGCCGTTTCAGGAGACGGATGTGCAGCGTAAGCAGCGTCAACGGACATTGGCCTCCAG